>WFZZ01000198.1 GCA_015489315.1 Deltaproteobacteria bacterium | reverse complement strand
ATCAAATGGCGTAAAATCTGCCCAACCCTTCGTTGAAAGTACCCTGGTAATCGCTGCCGTCAGCGTCGTCTTACCATGGTCTATGTGCCCTATGGTTCCTACGTTTACGTGCGGCTTCTTCCGCTCAAATTTCTGCTTGCTCATGACCTATATCCTCCAAAATTCCTTCATTATCTCTGAATCTTATTACCAGCGGTAATGTGCAAATGCCTTGTTGGCCTCTGCCATTCGGTGGGTATCCTCTCTCTTTTTGAAGGCCCCGCCTCTCTTATTAAAGGCATCTATTAATTCACCGGCCAATCTCTCTGCCATGCTTTTTTCGCCACGTCCCTTGGCATATCCCACCAACCATCTAATGGCAAGGGCTCGCCTTCTCTCAGGCCTAACCTCAACAGGCACCTGATATGTTGCACCACCTACCCTCCTAGAGCGAACTTCAACAATTGGCTTTACGTTCTCCATGGCCTGCTCAAAGACCTTTATGGGATCTTCCTTTGTTCTCGACTGAACTATATCCATGGCCTGATAAAAGATTCTTCTTGCAAGGTTCTTTTTACCCTTTACCATTAATCCATTGATAAACTTTGACACAAGCACGCTCTTATATTTTGGATCCGGCTGAATCTTTCTTTTTGGGACTTCTCTTCTTCGTGGCATAGTATCTACCTGCTCTTAAACTACTTGGGCTTTTTTGTTCCGTATTTAGACCTGGCCTTTTTACGATCTTCCACTCCCAAGGCATCTAAGGTTCCCCTTATAATATGATAGCGGACACCAGGCAGGTCCTTAACACGGCCACCCCTAATAAGCACAACAGAGTGTTCCTGGAGGTTATGTCCTATTCCTGGGATATAAGATGTAACCTCAATCCCATTGGTAAGCCTTACACGAGCAACCTTTCTAAGGGCTGAATTTGGCTTTTTAGGTGTAGTTGTATAAACACGTGTACAGACACCTCGTTTTTGAGGACACGACTCAAGGGCTGGCGCCTTTGTCTTTTTCTTTATTTTTTTTCTGCCCTTACGGACCAGTTGATTAATTGTAGGCATATTTTTTCCTACTCCTAATTTGTTATTGCCTCTTTAAAAAACGCAAAAAAGCCTTAGCCACATATCCGTCCCCTAAAGGCGACTAGATTGTGGGGCTCAAAAGTAAGGTTCGCTTCTTTTAATTGCTATGTTTTATATTGTCAAGTCCAAAAAAGCTATTTATATGCTGGGTGGTCTTATAAATTAAAATTTGACTTTTTTCAATAGGTGAAAAGGGAGAAAAATGGACTTTTTTCTTGGAATAGACATTGGAAATACCCATACAGTCATAGGACTTTTTAAAAAAAAGGGAGTTTTTAAGAGTTGGCGAATATCTACAAACAAAGATTCTACTCACTTTGAAATAGCAGCTGTCGTCGATTTTTTACTTAGACATGAGGACATCACCTTTAAAAATATACGCCACGGTATAATTTCGAGTGTTGTACCACAGGCTGATGGCCAATGGGCTGAGTTTTTTAAAAACTTTGTTGGTGTTGAACCAATTAATGCCCACCAAGAGGCCTTAAAGACAATAAAAATCAATTATCCACGGCCCCACGAAATCGGAACCGACCGATTGATAAATTCAGTTGCTGCCTACCATTTGATAAAAAGTGCTTGCATAGTTATTGATTATGGGACTGCCACCACCTTTGACTGTATTTCTGAAAATGGTGAATACCTTGGTGGAGCTATAGCACCAGGCCTTTTAATGTCATTAAATGCCCTTTTTTCAGAGACATCTAAATTGCCCTTAGTAAGGCCTGACTTTACAGGTGTAGAGCCCATCGGAAAAAGCACCGAAGATGCGATAAGATCAGGGCTATTTTATGGTTTTCTGGGGCTTACTGAAAATATATTAAATGCATTAAAAAGCAGCATGGCAAAGGATGTAACTGTTATTGGAACTGGCGGCCTCTCACAGATTTTTTTTAAAAAGACTAGCCTTATCGACAGGTTGGAACCCCATCTCACCCTTTTAGGCCTTAAAATCTTACTTATGCAAAGCTTAAAAAATTAAAAAAGTTTTGCTAAAATTCTTGTAAGATGTTCTAAAAGACCTTCTTCTTTAAGGCGATATATTAAAAAATTAAGATTTGCCATTAATCCATCAACTTCGCCGGTTATGCAAAATTCAGTTCCAGGTATCAAAACAGTTATCTCCTTTAACTCCATTTTCTGAAATCTTTTAAGAAGCAATATTTGACTTTCTAGAAGTTTAAAAATTTCCTGACAATTTATAAGAAGAACGAAGGCGAGATAACTATTATATAATAATGGTAATTCAAAGGGCCTTTCTTCCATTAAAATATTTGAAAGTCCTTCTTTTCCCTTTTGCTTTAACGTCTCAATCAAAAAACTGTCCAGTCGATCGATCTTTTCCATAAAATCACTATTACAAAATTCCTGCCCTAAAAAATATCTTCCCATTTTGCAAAATTTGTGAAATTTTCCCTCTGAAATAAGTGGAAAATTTCTGCATGCCAACGGACGACTGTCATAGATGGAACAAAGCCCATCTTTATAAGCAAGGCAGCCTTCTATTTCAGCAGGAACCATCCATTCTATTACATAAGGCCTTAAATTTTCTTTAATTGGATCATCTTTATCATAGGTTGGGAAGGAACCTATTAAAAAGGTGGAAAAACATGCCCGTTCACACTCCCCATTAAAGGGCATATGTTTAATAAACTTACAACACGGCTCCGTACATTTAAGACAATAATTTTTTGACCGATTTAAATATAAAGACATTTATTAATCTTACCAAATATGAAAATCCAGGATAGACGAAGAAACGAGAGATTTGAAATCCTTATAGAAGGGACCTTTGGTGCCGACGGAAGAGTTTTTAATGAATTCTTACAAAATATCAGCCTTGGAGGAATGTGCATAAACTCCCCTATTAATATTGAATTAAATACCATTCTCAACATCATAATTCCCTCAAGACCTCCTTTTAAGGTGAAAGGGAAAGTTATATGGACCAAAAAGGATGGACTAAGTTATAAACTTGGCATCCAATTTATCACCAGAAGTGAAGAACAAAATGCCGCCATTAGACAACTCATAAGCTCCTTTTTCTGGGAAAAACAATCACATATTTGTTAATACTTAAAGGGTCCTAGGATTTCTAAAAAGTTTGAGATATCCGTCAACCCTTACTTCTGCCAAAAGCTTTTTGGCACGGACCGCAATCTCGATCATGTGCTTTGAGCCTTCTGATTTTCCATCCCAGAAGATAATTATGCAGTCTGCTGCTTTAAGTAAAACTTCGTTTCTCATCATAGTGGCCTTTAAACCATGTTTTTCCCATTCAGATGGTATGATTTTAAATTGAAGGCCGTGTTCCTGGGCATATCTTTCTCCAAGTCTATCGGCACCAGGTGCATTACCTGAAAGGATAATGTCTCCTGGTAGGATAAGATTATCTAAAACAGAACAAATTAATTCATAGGACTCAATACTCCTTGAACCACCGACAGCGATTTTGGCCATTCTTAAGTTCTCCTTAGGAGAGATTTAATCTATAATGCTAAAAGTTGTTTAAGACTGCAAGGGGTGTTATGTTTTTCAACCACATTAAAAGCAACAAGGTTAGAAAAAACTCATGACACTCGACGACCTAACTACTGGACAAAAAGGTAAAGTTATAAGAATAAATGCCCAGGGACCTTTCAAAAAAAGACTTTTAGAGATGGGCTTCATTACGGGTGCAGAAGTTGAAGTCATAAAATATGCTCCCTTAAAGGACCCTGTGGAATATCTGGTTAAAGGCTATCATGTGAGTTTAAGACATGAGGAGGCCAAAAAGATAGAGATTGAGCCAAGGCAATAAAATCAGTCCTCTTCAACTGTCTCTCTAATAATATCCTTTACATTTTCAATGGTATATAAGACGTCGTGAACTGTTATAGAAGGATGCTCTTCACAAAAAAGGTCTATAGTTTCGAGGATCTTATCGGTGAACTCTTCAAATTCATCAACCGTTAAGGTTGTTGCAGGTTCAGATGCCATTAATCTATCAAGATCAATACCGTGATATAAAAGGAGTTCTTCCTTAATTTTTTCAAGCCGCCTTGGCCTTTTTTTAAGGATTCTTTTTTGACTGTTAAAGGGTAAAAGTTTTCCCATTTATTTACCTCATTTTTAAGGCTTGATTTTATTATAACAACTAAACTAACTTATCAAAAGAAGAATCAGAAAATAATGGGCCTAAATTATATTCCATCAAAATTGGCCCTGTGTGTATTTCCTTTATAGAGTTTTCTTTCTTGAAGATTCATAAACCATGAGGCTATGTATGCCTTTGTGACTGGAAGAGGAAGTCTTTTTAACATTGAAGGCCAAGAATAAAACTCCCTATAAAGGCGCAAGACATTTTGTTCTAATTCTTCTGGAGAATAATTTTTAGGGTAAATCTCTGCAATTACTCCGGGCCACCGCCCCATATTTTTTGGGTCCCGCAGCCTCCCTTCCTTCAAATATTTTTCATAGAGTTTTGTACCCTTATGGGGCGAGAAAACATTAAAAAAGGCCACATGTACCTTGTTTTTAATAAGGAATTCCAAGGTTGCATCAAAATCTTCCAATTTATCTGTGTCCCAACCAAAAATGAGATTAAAGGAAAAACTTATACCCAAGTCCCTAAGTATTTTCACCACCTCTTCTAGTCTATCCGCTGGAGTTGTCTTTTTATTCATGGTCTTAAGGGTATCTTTTTTTATGCTTTCAACACCCATATTTATGTGTAAAAGCCCGCTCCTTTTAGCAAGTTTCATAAATTCCAAATCAAGGCATCTAAAAGTATTCCAAAGTGTTGACCACCTGATTTTTAATGGAATGAGCCTTTCCATAAGCTCCATTGTACGGGAACGGTTCCCGGCAAAGGTGCTATCTGCAAAAAAAATCTGCTTACATCCTGTGTATTTAATCTCCTCGATGACCTCCTCAATGGGTCTTAATCTGTACTTTTCCCCAAGATGATATCTTTCTGCGCAAAATTCACATCTATATGGACAGCCCCTGGTGGTCTGAATTGAGTAGGTTGGAAATCTTGAAAAGACCTGTGGGCTTAAAAGATCATATCTTGGAAAGGGAAGACCCTTAAGGTCATGAAGTTCCTCTGCCTCATAAACCCTTTTTAGTCTCCCTGCCTCAATATCTTCGATCACCTTAGGAACCTGCGTCTCCCCCTCCCTTCTAACTATTGCATCAGCATGTTCCAAGACCTCATCCCCATAAAAGGTACAGTGAGGGCCTCCTATTACTACAGGAATACCCTTTTCTCTGAATCTGTCTGCAATGTCATAGGCCCTAAAAGAGGTCAAAATGGTAGAAGTGATAAGAACACAGTCATATTTTTTATCAAAATCAATATCCTCAATTTGTTCATCAACTAAGGTAATATTATGGCCTTTGGGGATAAGGGCAGCAAGATAAGGAAGAGTCAATGGAACAAGTGCCCTTGCCTTTGTCTTAAACAATTTTTTACTAAAAGGTGCCTCAAAGTGAGTTGGCTGAACTATTAAGATATCCATGGCCGACAAATATTCTTTAAAATCATAGACGTGTAAAGTCCCATTCACATTTAAATTCAAAAAGATTCCATAACACTATTTAGGAAACTCTAAAAATTCACATTTTCCTTTATAACCTTGCCAAAACCTCTTAAACTCAAGGGGCATGGGGAAAAAGAAACGGGACGCGCTGAAAAAATTTAATATCTTTTTTTGGATTTTTTTTGCCATAATTCTTTTTCTGACACTTCTTTTTAAGGCAAATTTTGACGTCAGATTCCTTGGCATTAGGGTATTTTGGCCTGTAACAAGGCTAATTCTTATAATGGTTGCCTCCCTTTATCTATCGGCAGTCATAGAAGCAAAAGGTTGGTCCAGAATAGTCGCATCTCTTTCTAGGCCGCTTATGCGCCTTGGAAGACTTAGTGACTGGAGCGGAACAGCCTTTACAACTGCATTTTTATCCGGTGTGGCTGCAAATACCGTGCTCTGGAATGCCTATCAAGACGGTAAAATTTCAAAAAAAGAGATGTTCCTGGCTGCTCTTTTAAATGTAGGCCTTCCATCCTATTTTTTGCATCTTCCTGTCACCTTTTCCATAATTGTTCCCCTGGTCCAGATGGCTGGACTTTTGTATATGGGAGTCACATTTCTGGCAGCCATAATAAGGACATTTATTGTAATTATACTTGGAAGAATCCTTTTAAAGGATGAGAGAGAAAATGTAAAATTTCATGATGAAACAATTAAAGAAAAGACTGAGACGAAAAAAATATCACAAATATTTTCCTTATATATTAAAAAAAGACTCGGCTCCATTATCCTTTACACTGTTCCAATCTATTTCCTTGTAGTACTTTTACGACTTGAAGGTTTCTTTCAATTTCTACAATCAATTACAACCCATCTTGTTCACTCAAACTTCATTCCTATTGAAGGGGTTTCAGTAGTGGTATTTAGCATAGTGGCCGAGTTTTCAGCGGGGGCCGCTGCAGCAGGGGCCATGCTTCAAGAAGGCGTTCTAACAATAAAGGAAACGGTAATTGCCCTTGTACTTGGTAATATCATTGCCACACCAGTAAGGGCCCTAAGACATCAACTTCCAAGGTACTTGGGAATCTATAAACCTGGGATAGGGGTTTTATTACTTTTTACAGGTCAGTTTTTAAGGCTAATCAGCGTAATTGCGGCAACAGGCATATTTTTAATTTTATACAGATGATAAGGAGATATCTATGAAAGGCCTTTTTTTATCTATTCCTATGTTTTTCCTAATTGTTTCACATTGTTTAGCGAATATTAATAAAATCGATATGGAGCTTTTGGTTTCAATAGATCTAAATGCCCAAAAAATTAGTGGAACAGCAAGGACGTCAAGCACATTTTTAGACCGGATTAAAATAAGTGGAATCAATGTAATCGAAATTTTTGATGAAAAAGGCAATAAGATACCCTTTGAAGTCTCCCACAATAGAATCAAGATAGAAGAACAACCTTGTGGAGATACCCCCGTAAGTTTAGCCTTTGAAAAAAAAATAAAAGGCAGTTTCGTTAATAACTTTAAGGAGTTTTTTGGAGGAAATTTTTCAAATAAAAATTTCATGCTATTAACCCATGACTGGTGTCCAAGGATTTCAGGGCTTAACACATACCAGTTAACAGTCAAGATTCCCCAAGACTTAACTGCAATATCAGAAGCAAATCAGATTATTGAGTCGCCAAAAAAGAAAGGGGAAAAAGAAGTCACCTTTATTTTTCCCTTTAAAAGAGAAAATATTGATCTTGTAATAGGAAAATTCTTTGTGGATAAAATACATTTAAGGAATATAAGTCTGGAAACTTATCTTTTGACTAAAAACAAAGGTCTTTCCGTGAGGCTTTTAGATTCGTTAAAAAAATCTGTTTCTCTTTATGAAAAGCTGATTGGCCCTTATCCATACAAGCGCTTTTCAGTAATTGAGAATGAACTTTCATCTGGCCTGTCCCTTCCAACCATGACCCTTATAGGTAAAAGTATTATTGGACTTCCATTCATCACAAAACAATCACTTCCACATGAATTTTTGCACTCATGGTTTGGAAACTCGGTTTATGTAGATTATGAATCAGGAAACTGGTGTGAAGGTCTTACGAGTTATCTTTCTGATTACTATTTAAAAGAGCTTTCTGGAAACGGAAAAGAGGCAAGACATGAAATCCTTTCAGATTATCAAAGCTATGTAACAGATAAAAACAGCTTTCCTCTTTCAAAATTCCGCATAAGACGAGACCGTGTGTCCAAAGCCATTGGATATGGAAAGGCGTCAATGATATTTCATATGTTAAGAAAATATACTGGAGACGAGAAATTTTTTAAGGCCCTAAACGAATTTTACAAGGAATTTAAATTTAAGAAGGCTAGCTGGAATGATATTGGCGACATCTTTGAGAGGGTTTCATCAAAAAAATTGGACTGGTTTTTTGATGAATGGGTGGAACGAAGCGATATTCCAAATCTTTTTGTTAAAGAAGCCATCTTTTTAAGGAAAAGAGAGGGTGGCTTTGAACTAAACTTAACTCTAGGTCAAAAAAATACTCATGTTTATCAAGTAACGGTTCCCATAAGGATTTTCACAAAAAATCAAAAACTCGATCATCTCCTATTTTTAGATAAAAAGGAAAAGGACTATTCCATCTGGCTTCCTGAGCGACCGCTTTATGCATCCATCGACCCTGATTTTAATCTTATGAGAAAGCTTTCTCCTTCTGAATTTCCCCCTTCACTTTCAAGACTTTTTGGGTCCAAACTGGCATACATTGTCTTCCCTGAGAAGAAGGAGCTTAATAAGTACAGACCATTAATCTCTTTTTTCCGGCAAAAGGGTTTTAAAACCATTAAAAGAAAGGAACTTAAGCACTCGTTTTTAAAGGACAAGTCCTTTTTAATCTTGGGAAAAACCTCAGGACGTCTTAAGGCCCTTTCAGGAAAACTAGAATCACCTCAAAATGGATTCAAGATAAAGGTAAAAAGAAGCCCATTTAATGACTATTCAGTAATTGCACACTGCATCTCTTCTTCTGAAGTTGAAACATCAAAGGTCATATTTAAGCTAACCCATTATGGGAAATATTCCTATTTATTTTTTCGAGATGGCAGGCTGATAGAAAAGAAAAAGGCAGCCTATGAAAATGGGATCTATGTGGAGCTTAAAAGTGGCCTTTCTGGTATTTTTTCAACAGATATAAAGACAAACTGGCAAATACTTGAAAGGCTGAGAAACCAAAAGGTTGTTTATTTAGGTGAAAAACATGATGAAATGGGAATACACAAGGCACAACTTGAAATTATAAAGGCCCTTTCAAAATTAAATAAACTCGCCATTGGCATGGAAATGTTCCAAAGGCCGTTTCAAGAGGTCATTAACGATTATTTTAGTGACAAGATTGACGAAAAAGAATTTTTAAAAAAGGTCGAATATTTTAAAAGATGGGGGTTTAATTATAAATTTTATAGAGGAATAATTGAATTTTGCAAAAAAAATAGGATTCCAGTCATTGCACTAAACCTTCCAAAGGAAATATCGAAAAAAATAGCAAGGCATGGCATCTCCTCTCTAAACAAATTGGAACGGGCAGCACTTCCAAAGGAGCTTAATTTTTCGAATATCCCTTACAAAAGACTTTTAAAATCCATTTATGAAAATCACAAAGAAGAAGGGCTCAGTGATTTTAAAAACTTTTACGAGGCGCAAATTGCATGGGACGAGACAATGGCAGAAAGTATTAGTGATTATCTTATAAAAAATCCGGACAGACAGATGATTGTAATCGTTGGAGGCGGTCATGTGGAATATGGATTTGGGATTCCGGAAAGGGTCAAAAGAAGACTTCCATATATTTCTCAGTCAATCTGCCTTTTCAATCAAGGAGGTGAGCTAGATCCGGCTAGGGCCGATCTTTTTTTGTCAGTTCCAAGGATAAGAGAGCCATTTTCTGCAAAATTAGGTGTGCTTTTAACTGGAGAAAAAAAGCTTACAGTTGAAAAAATAATGCCAAATAGCCCTGCTAAGGATGCAGGAATCAAGGTGGGAGATGTAATTTTGGCTATTGATGGAAACAAGGTAAAAGACATTTACGACCTTAAGGTTGAACTTTTTTTCAAAAAGGAAGGAGAAAAGGCAAAAATTACAGTAAAAAGAAAAGACAAAAAGGGGAAAGAAATAGTAATTCAACTAGAGACAGGTCCTTTTCGAAAAATAGACTGGAGTAATATGCGTATGGGCCGTTTTCACTCAAAATAGAAAGGCTTAGAGAAAATGCATTCGGTCAAGATTGCCATAACAGCAAATACGATAGTTTGTATTTTAAAATTTTTGGTTGGTCTTTTAGGTGGTTCGGCCTCTATGATTGCTGAAGCCATCCACTCAGTGGCAGATACGGCTAATCAGGCACTTTTACTTATTGGGCTTATAAGAAGCAAAATTGGCCCTTCCAAGGAATACCCCTTTGGAAGAGGTCAAGAACGTTTTGTTTGGGGCCTTATTTCTGCCTGCGGTATATTCTTTGTAGGTGCAGGAGTCACAATTTATCATGGAATAAGCTCACTTTTGCATGAAAGAATGCCTGAAATTAATAAATGGACCTATCTAGTTCTTGCAGTATCCTTTTTGGCCGAAGGATATTCATTTTATGTGGCATATCGCCACCAACGAAAAGGTGATACTGCAAATCTTGCTGTTCTTCTCGAAGATGGTGCAGCAATTTTTAGCTTATTCCTTGCAACTACGGCGATAATTCTTACCAAGGTAACAGGGCAATATTACTGGGATTCTATGGGATCTATTGTTGTAGGAATCATTCTTGCTGTAATAGCAATTATCCTTATTAAGGAAAATCTTGAATATCTCATAGAAAAGGCATCTCCTGAAGAGCTACAGGAAGAAGTAAGAAAACAGATAGCCTCATTTCCACTTGTTGAGGAAATAAAAGATATACGGATGATCGTCATCACACCTGATTCTCATTACGTAAGGGCTGAGGTTGAGCTTAATGGTTATTTGTTGGTTAAGGAAATGGAAGCAAGCCTTAGGGATGACTTTGAAACTGTTCATGATTTTGGCGATTTTTTGCAATTTTGCAGTGCCTTTGCCAATAGGGTAACAAGGACTGTGGGAGCAAAAATTGATGAAATGGAAGAAACATTAATGAAAAAAATCACTTATTTAAAACATGTTGACATTAAACCTTCTTAATGAAATAAAAGAGATGGAGGCTTTTTGTTTGAAGGAAATCTATAAGCATCTTCCCATTTTAGGAAAAGGACAAAAATATGGCAAAAATTGTAGTTCTAGATGACGTTATAGACGCTGGGATATTGATTAAAAAGATTTTAGAAAAGAAGGGCCATGAAGTTTATCCCTTTACTGAAGAAGAAGAGGCCATAAATTTTATAAAAAACAACAAGGTTGACCTTGCTATTTTAGATATAAAGCTAAAGAAAATGACCGGAGTCGAAGTGCTTGAGGTAATAAAAAAGATTGATCCAGAGATAAAGGCCATGATGCTAACAGGTTACCCAACAATTGACACAGCAAGACAAACCCTGGCCCTTGGCGCACAGGAATATTGTGTAAAACCAATTGATAAAAATGAACTTGAGGAAAAAGTTGCGTCTATTTTAGGGAACTAGCTTTTTCCAACTCTCCAAAACCTTCACTTACTGTAATTACAGTATGGACATTGCCTCTTGGATGAAAGTCTCCTATTACCTTTAACGATTTCGGCCTAAGGGTTTTCTTTAAGGCGGAAAATATCACATTTGTAGCTTCTTCATGGGAAATATACTTATCACGAAAACTGTTTAGATATAATTTCAAAGACTTTAATTCCACGATGTATTCGTCAGGTATATATTTTATATGGATTTTTGCAAAGTCTGGATACCCAGAACGCGGACAAAGGCATGTAAATTCAGGAAATGTGATCTCAATTAGATAGTCCCTTTCCCGGGTTGGATTTGGCCAGGACTCAAGTTTTGCCTTTTTTATTTCTTCTTCACCGTATTTCATAGAAAGCTTCCTTGTTCAATTTAATAGGTTTACCCCATGATAACATCATCTAAATTAAATTTGCAGCCGATATTAATTATAGGCTTGACATAGACCCAAATTTTTATAATTTTTGTTCATAAAAATAGAACAATATGAATATCTTCAACGGAATAATAACATCCAAAACGCGCATAAACATATTGATGCGCCTTTTCCTTAACCCAAAACAAAGGGCCTATCTTAGAGAGCTATCAGGGGACTTTTCTGCTTCACCTAGTGTCATAAAAGAAGAGCTTAAGAACTTATTAGATGCAGGATTATTAGAACAAATCAAAAATGGGCGACAAATATTCTATAAGGCCAACAAAAAACACCCCCTTTTTCCAGAACTTCATTCCATGGTTAAAAAGGCTCTAGGGATGGACAAGATACTTGACAGTATTATTAACAGGTTAGGCAAATTAGAGCTTGCTCTTCTAATTGGCGACTACGCCCAAGGCAAGGATACTGGAATTATTGATCTGGTTTTAGTAGGAGATATTGACCAGTTAAATCTTATAGATTTAGTCAAAAAAACCGAACGATATATAGGACGAAAAATAAGGACATTAGTCCTTTCGAAAGACGAATACAAGGGCCTTGAAAAAAGACTTAAGGCCCAACCATTTGTAGTTTTGTGGGAAAGCAAATAAAAACTGACCCTTAAACCAGGGGCATTTAAATTGTTTGTTTCCTCCTGGGTCATTATTCACCCAAATGGCGGTAGCATGCTTAATTAAAAAACTGACCCTTTTAAACACAAATTGTCATAAAAATTTAAAGTTCATAAGGCTTATTACCGAATGATCTCTATAAAGAGGGAGGCTATAAAAATATAAATGGAGGTGGATTTAATGAAAAATTTTCCAAAACTCATTTTATGCCTTATTATTTCTGGATCTTTTGTCTTTACTCTTCCCTCATTTTCTTATGCAAAGTTTACCTGCCAGGTAGAAAAAGTCGAAGGTACTAGTCTTATTCTTAAAAATTGTCAAGAAAAGGGCCTTAAAAAGATAAAGGCTGGTGATACTGTTAGTATTACTAAAAAACGCAAGAAAAAGAAGACACCTAAAGTCGAGGGCTGTTAAGAGAATTTATTTTAAAAGACCTCCCTCTTTTTATTTTTTAAGAACTTGACGGTCTTTCGAAAAAAATTTTGTTCGCCACCAAACCAGTGTTGATTTAATTACGTTACTTTAATCAATAAACATTCAACCAACATCCATTTCAATTTACATTCCAGATATTTTATAAATTGACTTTAAATTTATCCACGTTAATTTTAAAAAGTGTTTAAACGATGGCTACAAATAAAAAGGGGGTTCAGTAGTCTTACCATTGGTCCACGTAGAAGTGGAAAAATGACTCTTTTAAAAAATCTTTTCCCAGATATTCCGTATATCACCCTTGACGACTTGGACATCCTTGATTGGGCTAAAAGAGACCCAAAAGGATTGATTCAAAGTCTTGGAGAAAGTGCAATTATAGATGAAATCCAAAGACATCCACTCTTAACAGTTGCTGTCAAATATGCAATAGACAACTTGGGAGCCCATTTTTATATGACTGGTTCAAGCTCTTTAGGGCTTTTAGTTCAGCAAGCGAAACCTTGGCTGGACGCGCCCTTTTCTACTCGCTTCCGCCAATGTGCTGGGGCGAAGAAAGAGGCGCACCTACCCATTCAATATTTTCCGACGTATTAGCTTATCCAGAAATAAAACAGGGATATAGAGAACTTCATGTAGTCACAAACTATGGACTTTTCCCTGAGATTGTAAAAGAGCCATCTCCTAAAGGAAAAACTGAGATCCTCAATCTTTATAAAAACTCATATTTTACTAGGGACTTGATGCAGCTCTCCAATATTCAAAATATTCATGGCCTGCTTAATATATTTCATAACCTCGCCGTATCCATTGGATCACACCTTGAAATATCTAACTTTGCAAGGGAAGCACAACTAAGTTTTCAAACCACAAAAAAATATATCAATTCCTTGCTCCAGTCACAGTTAATATTTGAACTGCCAGGCTATCAATACGGCCCGGCAAAACGCTTTATAAAGGCAAAAAAGACATATTTTTGTGACAATGGAATCATATCGAGCTTTGGCATTCAAATCTCAGAAGGTCAAAGGCTTGAAAATTTTGTAATATCTGAGCTTGAGAAAAGAAGAAAGCTTGGGTTTATCAAAAGTGATCAATTCTTTTATTACAAAAGTGCTGCAGGTAGAGAAATAGACTTAGTTTTTGAAAGTGAAAGAAATATTTATGCAATTGAAATCAAGGCCTCAAAAACGCCAAATAGACGTGATATCATAAATCTTCGAGAATTTGGGAAAAGCCTTAACAAACCATGCAAGCTATTTTTGTTCTATATGGGAGAAGAATATTTAGAAGTGGATAATGTAAAATTTTTACCCATTTCTTCCATTAGATCAGGCTATTAACATTAACTGGGACGACCCAATTTTTGAACCCTAATAAAATGGACTTTGAGGCAATATTACCAGAGCTTATGTCATTTTTTTCAAAAAAAAACTATAAGTTTGCCATTGCCGGCGCATTTTCTCTTCATGCATATGGGCTATCAAGGGCAACTGCAGACCTGGATTTTATAGTAGAGTTAAAGTGTCAAACCTATCTTTTGAATTTCTTGGAAGGCTTAGGATATGAGACGCTTCATTGCTCTACTGGATATTCTAATCATGTCCATCCCATTTCGAGCTTGGGACGGCTTGACTTCATTTATGTAGATGATAAAACAGCAGAAATCCTTTTTTCAGAGGCGCAAAAGAACTTAATGCTTTTTGGGTACAAAGTACCTGTCCCAAGGCCTGAACACATAATCGCCCTAAAAGTATTGGCCATCAAAAATGACCCATCAAGGACATTTAAAGAGATGGCAGATATCCAATTTTTGATGGAACTTCCAGAAATTGACCATGAAATGGTTAAGAATTTTTTTGCCAAACAGGAAATGATGGATACTTACCATGAAATCAAAAAAAGGATCAAGTAACAAAGCACCTGATATTAGACTAAAAATTACTAAAGAAGATATTATAGCTCTGCAAAAAAATCCAAAGGAATTAAGCACCAATGATTATCTTAAGTTTTTAAAAAAAATTTCATTCACTACTACAGTTGATCTTAAAAGCCGAAAGGGCCCAAGGGGCAAGAGATTTGAATTATAAAATCTCATTGCGTCATTAAAATTAAATTTTTGGCCTTCCATCTGATTTGAGCCTATTTAAAGAAGCAAAGTGCATAAAGAATTACATTTTTACAATTTTTGAATATTGAAAGTGGTAAGGAGAAAACGTGTTAAAAAAGTAGCACCTATCACCTTTGTCCAAAATAGGATTTTAGGAAAAGCCCTCCCATGATAATTTTTAAAGGTAGAAAGTTATCTCAATAACCATAGGAGGGCTAATAGAATGGTAAAGGCAATGAGCTT
>WFZZ01000197.1 GCA_015489315.1 Deltaproteobacteria bacterium | reverse complement strand
TTGAAACAAATCCAGTGCCAGCAAAAACCGCCTTGGCTCTTATGGGGAAGATCGATTCTGATGAGGTGAGGCTACCCCTTGCGCCAATGCTTGACGTCAATAAGGAAAGGCTTGTGGAGGTCCTAAAGTCCTTAAAGCTTATTAAGTGAACATCTTAATTAGTAAAGTTGGACTACGAAATTGACAATTGGCACAAATATAATTGTAACACATAATATTAAAGATTTTAAAGGGATAGAAAAATTCAATATACAGGCTATATCACCGGGCCAATTTTTGGAGGTGATAAAATGAGTGCATTAAATCTGAGATTACCCAATTCAATTCATCGTCATATAAAAGAAATTGCATCGGAAGAAGGTGTATCCATAAATCAATTCATTACTACTGCTGTTGCGGAAAAGATATCTGCACTCAGAACTGAAAATTATCTCAAAAAGCGTGCCTTGAGGGCCGATCGAAAGGCATTTAAAAATATATTGGATAGTGTTCCAGATCGTCCACCCTTGAAAGGTGATGAAATAAGAAAAAAATAAACTCATTAACCGGGTACACTTGACCGTTATTTTGCTTTGGCCTTTGTCTTCGTCCATGGCGGCAAGTGACCTTTGATGTAATTTCCAGGAGGTAAAAATGATTCGAGCAATAGTAGCAGGTGCAGGCGGCAGGATGGGAGGCCGCATTATCAATATGATCAAGGACACTGAAGGCATTGAACTTACAGGGGCCTTTGAGAGAAGTGACGCGCCATTTATAGGTCAGGATGCCGGTGTCGTTGCAGGTGCAGGAGAACTTGGTGTTGTCATTGAAGACAGTATTGACAAGGTAATCGATAAAGGGGATGTGATTATTGATTTTACTTTCCACGAGGCAAGCGTTGCTCATGCCCAAAAAGCAGCAGAAAAGGGGAGGGCAATGGTTATTGGGACAACTGGCTTTACCCAAGAGGAATATAAAAAAATAGATAACCTTTCCAAGGATTTTCCCCTTGTGATTTCCCCCAATATGAGTGTTGGGGTAAACCTTTTATATAAACTCCTTGAAACCACTGCATCCGTCCTTGGAGACGACTATGACGTGGAGATAATTGAAGTCCACCACAGAATGAAAAAAGATGCCCCAAGCGGCACTGCCCTTCAGCTTGGAAGGGTGGTTGCCAAGGCCCTTAGAAGGGATTTTGACAAGGTTGCAGTATTTGAAAGGCACGGGCTTATCGGAGAGCGCTCCAAGGAGGAGATCGGTATTCAGACCGTGAGGGCAGGTGATATTGTCGGCGAACACACCGTCCTTTTCGGAGGAATTGGCGAAAGAATAGAGATTACTCACAAGGCCTCAAGCCGTGATACCTTTGCAAAAGGGGCTGTGCGTGCAGCCAAGTGGATAGTTGGAAAGCCAAATGGCAGGTATTCCATGCTAGATGTACTGGGGCTTTCATGAAGATAGTCCGTTTCAAAAAGGGAAACGAAGGTCCTTACTTCGGGGTCTTAGAAGGAGAAAGGATAAGGCTTTTTGAAGGCTCGCCCTTTAATGAGGACTTCAGGGAAACTCAACGGTTCTTTTGGCTTTCAGAAGTAAAACTCCTTTCTCCCACCACTCCATCAAAAATTGTCGCAGTTGGGCTTAATTACAGAGACCATGCAGAGGAGCTCAATATGGCTATTCCCCAAGAGCCACTTATTTTTTTAAAACCTTCATCAAGTGTCATAGGGCCTGGGGATGCCATTATCTGTCCTTCCATGAGTAGGCAGGTGGATTACGAGGCAGAGCTGGCAGTTATAATTGGTAAAAGGGCAAAGGACGTAAGGGAAGAAGATGCATTTGATTATGTCTTAGGTTATTCATGTCTAAATGATGTAACTGCCAGGGATCTTCAAAAAAAAGATATTCAGTTTACAAGGTCAAAGTCATTCGACACCTTCTGCCCCATTGGGCCTGTAATTGAGAACGAGCTAGATCCTTCTAATTTACCCATAAGGTCCTTTGTAAATGATGAATTGCGCCAGGACTCTAATACCTCCCTTTTGATACACAATGTCCCAAAACTTTTATCTTTTATCTCTCAAATAATGACTCTTTTTCCTGGGGATGTCATTGCCACCGGAACCCCCTTTGGGGTAGGCCAAATCCATCCAGGAGATACTGTAAAGGTGGCCATCGAAGGCATAGGGGAGTTGATTAACCCAGTAAAATAAAGGAAAAAGAAAGGACTTTTTGCCATGAACTTTCAGATGACAAGCAGGATAAAGAAACTACCACCCTATCTTTTTGTGGAACTTGACAGGAAAAAGCAGGAGGCCCTTAAAAAGGGTGTAGATGTTATTGACCTTGGAATTGGGGACCCTGATCTTCCCACCCCTGATTTTATTGTTAATCGGATGATAGAGGCAGTAAAAAATCCAAAAAATCACCGTTATCCCTCATCAGAAGGAAGCATTGAGTTTAGGACTGCTGCGGCCAACTGGTGCAAGAGAAGATTTGGCCTTGATCTTGATCCAGGCAGTCAGGTTTGCTGTATAATTGGCTCAAAGGAGGCAATAGCACATTTCCCCTTGGCTTTTGTACAGGATGAGGACATTGTCCTTGTTCCTACACCCGGTTATCCGGTTTATCACATTGGCACTCTTTTTTGCGGAGGCATTACCTACTACATGCCCCTTTATGAAAAAAATAGTTTTCTTCCAGATCTTGATGCCATTCCAGAGGACGTCGCCCAAAAGGCCAGGATCATGTGGCTCAACTATCCGAATAATCCCACAGCGGCTTGTGCCAGCAAGGAATTTTTTGAAAAGGTGGTTGACTTTGCAAAAACCTATGATGTCATCATCTGCCATGATGCAGCCTACAGTGAAATGACCTATGACGGTTATGTTGCCCCCAGTTTTCTTGAAACATCCGGGGCCATGGATGTGGGCATAGAGTTTCACTCCCTTTCAAAGACATACAACATGACCGGCTGGAGAATAGGTTTTGCAATAGGAAATCCAGAACTTGTTGCAGCCCTAAAAAAGGTAAAATCAAATGTGGATTCAGGCCAGTTTGAGGCCATTCAGGAGGCAGGAATAGCTGCCTTAGAAAGTGATGGAAGCTTCATTGAGGAAATGAAAAGGATATACACAGGAAGGCGTGACTGCCTAGTGAAAGGGCTAAAAGAAATTGGATTATCAACAAATAGCCCAAAGGCAACATTTTATGTCTGGTTTAAGGTCCCTGAAGGCAAGAGTTCAAGCGAATTTTGCGGAGAGCTTTTGGATAAGGCTGGTATTGTCTGTACGCCAGGAAACGGTTTTGGAGAACCAGGAGAAGGCTATGCCCGAATGGCCCTCACGGTCCCTGAAGAAAGGCTCAAGGAGGCCATTGAAAGGCTAAAGGGAGTCCTTTAACCTTTCTTTTCAGGTATGCCTCAGAAAAAAAGGGCCTTTATTGGCCTTGGCTCAAACCTCGGAGAAAGAAGGGCATTTATTAAAAGGGCTATTGAGGCAATGGCGGAGCATCCTTCTATTGATATCAAGGCCTTTTCCAGCCTTTATGAGTCAAGACCTGTCGGGTTTGAATCAAGTTTCTGGTTTTTAAACGGTGTTCTTGAAATAGAGACGGAGTTAGGTCCTGAAGAGCTCATGTCTATTCTCCTTGATATTGAAGAAAGACTTGGACGAGATAGGGCCAAGGGTATGGACAGGACCATTGACCTTGATCTTTTGTACATGGAGGGAGAGTCAAGGGATGGAAGCGGAGAAAATGGGCTTGTGCTACCCCATCCAAGGTTTTTTGAAAGGGATTTTGTGCTTCTGCCTTGGGCGGAAATAGCCCCTGATTTTTTTATCAAGGAGTATGGCCTAAGTGTAAGGGAGCTTTTGAAAAGGCTTTCTGTCAACGAGTCGGAGATTTACAGGTTGGAGGTTTGACTTGGGCCGATTTTTGATCTTTTTGGCTATACTTTTTCTTATCTATTTCATCTTTAAAAGGAGTATTTCCAGGTTCTTTGGTATTGGAAGGCCAAGGGCAAGTGGTCAAAAAAAGGGGCCTCCAATTACTGATGAGCTTGTTCAGGACCCTATCTGCAAGACCTATGTCCCTAAAAAAGAGGCCCTTGTTTACGGAAAGAGAGGAAGGCTTTTTTATTTTTGCAGTAAGGAGTGTCTAGAGAAATTTAAAGAAAAAGAATAGGTTATATCTATAATTTCTTTTTTATAAAGCCATTACCTGGTTATTTCATTTAAGAATCTTTCAAGGTCAAAGAGCCTCTTATCAAGCCTTTGGTTAAACCTCACCTCGTAAATCACTAGGTCGCCTTTGACTGGCCCATCCTTTACAAAGAAATTTATTCTCTTGGGATAACTATTTTCAAAAAAGTCCTGTTCATATCCAAAATTGATAAAGATATCTTTTGAATAAAATCTTTCAGGGGCCAGGGTATCTTCAAAATAGATGAGACTAAAGGTGTTTAAAAGAATTTTTTGCCTAAAGCATATCCTTCCCCTTTGGGGGCAGCTGACGTTTGTTGTGTCTTTTTCCCTTAATGGCGACCAGGGGTTTAAAAGGGCCTCAATAAGCCTCATGGCAAGGCCAACATCTACTTTACCGTATTTTGTAAAAAAGCCTTTTCCGTTATAGAGTTTCTTGGAGCGTGGAAGG
>WFZZ01000196.1 GCA_015489315.1 Deltaproteobacteria bacterium | reverse complement strand
CTGGAATCTGTAGTGAGATTTATAGTTATGTAGATTCAAATGGGGTTTGGCATTTTACCAATTGCCCAACAAGCTCTGTCTTTACCAAACTTAAAATCTCAAAGGAAAAAATCATCATAAAGGGAAAAGGGAAAAGCAGAAAGAAAAAAATTGCTAGTTCAGATAAAGAAATCAGAGAGGCAATTGATCAAATTGCCAGGAATATTCAAATTGATCCTGCGCTAATTAAGGCTATAATTATGGCTGAATCAGGCGGAGATCCCTTTGCAATATCGCCCAAAGGCGCATTGGGCCTTATGCAGCTAATGCCAGAAACAGCCAATGAACTTTCGGTCTCGAACCCCTTTGAACCAGAAGAAAATATACGCGGAGGAACCAAGTATCTCAGCTGGCTCTTAAAAACCTATAATGGCGACCTATTAAGCGCTCTTGCCGCCTATAATGCTGGCCCTGGCACTGTAAAAAAATTTGGCGGTATCCCACCCTATCCAGAAACAATAAAATATATAAAAAGGGTTCTAAGGTATTGGAAACAAGCCAAAAATCGCTAATTAACCTTTAGTATGCCCTGGCAAGTTAAACTGGGTACAGCTTCCAGACGAACATGAATGAGTTACCACCTGTGATCTATTGCCACTATGAGAAGTGCTGGAACTTGAGGTGGAAACACTTCCTGTAGAGATATTCGCCGCACTCATTAATTTCCCAACATCTGGACTTGCACACTTTGGACATCTTACATCTTCCATTTCATCTTTACTCATTAGCAACAATTCAAAACAATAATCACAACTTTTACACTGAAATTCATATATTGGCATATTTTTAACTCCTTTGTTGTCGATTTTTAATTATCTTTAAAAATAAAAAGAGGAAGGAGGTGGTCAAGCCCCCTCCTTCCTCTTGAAAGACCATTTTTATGTAACAATATTAGAAATACACTTCAAATGTGGCGTAAATGTTATCCATTTTGTCAACTGGTGGGAAGAACTGAGCCTTATTAGGATCATCGCCTACGTCACTTGGATCCCAAGGTTTACCCATCCAGCTGCCACTTCCAGTGTAGTTAAACCAGTAATATTGATAACCTACCCTCATGAATACTTTTGCATATTTAGAGATAGCATCACCTGCCGGAACATCCCATATCCAATAGATTTCTCCAACGTGACCACGGGTTGCAAGCTTGCTAGAGTAAAGATCATCAGCAGCAGGTGTGAAATTAATCCAATATCTGGACCCAAAGTTATATTCAAATCCGATCTTGCTTCTAAGCATCTCTACAGGAATTCTCATTCCAGCATATACAGCCCAGCCCCAATGATTATTCTTTGGTTCACCTGGATCAGTCAAAAGACCATATCCATATGCATTCCTTCCTCTGTCATCAGTTCTACTTAACCCAGCACTGATAAACCAATCCACCCCACGGAATTGATCCATATAAACAAAACTAGCATGATAAATATCGCCTAAGTCTGCTGTTGCATCTACTCTATTAAATGGTGCACTAGGTGGATTTCCTGCTATGAGGTCTGAAAGAGCAGGGGTAAATCCTATTGTATTTCCAGAAATACTTATTCCTTCCATCATGTCTGGGATGTCAGCTGCCCTGAAAAACTGCAAGTTAGCAAACCTATGATTTTCTGTATCATTTATAATATCCCAACTGAAACCATACAAATCGGTATCATCTAGCACTCCGGTTGGGTTGTCATTTGAATTAAAGCCAGCTTCATAACCACGACCATAGCATATACGAATCTTTCCTGGCCATGGATTTGTGTACATATAACCTAAAGTAGCCCCATCAAAGGTCCAGTCAACACCAAGGGCTACGGGTGTGGCATATCTGCTATCATAATTATAGCGTAACTGGGCTGGTGGACCGTCAACTGTTGGACGCCTACCAACTGATATCCAGATTGGAAGATCCATTATATTTGTCCAATTCACATAAGCCATTTCTACCCTTAAGGTATTATCATTTGGACGACGGCTTATATTAGGATCCCACATAAAGCCATTCATGCCAAATGGATAGGCTGTCTTGGCAGCACTTTCCATTCCCCAAATTTTATACATGGTAAGGCGTCCCTTAAAGGTAACATTTTCAGTAGCCTTAACTTTAACACCTAAGCGTAACCTGTTGGTGTAAATAGTGGAATTCCTGAAATCATCAGCTCTCCTCTTTGGTGGTGGACCTTGCATTCCTCCTAACTTCCAGGCCATTAGATCCATAGGATGGTAATAAGCCCTTGAATGCCCCCTTGTGGAATCCAGACGAAAACGGTAGTCGCCAAATACCTGGAACCGGCCAACACCATTGGTCATAAGATCTTCCATTTGATCGGAAAGATCATCTACGTTGTCAGCAGTATCCTCTTGCTGTGCCTTTAGTGCCTCCAACTCCCTTTGAAGCGCAGCATTTGTCCCTTTACTTTTAACCTCATTAAGTTCCTTTTTGACTTGAGCTAGTTCCCTGCTTAACTCCTCTATCTTCTTTAAAAGCTGATCAGTACTTGGAGAAGCGTATCCTCCCGCA
The DNA here is from genome assembly GCA_015489315.1 of Deltaproteobacteria bacterium. Taxonomy (GTDB): domain Bacteria; phylum Desulfobacterota; class Dissulfuribacteria; order Dissulfuribacterales; family QOAL01; genus JAADCZ01. The sequence continues at coordinate 1,854 of WFZZ01000196.1, read as the reverse complement.
AATACTGCTGCAGGGAAAACCAAACAGAAAAACAACAAAAACCCCACTAATTTTTTCATGGCAAATCCCTCCATTTTTTTGTACTCCCTAAATACAAAGAACAAGAACTAAAAAACTTAGACTCTTAAAAATTGTTCCTTAATTCATAAAATAAAGATTGTCAAGGTGGTAGTAAGTCTATGTTAAAAAAGGGAAAACAAGAAATAATTAAGGTTGGGTCAATTTTATATGAAAGAGGATTGATTTCGGGGTTTGACGGAAACATTAGCCAAGTTTTTAAAAATGACAAAATCATTATCACTGCATCAGGTGTCCACAAGGGCTTTTTGAGGCACAAAGATTTAATTGTCCTAGATAAAAAAGGAAAAATTATTGAGGGAGTTGGGAAACCTTCTTCTGAGACAAAAATGCACCTTGAAATATATAAAAATTGCCCAAGTGCCCGTGCAGTAATCCATGTCCATGGACCTTACGCTGTAGCTGCAAGTCTTGAAAATGAAAAAGAAATCGATGTTTCAGATCTTGTCGAGGGGAAGATGTTATTTAATGGAAAGATTAAGATGGTTCCTAGTTTTAAGCCGGGTTCAGAAGAGCTTGCGAAAAAAGCAGGAGAAATTGCAACAAAACAAAATACTTTCATTCTTAAGGCGCATGGAGCTGTTTCCTGGGGAGAGGACCTTTTTGAAGCCGTTTCTCTTTTAGAGGCCCTGGAAAATAATTTAAAGATACTTGCACTTAGAAAACTTTTCAGAAAATAAATTTTAAACAGGGCACCTTCTTAATTTGCGAATTAGTGATTCTGGCTAATAGGTATTAGGCTAGAAAAAGAAGTTGAAACCTGATATCTTTCACCAAAAAGAAGGGGAATATTTTTATCTCCGTGGCCGCAAGGAAGATCATATAGGACTGGTTTTTTAAGTGTTCCAAACCGATCCTTTAAAAGGCAAAATAGATGCGCCTCATCCTCTCCTTTTGGCAACAAAAAATTGCCAAGAACAACGGCACTTACTTTATTGAAGACTTTGGCACAGAAAAGATGGGTAAAAAGCCTATCCAATCTATAAATTGCCTCATTACAATCCTCCAGAAAAAGAATCTTTCCCCTCCAGTCAGGCTCAAAATCTGTACCGATTAAATGTGAAAGACATGTTAAATTTCCTCCAATTAAGGTTCCGGTTATGTCTCCTTTGACAAGGACCCTTCCAGATATAATTTCGAGCTTCTTTTTTTGTAAAAATGAAAAAAAGGATTTCTGGGTCTTTTTATTAGAATAAGAAAGGGTATTTAACATTGGGGCATGCAAAAAACGTCCACCAAATTTGACTAAGGTATTTGCCAAGAATGTGGCATCACTAAAACCAATAAAGATTTTATCCTTAAAAAAAGGAGAAAGTTCCTCCCAGTGAATTAAAGAAAGCCACCTTAAAATACCATAGCCTCCACGAGTAAAAAGCATAAAATCCCAGTTCCCTTTAACTGCCCTTTTGAAGGAAAGGGCCTTTTTGCTGTCATTTGAGGCAAGATATGAAAGTTTGTCATTTGATAAAGAAACCGATGAAAAGGCCCTTAATTCCAAATTATCAATGTTTGAAAGGCCCTTTCTAAGGAGCCTTAATCCATTTCTAATTTCATTAATATTCGACGGAGAAGATGGCTCAAATAGACAAATTTTCACCTAAAATACCATTCCTTGACTTTCTTTCTGAAGCCCTTAGTGTTTAATATGGATTTTACCTATTATCCATAAAAATCCTTATAAGACAAATAATGAGGAAAGGATTATGACACAGGGAAAAGACTATTATAAAATTTTAGGTGTTTCTAAAAATGCTACTCAAGATGAAATAAAAAAGG
>WFZZ01000195.1 GCA_015489315.1 Deltaproteobacteria bacterium | reverse complement strand
GCCTAATGGTAAAGGCTCTTTTAATATCTATCGAACAGGCCGAGCAACTCCTTTTTATACCAGGCATATAAAACATAGAAATTTTCTTTTTAGAATCAAAATTCCTTCAGGTTCATCCAGTTACTATGTACGGATTGATACTGAAAGTGCCATGTACTTCCCAATGACCCTTTGGGAAGAGGAGACCTTCTGGAAATCAGATCATGAGGCCCAGTTTGCCCTGGGGCTATATTATGGGATCATGCTGGTGATGGCACTTTATAATCTCTTCATTTTTATTTCCTTAAGAGATAGGGCCTATCTTTTTTATGTGATTTATATTGTCTCCTTTGCCCTATATCAAATGACAGCAAACGGACTGGCCTATGAGTATTTATGGCCAAATTGGGTTTGGTGGAATCGAAATTCTACGCTCTTTTTGGCAGGTGTTGCCATGATCTGGGCCACATTTTTTACAAAGGATTTTTTACTTACTCAAAGGTCTGTCCCTTTTTTGGACAGAGTCCTAAACTGGATCGTGATTTTGGCAATTATCCTTTCGTTTTTTTCTTTAATTATAAGCTATGGGATAATGTTAAAAATTACGCTTTTTGTAGCAGCCATTTTTGTAACCTTTTTACTCCTTTCAGGTTTAATTTGTCTAAAAAGAGGGCAACGGTCAGCTAGATTTTATATAATGGCATGGTTTGCCCTATTAAGCGGTGTGATGATCCTTATCCTTTGGAACATTGGTTGGCTCCCTTCTCGATTTTGGAGTATCTATAGTATTCAGTTTGGTTCAGTTATGGATGTTGTGCTTCTATCTTTGGCTCTTGCAGACAGAATAAATGAGCTTCGAAATGCAAGGGAAAGTGCCTTAAGACAAGCGATGGAGGAAAAGGCACGTGCCCATGAACAAAGGGAAGAGATGGTTAGAGAACTTCATGACGGGATAGGTGCCATAGCCACAAATATCAGCCTCTTGGCTCAGCGGGCAAAGTTAAAGAGCCCTTCATATGAAGTTGAAGAAGACCTTGAGACCATTTCACAGCTTGCAACAAGGGGAAGAATGGAAATAAGCTCCTTTATGGAATGTTTGGACGAAGGTGATCAAGAAGCCAAGGAATTTATAAATGACCTTAGATATCTTGGGAATCAGCTTTTGGCAGGAAATGGCATTGCTTTTTCATTAAAAGATATGGATTCTGAAAATGATATAAGGTTAAGTCCCTTTTTAAGGCTTAACGTCACCAAGATTTTTCAAGAGGCAATAACTAACGTCCTAAAACATTCTGAGGCATCAAGGGTGGAGGTGAATATTAGTATCAAAAAAGAAGCCTTTTTTCTTTCCATAAGTGATAATGGAAAAGGTATAAATTTACCGAGGGGCAAAACCCTCTTAAGGGGAAGAGGATTATCAAATATGAAAAATAGGGTAAAAAGGTTGGGAGGCACCATTGAAATCAAAAATCAGGAAGGCTCTGAGATAATACTTAAGGTCCCTATATTACATGAAGCGCATCAAATGAGATATGAGGATATCTAACTATGCGGCTTTTAATTGTAGAGGATGACGAATTACTTTTAAAAAATTTGGAATTTCTTCTTGGTTCAGAAAGGGAAATAGAGCTTCTAGGTGGTTTTACTACTGGAGAAGCAGCTCTTTCATTTCTTAAACAAAATAACGCACCTGATTTAATTCTTCTTGATTTAGAGCTTCCAGGTATGCACGGAATAGAATTCATTAAAAAGGCCAAGTCCATCTTGCCTGATGTGGAGATATTAGTTCACACCATTTATGGAGACAAAAAAAACGTCTTTTCTGCCATAAAGGCTGGTGCAAGCGGTTATATTTTAAAGGGAGCTACGCCACGAGAGCTTATAGAGGCAATTAATGAACAGTTTAATGGCGGAGTCCCAATGTCTCCAAAGATAGCCAGGGCAGTCATAAAAGAGTTTCAGGGCTTAAAGGAAGAAGACGAATTTATACTCACTGCCAAAGAAATATCCATCTTAAAGTATATAGAAGAGGGCTATACATACAAAGAAATTGGTCAAATGTGTAACATAAGTCCGAATACGGTCCATACCTATGTAAAAAAAATTTATCAAAAGCTACATGCAAAAGGAAGAAAAGAGGCCATAATAAAGGCCCGGAGAAAAGGGATTATTTGAGATGGTTTCTACTGACTAGATACCCCATTTTTACCCATATAGGGTGATTGTTTTATGTAATTTTTTTCGTAAGAT
>WFZZ01000194.1 GCA_015489315.1 Deltaproteobacteria bacterium | reverse complement strand
TGATATGATAATCTTTTTAGAATCCACTCGTGCGTCTTCATCTTCATGGGATGTGTCGGCCATATCTTTCTGTTCAAGGGATTCATACCGAAAGCGTCGAAGATAATCAATTGTCATATTCCTTGCAATAACGGAAAGCCAGGTGGTAAGACGTGCCTTTTCCGGATCATAACCTTTAAGTATTCGAAAATTATTGGCACAAAGCTTTGCAAAGAGCTCCTGAAGGATGTCATGTGCATCCTCCGTATCCCTTCCGGCAGAAACAAGAGTCTTTTTTATAACGGAAAAGACAACCGGAGAAACATGTCTTACAAAGGCCTCCCACTCATTGCGATTTCCCTTTAAAAGAAGGTCAATATCCACCTGGCTACTTTGATCCATCTGCGCATATTGGTTTCTTAATAGCTTGAAAGTTTTAAAAAGGGATGTCTTTCACATGTCTTTTTTGATGCCGCCTCTTTCAAGCACTATCAAAAAGACAGAATAGGGACTTTGTGAAAGTGTTATTTTCCCTTTACCATCTTCATCGGCAGAAAGTGCGGATTTGGTTGATTCAAGGGCCACAGAGGCCTTCTTTCCGGTGGATTCAAGGGTCCAAGAATTTATCAGACCTATGCTATTATAGACGCATGACCTTTCCCAAAGTTCCACATTTTCGCCACAGTCGTCCCTTAGCCTTTCCAGTATCTTGTGACGATAGTTAAATGAATTGCTGTGGGTTTTATCAACCTTGTAGATGGTGACGTGGTAAGTGGTCATTGGGGCAAGATTTTCAAAGTCAAGGGAGAAAGATACTGGTTTTATGCCTGATTGTTCAAGGCCCTCCATGAGTTCATCATATTCAACCCATCCATTTTTTTCATAGGGCTTTATACTTGGATGATACCAGCCAAGGACGGCGATTTTTCCTGCGTCTGGGCTTGAGGTGGCAATGAGGTTAAACACTGGATTTTTGCGATACCTTGTCTCTAGCTGCTGGGGTTCGAGACGGTTGAGCATGACAAAGACATTTGATACGGCCTTTAAAAGGCCTGTCGCCTGTGAGGTTATTATCCCTGCAGTGCCCTTAAAAATGGGAAGGTAATCCTTTGTGGGCCATTCCCCTATCTGAAAATATGACTGAAGAGACGGGGAAGGATCTGAATTTGTCATATCGAATATGTATTGGGGGACAAGGGATGCCCCTACCTCGTTGTCATCCTTTATGTTTTTTCCAAAAAAGGTGCCGTACTCTCCTGTTTCTGCCCATCTTCTCGATGGCACAAGGTCAACAATATGGTTTGCAAAGGGAGGACCCCATTCACCAAGGACCACCAGGGTGTCTGAATAATGCCCCTGGTATCGGGGGTCATTTAGAATCTTATGAATATTTTTAAGGTGGCTGTTTGTTTCCCCCCTCGATACCTCAGTTGGCGAGTAGGAATAGCTCCACCAGCTTATATGACCATTTTCAAGAAAGCCCCTGCTTGCCAAAAAATCGTAGAAACGGCGGATTGCCCCGCATGAAGGCTCATCTGCCTCAGGGCAGCCAGAAGACCCAAAGCCCTCTCCAAGGCCTTCATTTCTAAGTGTCTCTTGCCGCCAGCCAGGGCCTCCAATTTTAAAGGGGAGAAGGCCCTCTCCGCGGACTTCATCTGCTGCCTCAACAATCAACTGGTAAAGGCGGAAAAAATTCTCCTCTGTGTCACACCACTTCATGTCATAATTGGGCTCATCCCAAAGCTCATACAATACGTCAGGCATGGAAAGGACAGGGTGCCTGTCGTTATCTCCAAAAAGCTCGGGGTTTACCACATAGCCTTCCTTTCCTGAAAAATACCTTATAAAATCCTTTATTAGCGCCTTGTAGTCCTCCTCTTCCGAGGGCTTGACACCGTATTTGTTGTAGCGGTTGGGGTAACGGTAGTCAGAAGGGTCATTAGGAGGGCAGGAGCTAGAGGGGCTCGAATTATCGGTAAATCTTGTATATCTAAAAGGCGTTGTAAGTATCTTTACCAAAAGGCGCCCGCCATGATCCCTTACATCTTTTACCAGGGATGAAAAACTGGAAAGGCTGTATGCCCCCTTTGAAAGGCTGTCAAGCTCAGGGACTATCCTTACAAGGCCTATTCGCTCAAAGCCTCCAAGATCTTCCCAAAAGTCCACAAGACGTGGATTTATACTTGTATCGCCGCCGCCTCCTCCTTCCCAGACTATGCCTGGCCGCCATAGTGGTGATAAGGGACCAGGGCCTTCGGAGGGATCTCCGTTCACCAATACCTTAAAAACCGTGTCAATCTCGCTAAAACCCTGGGGCGTTCCGTCCTTTACCTGTATGATCCTTGTCTCCATGGGTCCAAGGTCCAGGGTAAGGACCATATCCTTTTCAGAAAGGGTAAAGCTGATATTTTCGCCTGTTGAAATGTCCGTTATGGTGGCTGAGGCCGGGGCCCTTAGACCTAGTGGGCTTGTATTTATCCTTATGGACGCCTCAAGGGGCTCAGGGCCATTATTGTATACGGTGAAAAAAAGCCCCTTTCCTTCATTGCTATCTGAAAGGCTTCCAAACCTTTCCACCCAGACATTATCACTTTCCGCTCTGGCATAGGTAACAGGCTCCCAGGCAGATGGCGCATATTTTTGAAAAAGCCCCTGGGCCCTTTCCAAAATCTCTTCAGAGCCAGTCTCCCAGTCAACGGCCTCTTTCTTTCTCCCTGGGAATATGCCGTAAAAAAGGGCCCTTGAAACATACGCCCTCACATCATCAAGGGTAAGATGGCTTTCTTCATTGGACCAGGCCATGGTCCTTTGATATGAAATGGCCCTTCGGTAATCAAGTATCCTTGTGGTCCAGTTAAAGCCCGTATCTGTCTTGCTCTGACCTTCGCCTCCAAAAACGTCTATGAAAGGTGCCAGTGCATTGGGTGTTGCCAATCCCCAGAAATTAATAACTATTGACATGTCATCCCGTTCC
>WFZZ01000193.1 GCA_015489315.1 Deltaproteobacteria bacterium | reverse complement strand
TAGTAAATTTTGTATTCAGGTTGCCTTTAAATATGGCTGAATCTACCCAAAAGACCCTCAAACTACGAGGAACAATAGAAAGGGTTACCTATCAGAATCCCGAATCCGGTTTTGCCATTTTAAGGGTAAAGCCAAAGAGGGGGGCAAGGTTTACAGTAAAGGGCCATATTGCAGAGATAGCAAACCAGGCAAACATTGTTGGGGCCGAGGTAGAGTTTGACGGCATTTGGCAGATGACAAAATATGGCCGCCAGTTTGACTTTTCATCCTACCGGCTTCTTGGAAGCGAGCTTTTGTTTTTTCTTAGCAAGGTTGTAAAGGGCCTTGGGGAATCCCTTTCAAAGACACTCATAGAAAGATATGGGGAAGAAAGGTTAATAGAGATACTTGATAAAAACCCGGAGGAGCTTTTAACCGTAAAGGGTATCAAGGAAAAAAGGCTTGCTAAGATATTAAAATCCTGGCAAAAGCATAAGTCCCTTAGGGCCCTAGCGGCATACCTTGGAGGCAGGGTCAATATCACTCCAAACCTCCTCGTAAGGATTTACAATCATTTTGGCGAAAATTCTCTTGAAATCATAAAGGAGAACCCTTACAGGCTCACTGAAATAAGGGGAATAGGTTTTAAAACAGCAGATAAGATTGCCCTTGGGCTAGGCGTAATGTTTGATTCCCCTTGGCGCATAAAATCTGCCATAGGCCATGTGCTTCTTGAGGCGGCCGAACAGGACGGACACTGCTATCTTTACAAAAGGGATTTATTAGGCACCCTTCAGGAAATACTTAAAAAGGACCAGGAAGAGATCCCGGTTTCCAAGATAGAGGCAGTGATAAAAAAGCTTGTCCTTGAGGAAGAGCTTTGTCTTGGCAGGGAAGACGAGGTGGGCCTTTGCGCTTATAAGTTCATGGAGGACTGGATAAGGGAGTTTTTCCTCCAAAGGCTAAAAGGGCAAAAAAGAAAGGTCATTGGTGAAAGGGAGGCCCACGACTTTATAAGAAAATACGAAGACCATCACGGTGTTGAATTTTCCGAAGAGCAAAGACAGATCATCTTTGATGTGGCCACAAGACCCGTTACTGCCTTTAGCCTAGCAGGTTATGCAGGCACAGGAAAAACAACGGTTTGCAGGGCAATACTTGACCTCATAACTCGATATTTTGCATCAAGGGAAGAGGTGGTCTGTTGCGCCTTTACAGGAATGGCCTCGTCCCGTCTTAGAAAGGCAACAGGTTATGATGCCTTTACCATCCACTCCCTTTTGAAATATAAGGGCGAAAACCTGTTTGAGCATGGCCCTGAAAATCCGCTGCCTCAAAAGGTGGTCCTGCTGGATGAGGCATCAATGGTGAACCTTTCCCTTTTCTACAGGCTTGTAAAGGCCCTTAAGCCCTCAACCCTTTTTATCCTTGTGGGGGATCCTGCCCAGCTTCCCCCGATAGGTGCCGGAAATGTCTTTTCAGACCTTCTTGAAACAGGGATACTTCCAGCCATTCATCTAAAGAAGATTTTCAGGCAGAGGGAGGATAGCCGCCTTAAGGTCTTTGCCAATGAGATTAGGCAGGGAAAGGTCCCTGAAGGCATTGACGAAGGGAGGTGGCATGACTTTTCCTTTGAAAGGGTTGAGGCCCACAATATCTTTGCCCTTAAGAAAAAGGGATTAAAAGACAGTGAGCTAAAAAGATATCGAGAAGAGAATAATGAGGCCATAAAAAGGAGGATATTGACCCTTGCAAAGAGATATAGGGGAAAACTCAGTCATCCTGTATGGGAATTTCAGGTCCTTACCCCCATGAGGATAGGCCAGCTTGGGACAGAGATATTGAACCAAGAGCTTCAGGCCATACTCAATCCAACAAAAAGTGGCACCATGTCCTTTAGGCGTTCAGGGATAGAACTAAGGGAGGGGGATAAGGTTGTGCACCTTCAGAACAAGGATATGGAGGTTATGCCCTGGGACGGTTTTGTAAGGTCTGGAAAGGAATTTAAAAAGGTTGAGTTTAGGCGAATCTTTAATGGAAACGTAGGGCTTGTGGCAAAGATAGACCATGAGCTTGAAGAGTTTTATGTGGTCTATCCTGAAAGGATTGTTGTTTCCTATGATTTTGATCATCTTGGAGACATAATTGAGCTTGCCTATGCCCTAACTGTCCATAAGGCCCAGGGTAGCCAGTATAAGATTGTTGTAATCCCCCTTTCAAATTCTCACTACATAATGCTTAACAACAAATGGTTTTATACGGCCATAACCAGGGCAGAGGAAAAGGCATATGTCATAGGGCAGGAGTTTGCCCTTAAAAGGGCATGTAAAAATATTCAAGGAGTTCAAAGGCTTACATGGCTAAGAAGAGAAGAAATATGAATTAAACGCTTAGAGTTGCAATTAATAAATATATAATTTTTGGCATTAAATGCTTTATTTTCTTAAAAATTTTTTTATTTTT
>WFZZ01000192.1 GCA_015489315.1 Deltaproteobacteria bacterium | reverse complement strand
ACCTACGGGTTGTGGCCCCGGAGGCCGAGGGTTCAAGTCCCCCCGCTCACCCCAAGTTTTTTCATCAATAATGTCCCTGTCGGAAATAATCGACTAACTTATTAAATTTCCCTATCAAAGTTAGGAATGCACTTTGGGTCTTTTACCAATTCGTCAAAAGTTACAGAATCTAAGATATTTCTTAGCTCTCTTCTGGCCTTTTGCCAGACTTTATGAACTGCACAAATATTACTTGCTTCACACATCTCTGGACGCGCAATACAGTCATTCAGGTAGATTTCTCCTATGATTGCCTCAATGACTTCTAACAAGGTCAACTCTGATGGATCTTTTGTTAAGACAAAACCACCTCTAGGTCCTTGCTTGATTTCGAGTATCTTTGCTTTTTGAAGTTCCTGGGCAATCTTTGAAAGAAAATGCGTAGGAATAGCGCATTTTGCAGCAATTTCTTTTTTGCTAACTAGTTTTCCCTTGCCTTTAAAAGACAAATACATAATACATCTTATGGCATACTCGCCTGCTCTTGTTAATCTCATAACTCCACTCGTGACATTTAAGAGTAAAAATATCTAAAAACCGACGAATGATAAATAAAAAAGGAATTCTGGTCAAGTGATTATTTCTTAGACTCTCTATTCGGATTAATTTTAAACAGTTTGTGTATCGGTAATTTTAATCTTTAAAAATTTAAAGAAATTAAAGTTTACAGTTACAAAATGGTTATTCAGATTTTATTTGAAAAATAAGATAGTTGGTTTATAAATAGCTCCGGGAGAGGTTTTTAAATTTTAAGTGTAGGGAGGAAGTACTAAATGAAAGGTTTAAAATTTTTTACACTCCTTTTGTTGATCTCATTTTTAGTTGTTGCTGTAGCTTCCAATTCTTTTGGAGCCGGATTTCAGCTCTTTAACGAACTTTCTGCAAGAAGTAGTGGACTTGCGGCTTCCATGACTGCAAGAGGTGATGCGGCTGATAGTGCCTGGTTTAACCCTGCGGCTTCTGCAATGATGACTGGGGCAAAGTTTATGACTGGCGCGGCCATGGTCATTCCTCAGATGAAGCTTCAATCTGGGACCAATGAAGTTGGTATGAAAGACAAGGTTTATCCCCTTCCTTACGTTTATGCTACTACCCCTTTAGGTGATAAGTTTGGGCTTTCACTTGCTATAAATGTACCCTATGGCCTCACCACTGAATGGCCAAATGATTGGCAAGGGAAATATTATGCAGTTTATACAGAATTAAGGAGCCTTTTTATTTCACCTTCAGTTTCCATCAAACCTCTAAAATGGCTATCTTTTTCAGCAGGCCCCAACTTTGTCTATGCAACAGCAGATATGAGAAAGGCCCTTACTCCCAGGGTTCCTGGCTTAAAAACCAATATGAAGGGAGAAGACTGGGCCTATGGTTACACCGTTTCCATGCTTGCAAAGCCCTTTAAGGACTGGAGCTTTGGGGTTACCTATCATTCTCAAGTTGACCTTGGCCTTAAAGGAACTGCTAGGTATTCAATGGCTCTTCCTCCATTTCCAAAGTCAAAGATGCATCTGGATGTAAGCCTTCCTAGGACAGTATCTGTAGGTGTTGCAACAACATGTATAAAAAATTTCAATTTTTCCCTGGACTTCGTTTGGACTGATTGGTCCTCTTATAAGTCCTTGGATTTCGAATATGATAAGGTCCCAGGCCTGGGAAAGCCTGGAGTGGTAAGCATACCAAGAAATTGGGAAGACGCCTGGGCTGTTAAGTTTGGAGCAGAATATACCTATAGCCAAATGTGGAAGCTTAGGGCCGGTTATGCCTATGACAGGTCTCCAATTAGAAACAAATATAGGGAACCAACCCTTCCTACCAACGACAGACATGTATTTACTGTAGGTTTAGGGTGGAATTATAAACATGCTGGAATTGATGCTGCTTATTCATACGTCCTTGTGGAAAATGGTGGTACCTCCGATATCCTTACCCCCACTCTTAAAGGAACCTATAAGGGCCAGGCACACGTAATCAATATTGGTTTTAGATGGGATTTTTAGATAGAGTAAAAAAAGAGGGACTTCCCCTCACAATAAAGGAGTTGATTGAAAGGTCGGCAAGATTGTATGCCGACCTTCCTGCCTTAACAGCAAGAGAAAAGTCAGGAGATAGAACCATAAACTACAAGGCCCTTTTGGAAGAAGTAAAGGGCCTTGCTTCTACTTTAAGGGCCTTTGGACTTAAAAAAGGTGAACGGGTAGCCATTCTTGGCCCAAATAGCCCTGAATGGGCAAAGGCCTATCTGGCAACAATTTATGCAGGTGGCATAAATGTTCCAATTGATTCACTTCTAAGTGAAAATGAAAAGGGCCAGCTTATAGCAAGAGCAGATGTAAAAATAGCCTTTGTGGCCTCCCGTTTCCTGGACGTAATACTTGATCTTCCAAAGGGATTCCCCAGCCCAACAAAGATTATATGTCTTGATTGGAATGAAAGGCCAACACATAATAACGTTATACCCATTAAGGAGGCCATCTCAAAAAATAAATCCCAAAAATTTTCATTTCCTGATGTGAATCCCGATGATATTGCTGCCATAATTTTTACTTCAGGAACCACTGGTGTTCCGAAGGGGGTGTTACTTTCGAACTGGAACATAACCTCTGACTGTATTGCCTGCTCTTGGGCCGTTGATATTGGCAGAGAGCGTTTCCTTTCTGTATTGCCAATGCATCATACCTTTGAATGTACTGCTGGTTTCTTGCTGCCTCTTCTTTGCGGAAGTCACATAACCTATGCAAGAAGTCTTAAATCAAAATATATACTCGAAGATTTAAAGGCATGTAAGGCAACTGTCATGCTTGGTGTGCCCCTTCTTTTCCAAAAGATGCAGGAAGGAATAGAAAGGGCCATGGAAAAGGCACCTTTTTCAAAAAAACTGATACTGAAAGGCCTCTGGAACGCAGTACTGGCAGCAGAAAAGACCGGGAACAAGACTTTTGGGAAAATTCTTTTTAAATCGGTAAGAAGAAAGGCAGGGCTTGATCACATAAGATATTTTGTATCAGGTGGGGCACCTTTGCCCTATTATGTTCCGGTTTTTTTTAGAAGATTGGGGGTTGATATGCTCCAGGGCTATGGTCTTACTGAGACAAGCCCGGTTCTTACCATCAATCCATTGGAGGCCCCCAGAAATGAAAGTGTGGGCAAGCCCCTTCCTGGGGTAAGAGTCAAGGTGATTGACCCTGATAAGGATGGCGTGGGAGAGCTTGCCTTTAAAGGCCCTATGATAATGAAGGGTTATCTTAATGATGAAAAGGCCACAAAAGAGGTTCTTGATGAAAATGGATGGCTAAGGACTGGTGACCTGGGCTTCATTGATGGTGACGGATATGTATATGTCTGTGGAAGGGCCAAAAATCTAATCGTTACTGCTGCTGGGAAAAATGTTTATCCTGAAGAGATAGAAACCATTTTAAACAAAAGTGAATTCATTCTTGAATCAATGGTATATGGAAAAAGATCTGAATCCACTGGAGGAGAGGATGTATGGGCAATAATAGTCCCTGACTTTGAAGCCTTGGGCCAAAAGCAACCAAAGGCTACTTTGGATGATGATCTCTTAAAGAAAATCATAGAAAAGGAAATAAAAAAGGTAAATAGGAACCTGGCATCTTACAAGCGCATTAAACACTTTGACATAGTAAATGAAGAACTTCCAAAGACATCCACCAAAAAGATTAAGAGGCACCTTTTTAATCTTGATTTATTAAGAAAGAAGGCCAAAGAATAAAAGGCATTGTCTCAAGAAGATATTTTAAAATCCCTTAATGAAAAACAACTTGAAGCAGCTCTTTTTGAGGGTAAAAATCTCTTAGTTCAAGCAGGCCCTGGAACTGGAAAGACCAGGGTTTTGGTGGCAAGGACCTATAATCTTATTAAAAAGGGGATAAGCCCCGAAAGAATTTTGGTCATTACATTCACAAATAAGGCTGCTGGAGAGCTTCAAAAAAGGCTTGAATGCCTATTTGAGAACAAATTTCCTTTAAAAATAACCACGTTTCATTCTTGGGCATATCATTTTTTAAAATCAAATAAAAAAGACACAATAAATGTAATAGATGATAATGAAGGCCTTTTTCTTTTTAAAAAGGCGATGAAGAAAGAAGGGATTGAAGAAGCCCCTCAAAAGGCCTTTGAACTTATAAGGCTTATAAGGCAAAACTGGCCCATTGATTTTTCAAAGGCACCGTCTTTTTTAAAAAGGGCCAATAATACCTATAGAAATATTTTAAGGTCTTTTGATCTTTTTGATTATGATGATCTCATTATTGAAAGTATTAATATATTATTATCTTCAAAAAATGACTCCTTTTTCAACCACATATTAGTCGATGAATTTCAGGATCTAAGCGGAATACAATATGAGTTTTTACGTCTTCTTTCAAAAAATGCCCTTGTAACTGCAATAGGAGATAAAAAACAGGCCATATATGGCTTTAGGGGGGCTACTCCCCATTTTATGGAGCAATTCAAAAAGGATTTTTCACCATGTAAAGAGATACATCTTGAGTTGGCCTATAGATGCCCTCAAAAGATACTTGATGCGGCCCTTTCCCTTTTCTCTAATGAACCTTCTCTTAGGTCTCAAAATAAGATCAATGCACAACTGGTCTTTAAGACCTTTCAGGATTCGGAAAAGGAGGCAAATTGGATTGCAAAAAAGATAGATTCCATATCAGGTGGAATAAGCTTTGAAAGCATGAATCAAGGCTTAACTACAGGAGAAGTGCAAAGGTCTTTATCAGAAATCTGTATACTTTTTAGATCAAGAGTAACCATCTCTCCAATAATTTCTTCATTAAAAAAGGCAGGAATTCCCTTTATACTTCCCCAAAAAGATGATTCTTTTGAAAGACTTTCAACAAGACTTTGGCATCTTTTTGAGATCCTTGAAGAAAGAAACGAATCCTATCATATGGAACGGTTAAATCCAGGACAAAGGGCCAAAGAGTTGATCATTCAGTTGAGGAAGGATTGGAAGAAATCAAAAGGGCAATTTCTCTCAAAGGAAACAATTTTAGAGATAGTGGGGCTAAAAATTGGCCAATTTGAAGAAAGATTTATTGATAGGGCAATTTTAAACCATAAAAAGGGTGTTCCTGTGACCTTGGCTTACAGGGAAGAACAGGACCAACTGGGATTTGAACTAGATGCAGTTACGGTTATGAGCATCCATGCTTCTAAGGGTCTTGAATTTCCTATTGTCTTTATGCACGGCATAGAAGAAGGGATTTTTCCATGGAAAGATGCGGATATTTCTGAGGAAAGACGTCTTTTTTTTGTGGGATTAACAAGGACATCTGAAAGCATTTTTTTAACAAGCGCAAAAAAAAGAAAGATTTATGGAAAGACGGCTTTACAGCATGTTTCTCAATTTATTAAGTCATTGGAGGGTTTTTTAACAGTTGAAAAACAGAAAACTCCTATTAAAAAAAGATCTATCAAAAAGCGACAGAAAAAACTATTTTAATAAGATACTTACTCGTAGAAGATATGGGAGAATAACAAATGGCACGAATTACTCTAGAAGAAGTTAAGCATGTTGCACATCTTGCAAGACTTGAGTTTTCTCAAAATGAGCTTGAAAGCTTTAAAGATCAGTTAGATGCCATATTGGAATTTGTGGCAAAACTTGAAGATCTCGATACAGAGGGTGTGGAACCAACCAATCATGCCATTGAGATATTCAATTGCTTTAGAGAAGATAAAGTGAAAGATTCCCTTGATATAAAAGATGTAATGAAAAATGCGCCCCAAGGTGAAGAAGGTTCATTTGTTGTTCCAAGAATTATTTAAGTTTTGGAGAAGGTTTCATGGAGAATTTATTAGATCTGTCAATTGGAGAGCTTAGAAGGCTACTTGATAATAAAGAGATTACCAGCCAGGAGATAACAAGGGCCTATCTTGAAAGGATTAAAGAGGTTGATCCCCGGATAAAGTCTTATGTAACAGTTACAGATGATCTGGCCATGGCCCAGGCACGGGAAGCTGATGAAAGGATAAAAAGAGGTGAAATTGCTCCCCTTACAGGAATTCCATTGGGCATCAAGGATGTGATCTGTACAAAGGATGTCAAGACAACCTGTTCTTCCAGGATGCTTGAGAACTTTTTCCCTCCCTATGATGCTACTGTGATAGAAAAACTTAATTCTCAAGGGGCAGTAATGTTAGGGAAGCTAAATATGGACGAATTTGCCATGGGCTCTTCCACTGAAAATTCTGCCTTTTTTGAGACAAGAAATCCCTGGGATACAGAAAGGATTCCAGGAGGGTCAAGCGGTGGCTCTGCTGCATCGGTGGCTGCAAGACTTTGCGTGGCATCCCTTGGTTCTGATACTGGCGGTTCCATTCGCCAGCCAGCTTCCCATTGTGGTGTTGTCGGATTAAAGCCCACCTATGGGATGGTTTCCCGTTTTGGCCTTGTTGCCTTTGCCTCATCTCTTGATCAAATTGGCCCTCTTGCCAGAAATGTAGAAGACTGTGCAATCTTGCTTGAGGCGATTTCTGGTCATGATGAAAGGGATTCCACCAGTATACCAAAGGTCAGTTTTTCAAGGGATGGAGTCCTTGAAAAGGATATCAAAGGACTTAAGGTAGGATTTCCAAAGGAATATTTCATTGAAGGCCTACAACAGGAAGTTGAAGAGGCAGTTAAAGGGGCAATCAATTTATTTGAAAGCTTAGGGGCTGAGGTAAAGGAGGTAAGCCTTCCTCATACAGAGTATGCCATAGCCACCTATTACATTATCGCTACAGCAGAGGCGTCATCGAACCTTTCTCGTTACGATGGTGTAAAATATGGCTTTAGGGCCAAGGAATATGAAAATTTAATGGACATGTATAAAAAGACCAGGGCCCAAGGATTTGGCCCTGAGGTTAAAAGGCGTATAATGCTAGGGACCTATTGCCTTTCAGCAGGATACTATGATGCCTTTTATAAAAAGGCTTCACAAGTGAGGACTCTCATAATAAACGATTTCAAAAATGCGTTTAAAGAGGTTGATATTATTGCAGCGCCTGTTGCCCCTACTACTGCCTTTAAACTAGGGGAAAAGGTAAACGACCCTTTAAAGATGTATCTTTCTGATATCTTTACCATTCCAGTTAATCTTGCAGGAATTCCTGGCCTTTCAATGCCATGTGGCTTTGACCAAAAGGGGCTTCCCATCGGCATTCAACTTATGGCAGGGCATTTGCAGGAAAAGACATTATTAAGGACGGCTTATAATCTGCAAGAAGCATTAAAATTATCTTTTAAATGGCCTGAGGTATAAATTGCAAAGGATACCAATAAAATTTGCAAAGCCCGGCTTTATCCTTGGGAAAGAGGCCATTACCCCTGAAGGTCAAGTGCTATGTGGCTCGGATACAGAGCTTACAGAAGACCTGATTTTAAGGCTTAAAAAACAGGGGGTTCTTGTTTTAACAATTAAAGGGCATCCAGTTAGACTTCCCGGGGAGCTGCCTCTTTCTGAGAGATTAAGAGAACTTGATAGGCGTTTTTCAAAGGTAAAGAAAGATCCAGTACTTAAGGCCTTGGAGACACTTATTGGAGAGTTTTGGATTGAGCAAGAAAAGGGTAAAGATTACTTAAAAAGGCTTAAGACCCAGAAATCTTAAATGGACAAGGAAGAAATTAGAAAAAGATTAAAGGAGGTGGAATCTTTACCTACACTTCCACCAATTGTTTCCAAATTAAATGAAATGGTGGCAGATGAAGATACTACGGCAACTAAACTTGGTAAAATTATTGAGAAGGATCAGGTCCTTACAAGCAAACTTTTGCGTATGGTCAACTCCTCCTTTTTTGGGTTTCCACAAAGAATCAGTACGGTATCAAATGCCATAGTTCTATTGGGCTTTAACGTTATAAAGACATTGATAGTCACATCTTCGATCTTTGAGGTTATGCAGGCTTCAGATGTAGGGCTTTTTGAGCATTCCCTAGGATGTGCAACTGCTGCAGGGATTATTGCCAAAAGGCTTCAGATAAAAAATCCAGAAGAAGTTTCAACGGCTGGTCTTATCCATGATTTGGGCAAAATAGTTCTAAGATCAGAGCTTCCAGAAGAATATGAAGAGATTATAAAGATTACTAATGAAAAGGGCCTTTATATCAGGGAAGTTGAGCATCAAAGACTGGGCATTGGACATGGGGAAATTGGAGGGATGTTAGCAAGACAGTGGAATCTGCCAGAAAGACTAGTTATCCCAATAGAATATCACCACAAGCCAGGAAGTTCTCCAGATTTTAAGGATATAACGGCCATTGTACATTTTTCAGATATACTTATTAGGGCGCTTGGGTTTGGCAATAGTGGAGATCCCTGGGTCCCTTCTTTAGATCATAAAGCATGGGAATTAATAAAGTTTAAAAAGTCAGATGTGAAAGAGGTAATATCAGAACTTGACGAAAAGCTAGTCGAGCTTCAGGATTTCACCTTGGAAATAAAAAAAGATGCCTGATGTGAAGCGGATTGCCCTTGTTTCAAAGGATTTTTTCACTAGGTCAGATGAAAGGCTTTGTATCGAGGCAAAAGGCTACGATCTCATTTATCACGAGGACGTTGAAAGAGCCCTTGAGCTTCTCCTTTCAAGCCCGCCAGACCTACTCATAATACAGAAAGGGCTTGATAAGGGGCTTGATAAAGAAGTTATAATTGCCTTAAAGAAAAATCTTCAGCTTGCCCTTATGCCAATAATCCTCATTGTATCTGAAAGAGATCTTATGGCAGGGCTTGAATGGAAATACTATCCTGTAGATGATCTCATTAATGGACAGGCAACGATTGAAGAACTATTGACCCGTATTGAACTTGCAATTTCAAGGAGTAAAAGAGTAGCAGATAACAATCCACTTACAAAGCTTCCTGGAAATTCTTCAATTCTTAAAAGCATTCAAAATATGCTCGATAACAGGCTTCCACACGCAGTTTGTTATGTGGATATTGACAATTTTAAGCCCTACAATGATAAATATGGTTTTTCTAGGGGTGATGAAGTCATTAG
Organism: Deltaproteobacteria bacterium; assembly: GCA_015489315.1. Taxonomy (GTDB): domain Bacteria; phylum Desulfobacterota; class Dissulfuribacteria; order Dissulfuribacterales; family QOAL01; genus JAADCZ01. The sequence continues at coordinate 7,447 of WFZZ01000192.1, read as the reverse complement.
GATGGTTGCAAGGATACTTGTCAATGTGGTTCAAGAGAAGGCTGGAAGACAGGGCTTTGTGGGGCATGTGGGAGGGGACGATTTCATATTTCATGTCCCAATGGATGTGGTAGAGTCAACTTGTCAGGATGTAATCAAGAACTTTTCTGCCCTTATTCCTCTTTTTTTAGATGAGGAGGACCTTGAAGCCGGCTTTTTTGTATCTCTTGACAGAAAGGGAAAGGAGCAAAAGTTTCCCTTAACCAGCCTTTCCATCGCTGTGGTTCCTTGTCCACCAGGCCGTTTTAACCACTATGGAGAGGTTGCATCCTGTGCAGCAGGCCTTAAGAAAAAGGTCAAATCCCTTGAAGGGAGCAATTTCCTCATTGATAGAAGAAAAAGTTAATTCCATTAAGTGAAGGCCCTTTTAGTAAATCCGTGGATTTCAGATTTTGCAGCCTATAATTTTTGGATTAGACCCCTTGGTCTCTATAGGCTTGCAAGTTGGCTGAACTCTTTTGATATAAAGGTTTCCCTTATCGACTGCCTTTCTCCTTTTAAGGCACCGGGAAAGTTTAAAAGAAAGCCGGTAGAGTTTCCATTAAAAGGTTTAGGGCTTAATTTTGACAGAAGCTTTGCAAGATATGGTACTTCAAGAAATGAATTTAGAAAAAGGCTTTCAACTGTTGGTGGTTTTGATGTGGTGTTTATCACTTCCATAATGTCCTACTGGTATCCTGGCGTTAAATGGACCATTGAAGAAATTAGAAGACATCAATCAAATGTTCCAATAATTTTAGGTGGAATTTATGCAACCCTCTGGCCAGAACATGCCAGAAAAAACCTTGAAATAGACCTATTATGCGAAGGGCCATTAGAGTTAAACGAGAATTCATTAATAACCTTTTTGGGCTTAGATAAAAAAAGGCATAAACCTCAACCGTGGTATAAAGTTCTTCCTTGGGATGGGGTAAATTATGGTGCAATAAGGACAGCGATTGGTTGTCCTTTTTCTTGTTCCTATTGTGCATCAAGGCTTTTAACCGGAGGGTTTAAGCCACAGGATTACAAGGAGGTCCTTAAGGAAATACTTTTTTTATATAAAAAAGGAGTAAGGCAGATAGCCTTTTATGACGATGCATTACTAGTAGATTTTAAAAAAAGGCTCTTGCCTATTTTTGAATACTTGGAAAAGAAATCCATCAGATTGGAATTTCATACCCCAAATGGCCTGCATGCAAGATTCATTGATGAAGAAGTGGCCAGGTGGCTTTATAAGGCAAATTTTAAGACAATTCGTCTAAGTCTTGAAACCATTAGTTATGAAAGGCAGCAACAGACAGGAGGCAAGGTTTCAAATAAAGATTTTAAAAGGGCTGTGGCTTTGTTGTTAGATGCAGGTGTAAAGAGGGAATATATTGGTGCCTACTTGTTGATAGGCCTTCCGGGCCAGGATCTGGAGGAAGTGGAAAAGGGGGTAAGGTTTGTAAAATCCCTTGGAATTAGGCCATATCTTGCAGAATTTTCTCCAATTCCAAAGACATTGGAATGGGAAAGGCTTAAAAAAGATGGTGTATTGTCAGATGATATTGATCCCCTTTTAACCAACAATACAATCTTCTTCAGGCTCTTTTCCGGATATAACATGGAAAAATTTAAAAAGCTAAAGGTCCTTGTAAGGGAAAACTAGTGAAGGGGCTTTTGTATAATGCCCATGCCTTTTAGAAATCCTTCTTTTTTATTCCTGATTATTCTTTTCATCACATTATATTTTGGATTAAGGGTAAAGGATTTTGATTTCATAAACCATGTGAAGCCCCTTTCTTCTGGAGTTGGTATCGAGATATTAAAAAATGGCATTGCCTACTCTGGTCCCATAGAGGGTTTTAAGGACGATTTATGTGGTAAGTTGACAATAGAGATTGCTCTTAGGCCTTTAAAAGAGGCGTATAAAGGGCATTTTCAGACCATTTTATTACTTCACGACGGAAATGATAAAACCCAGTTGATTGTTGGACAGTGGAAGAGATGGATAATCGTAATGAATGGAGACGACTATTCCCACAGTCTAAAAAGGCCTCGGGTAAATCTTAAAATTCCAAAAAAAATTTCGGCAGGTATGTTGACTATAGTCTCAAATAGAGATGGAACAAAGGTTTTCTATAATGGAAGACTCATTTCCAAAAATAAAAGGCTCCATTTAAAAGTCCCTATTTTTAGGCCACCCTTTCTAGTATTCGGAAATAATTGTTATGGATCGAGTCCATGGAATGGAAGAATTTATGGCTTTGCCTTGTTTAAAAGGGCCCTTTCAGAAAAGGAAATTCTATCTCATTATAAAGTGTGGAAAAAAGATCATAGCTTTAAAAACATTAAAGTGGAAAATCCTTTTATCATTTATACCTTTGATAAAATTAAAGATGGAAGTTTCAACGACCTTGGGCTATGCGGTTGTTTACTAAAGGTGCCACACACATTTAAAATCATATTTAAAAAGATAGACCTAATGAATGGGATTTACAAATGGAATATTTTGGATGGACTTATAAATTTTTTTGGATTTATTCCCCTTGGCTTTATGTCAATATTTGTTTTTGCAAAAAGAACTGTTTTTTCAATATTAAGGGCCTTCTTATTTGCCCTTTTTCTTTGTTTTGGAACAAGCCTCTTTATAGAAATTATTCAGATGTGGATTCCATCCAGATGCGCAGATTTAAGAGATATAATTTTAAATACCTGCGGAGGCATTATGGGTATGTCCGTTTTTTTAATCTTAATAAAGAAGTCACCTGTTTTATTTGAAAGGGTCTTTAGTTTGAAATTGGATTTGGAAAAATAAATTCACATGTGGTGCCTTTATTTTTTTGAGAACTTATATGTATTGTTCCTCCAAGTTCTGTTACAATCCTATGAACAATTGAAAGGCCTAGTCCGGTTCCATTTGGTTTTGTTGTAAAAAATGGGTCAAAAACCCTGGTGATTTCCTTTTCATCTATCCCGCATCCATTGTCTTTGATTGCTATGAACAACTTTCCATCTGTGTTTTTACAATGAATTTCAACTCTTCCTTCATTTTCTGGAACTGCCTCAATTGAATTTAAAAGACAATTTAAAAGTACCTGCCTGAACATGTCTGGTTCCATTAAAAGTGAAAGCTTATCATCTGCTTTAAGTTCGATTTTTAGATTTTTTTTGTCTTTTCTTCGCCTTATAAGCTCAAGGACAGATTGGATTTCATTTTTGATATTGATTTCTTTTAGTTCTTTTTTCTCTGGCCTTCCATATAATAAAAAAGAACTTGTGAGTTTAGTTAGCCTTTCCACCTCCCTTTGAATGATCTTTAATAATTTTTTACCTTCTGGGAGTGTCAAGTCCGATTGTTCTAAAAATTCTGCTGCACCAGAAATGGAGGCAAGAGGATTTCTGATTTCATGGGCAAGTCCTGCTGCCATCTCACCCAGAGCGGCAAGTCTATCGATTAGTCTCAATTTTTCCTCTTGTGCCTTAATCTCAGTAATATCTTGAAATATCATTCCTTTTCCTAAAAGCTTTCCACTAAACTGATCTTCTATCAAAAAACAAGAGATGCCCAGGACGATTTCCTTGCCATTTTGTTTTAAAACGATTTCATGCCTTCTTGACTCTTTGTTTGAAGAACAATCATTTAAAAGACCATCTAATTGTGGAAGAATTTTATAAATGTTTTTCCCATATGAACTTTTGATTATATCTCCCAAGATTCCAAGAGCTGCTATATTGTAATAAAGAATATTCCCATCTAGATCTAAGGTAATAAGGCCTGACTTCATGCTATTTGCAAGGTGTTTTTGTATTTCTTCCAAAAGCTGGATATCTTGTGCAGTTTCAATTAGTTTTTCTTCTGCGGCTTTAAGCCTTTTTGAAAGATGAATGGCCAAAAGGGCAATTATTCCAAAGGCCCCCATATTTATAAAAAATGTAAAAAAGGCCTTATTTAAAGGCACCTGTCCATGAAAGGTCAAAATGGAACATAGGGCATAAAAAAGCACACTTAATAGTGCTGATAAGCCACCATTCTTTTCTGGACTCAAGAGGCATGCAGTAATGATGGCGATTGAATAAAGAAAGGTGAGATTACTTTTTATCCCACCTGTTAACCAAATGGCAAATGTCACTAAAAGGACGTCGCTTATTATTTGAAAATGTTTGAGCCTTTCGGTTAGCCCTACCTTTCTAAACCAGGTTATCCAAATGATAGTTAATAAAAAGGCACAGCCAAGAAGCCAGGAAAGATAGTTTGCCTTACTTGTCAAAAAAAAGTCAGGGACAAGATAGGCCCCTGCAAATAAGAGCAAAAATATGAGGAGTCGTCCAGCAGTGATATAAACAAAGAGATCCTTTTCTCCCTTAAAGCTCATTTTAGCCCTATTTAAAGATTGTATTTGGCAAGTCTGTATCTAAAGGATCTAAAGTTCATGCCTAAAAGCTTGGAGGCCTCTTTCTTTTTACCATTTGTGCGCTTAAGGGCCTGTACTAATAGGTTCTTTTCTATTTCTTCTAAAAATCCATCGAGATCCATTCCTTCAGGAGGAAGTTCAACAGCCTCTGGATAGGACGGCTTTTTTTTCAAATGTTTTTCATTTAATGAAAATTCATCTTTATGTTTTTCTTTGGCTATATAGAGACTTTCTGGAAGAATAAGGCTAGAAGTAGAAAGTGCCACTGAACGTTCAATAATATTCTCTAGCTCTCTTACATTTCCAGGAAAGGGATATTCCATAAGGGCATTTAAGGCAAAATTTGATATACCTTGAACCTCTTTTTTAAAGAGTTTTGAATACTTGTCTAAAAAATATTGTACAAGAAGTGGAATATCCTCTTTTCTTTCCCTTAATGGAGGCATTCTTATCTGTATCACGTTTAGGCGATAATAAAGGTCTTCCCTGAAGTTTCCTTCCATTACTTCCCTTTCAAGGTTCCTGTTGGTGGCAGCAATAATTCGGCAATCAACATCAATAGGTGTTGTGCCACCTACAGGGATAAAGGACCTTTGTTGTACCACCCTGAGTAGTTTTACCTGGAGTGACATTGGAAGCTCTCCAATTTCATCCAGGAAGATGGTTCCATTATTGGCAAGGGCAAAAAGTCCCTGTTTATCTGTGGTTGCACCAGTAAAGGCACCTTTTTTATAGCCGAAAAGCTCACTTTCCAGCAAAGATTCAGGTATTCCTCCACAATTTACAGTGACAAATGGTCTTTCATGTCTATCTCCCAGGTTATGGATGGCCTTGGCTACAAGTTCTTTTCCTGTGCCGCTTTCACCAGTAATGAGGACCGAGGCAGGACTGGAGGCAATTCTCGGAATGAGCTGAAATATCTTCATCATGGCCGGGCTTTTGGCCACCATTTCGTCTAGTTTATATATTTTGTCCTTTGTCTCAATTGGCTTTATTGAAGGGTCTTGCTTTGAGGAAAGCGCCTTTTCAATAACCTCCCTAAGCTCTTCAATTTTAAAGGGCTTTGTAAGGTAGTCCCATGCCCCTTCCTTCATGGCATCCACTGCAGTGTCCAATGACGCAAAGGCAGTTATAAGGATTACAGGTAAAGTGGCGTCAATTATCTTTAGTTTTTTTAGTAGCTCAACTCCGTCCATACCAGGCATTTTGACATCGGTAATTATGAGGTCATATCTCGCCTGTTTGACCAATTCCAGCGCTTTTTCACCGCTATCTGATGAGTCAACTCTATAGCCTTCCTTTGCCAGGAAAATTTCTAGAAATTCTCTTAGGCTTTGGTCATCATCCACAACCAAGAGTTTTGGCTTTGTTGACAAACTTTCCTGTAATTTTTCATCCTGATTAACGGCAAGGGCAGAAAACATGAAACCTCCCTCGAAATATTTATTGTTCTTTTTATCGGAAAAAGAGTGTCAAAAATTGACTTTTTTGACAAAAAATGTGCTTAGAAAGGAATTTTATTCTGATGTTTATGAAAGGACAGAATGAGAGGCGATTATTGCCCTTGCCAATTCCTTTAATTTAATTCTCTGGCGTCTGCTTTCTTTTTGCATCATTCTTAAGGCAGTTTCTTCATCCACCGAAAGGTGCTTCATTAATATGCCCTTAGCCTTCTCTATTAACTTTCTTGCTTCAAGCTCTTCAGTGAGGTTTTCAACAACACCTTCAAGGGCATTTATTGTCTGAGCAATGGATTGAGCCATTTCAATTGCAGGGACAAGATCATCCACATGGACTGGTTTTACAAGGTATCCAAGTATGCCTCGGCCCTTTGCCTTTTCAACCAATTCTTTTTCTGCATAGGCTGTAACCAAAATGATGGGGATAATGTTTTGTCCGGGTGTACTGTTTATTTGTCTTGCCGCCTCAAGCCCGTCAAGGACTGGCATCTTAATATCCATAAGGATCATATTTGGATTTAGCTCAGCTGTTTTTTCTACAGCCTCAAGTCCATTAAAGGCCAAACCTATGACGTTGTATCCTGCTTCTTCCAGAATACTTTTAAAGCTTTCAGCCACTGCCTTATCATCTTCGACAAGGAGAATCCGCAGAGATGAACGTTTAGATTTTGAAGTACTGTTGGGGGCAGGTTGAACCATCTCCTAAAAAAAGCCCGATCCTTTCTAAGTTATAGAAGCGGTATTTTGATTAAAAAGAAAATGGCTGGGGGACTAGGATTCGAACCTAGACTAGTAGATCCAGAGTCTACCGTCCTGCCATTAGACGATCCCCCAGCAATTTTGAAATGAATATAAAAAGGGACTAAAAACTTGTCAATCTCTGTGAAAAGGAGACGGGTTACAATTTTTGCAATTTTTTTTACAAAAATTTTGATTGATCCACATGTTTTTGCTAAAAATTAGATATGGAAAAGATACATAGAACTTGAGATGGAATAGATAATAATGGACTATATCTTGCAGTTGACACAGCATTTTTAAAGATTAAAGTCTTGTCAAACTAGTTTATATTTGGAGTTAGAAGATGAAGCGATTTTTACCAATCTGGCTTTTTGTAATGAGTCTTATTTTTCTTTCTGGCTGTCAGGAGACAAAGGTCAATCAAGGATTTCAAAATAATTACTCTAAAAAAGAGATTGAACTCATGATGAAATATCATGGGTCATTAGTAGCAAAATTTGATGGAAAGGAATGGTGGTGCCTTCAGGGCAAAAGGTGGATAAGAGTAAACAGTGCAAGGGCAGCCAGGTTTGCCCGCCTCAGACTCTCAACAGGTTCAAATAAATCCCTCTAGTTTTCAATTCTCAAATCCGATCTAGGCTTTATGCCCTAATTTCACTAAGCAAAAAGCAAATAGTTAGAGAATCAATTTTTTATCCAATTTTTTTGATATCTTTATATCTAAATAACGTTGAATTAAGTTAAGGACTCTTTTTTGAAATGGCGGGGCCGACGAGACTCGAACTCGCGACCTCTGGCGTGACAGGCCAGCGTTCTAACCGACTGAACTAC
>WFZZ01000191.1 GCA_015489315.1 Deltaproteobacteria bacterium | reverse complement strand
TTTTTGTATTGATTGTAAGGATAATTGTTTTATTTCATCGTTAAATCTTTCTTTAAATAGTTTCAAAATGTTAAAGGTAGTTCCAGAAAAGAAACCCTCTGCATATTTGATACCTTTATGTAATGTAAATGCCCTAATTTTATTTAAATTTTTAGCAAGATCATGATAAGGTAAATTTTTTATTTGGCTTTTAAAGCACTTAATTGCTTGAATTTTTTGCTCTATTACATCATTGATGTCAATTAAGGTATTTATTTCAAGGGGTTTAATGGTCTCATATATCCACAAGGGACAATTGATTTCCAATTTATTAAGGACTTTTAAAATATTTACTGAAAAATAGCGATGGTCAGGATGAATATCCGTAAATGATGGGATGAAAATTGTTGTAGGTTTAATCTTATCAAGGAAATTAATTATCTTGTTATCTAGAAATGGGGTTGAGGAAAGCCCCCTATCGGGTAAATTCAAATATTCAGTGCTAGAAATATCTAATAATTTATTCGCCTTTGATGCTTCAACAAGTCTGATTTTAGGATCTCCACCCGCCTCACCATTTGTAACATAGACAACATGTACATCTATGTTTTCTTTTCTGGCTAGAGCAATTGTCCCGCCCATTCCTATTACTTCATCATCTGGGTGAGGAGCAAAGATAAGATAAGGTCCTTCTGGTATTGGGGATGGCTGATAGGGTATAAGATCTGACTCTACTTTCATTCTTTAAAAAGGAATTTTTAGGTGGTGTGATTTAAGTTCTGGAAATTTTTTGATATTAGAGTGAAAATTGCTTCTTATCCCTTTAAGAAATTCTTCCATTTCAACAAAACATATTAAAAATTTTTCCGTAAATCAAGGAAGCCTATGGAGTGGATTGAGGCATCTGCCCTGTAAGAATTAAATAGCCTTCATGGAAGAACTGGCTTACTGCAAATAGGGCTGCAAGCGCAAAGGCCCAGCGGACAATATTTACCTTTGTGGTTTTGTATTTAAACATCTTTTTTGTTAGTCCAATAAAGAAAAAGACTATTCCAAAGCCGTAAAAGACACTCACAAATATTTGCCTGAGGGTGGCCCAGATGGCACCTGGCATTTCTCCCCCACGAAGGCTAAAGCCAATGGTTACAACACTCATGGCAAGGATGAACTTTATGTCTTCCCAGGTAAATTCCGTTTTGCTTCCATTGTTTTTTGTGGTGTTTTGTGTATGTTCTTCCATGCCAAGGATGTTTAGATAAAGTTTAACGGATCAACATCAATTTCAAGATGGATAGTTGAAGGCAAAATCCCCTCTTTTAGCTCATTAATAATTCCACATGCAAGTCTTAGCTCCTTGAGCTCTCCCTTTAATAGAATTTGAAATCTGAATCTTGACTTGATTTTTGTTTTTGGGCAAATAACAGGTCCAAGAATTTTTGTCTCTTTTATCCCCTTTTTTAAAAAAAAATCTCTGACCCTTGAGGCAATTAGACCTGAATATCTTTCTACTTCTGACTTATTAGGGCCTGAAAGCTTTACATTAACAAACCTCGAAAAGGGAGGATATTTGAGTTTTTCCCTTAATTCAAGTTCTTTTTTAAAAAATCCCAAGAAGTCATGGCGCATGGAAAACTGGATAGTGTAACTATCGGGCATAAAGGTTTGAAGGATTACCTGTCCTTTTTTTTCTTGTCTTCCAGCCCGTCCTGCCACCTGGCTTAATAGCTGAAAGGTCCTTTCTGAGGCATTAAATTCCGGTAAATTGAGGGACATGTCTGCCCAGATTATGCCAACAAGGGTGAGGTTTGGAAAATCATGCCCCTTGGTGATCATCTGGGTTCCCACAAGGCAGTCTATTTCGCCCTTTCTAAAGGCCGATAGAATCTTGTCAAATTCCCTTTTTCTTCCAAGTGTATCCCTGTCTATTCTAGCTACTGTGGCATCTGGAAAGTATCTTAGAAATTCTTCTGCTATCTTTTCTGTGCCAAAACCTTCTGTCCTTACGGCCTGGCCCTTACATGAAGGACAAGTTGGAAGGGCAGGAAACGTTTCACCACAGTAGTGGCAGGAAAGAATGCCCGAAGACCTTTCTAACTCTTTAATCTCTTCTTTTTTGATAAGGGCCTTGTTGCGCCTATGCCAGGAAAGAGTGACGTCGCAGGATTTACATTTAAAGACGTGTCCACAAGATGGACAAAATACAAAGGTCGCAAATCCTCGTCTGTTTAAGAAGAGAAGTACCTGTTCTTTTCGCTCTAGGGTCTTTTCAATGGCGGTTTTAAGCTCAGGGCTTAACCAACCCAGGTCGAATTTCTTTTTCTTTTTCTTCCCCTTTCTTTTATCCTTTTGCTCTTTCCTTCTATCAACTATTTCAACCGTCGGAAGGGTTGCACCTGGCACCCTTTCTTTCATGTAAATGAGTTTGTATTTCCCCTTTTTTGCATGAAAAAAGCTCTGGATAGAAGGAGTCCCGCTTCCAAGCACGACTGTTGCCCCTTCCATCTTTCCGCGGATGAGGGCAAGGTCCCTGGCATTATATCTAAAGCGCTCTTCCTGTTTGTAAGAAGGGTCGTGTTCCTCATCAACTACTATAAGGCCAAGGTTTGAAATGGGTGAAAAGATTGAAGAACGGGTTCCAAGGGCAATTTTTGCATCTCCTGTCCTAAGCCTCCACCACTCATCCCGTCTTTGTGCTGGGGTTAAACCGCTGTGGATTATGGCTATGTGATTTTCAAAGTGTCTTCTAAATCGTCCTGCAAGCTGGCTTGTCATTGATATTTCAGGGACCATGACAAGACAGTTTCTGCCAAGCTCAAGGCACCTTTTGGCAGCTTCAATATAAACGGCCGTTTTTCCGCTTCCTGTCACGCCAAAAAGAAGTATGGGGTCAAATCTTTGTCCCCTTAAAGAATGGGAAATTTTTTCTATTGCCTCTTCTTGTTCCCTGGAAAATGAGTCAAAATCCTTATCCTTCCACTGAGGAAGCCTGAGTTTTGATCTTCCTGGAAGGATCGAGCCTTCTGCTATCCTTTGGGCAGCCTTTTTCCGTGCAGATATGAATTCTGGAGGAAGGGCCTCTGCCACAGCCTTACCAATAGGGTAAAAATAGTAATTTGATGCCCAGTTTAAAAAATCAAAGAGTTTTTCTGGAAAAAGTGGGATGTCATCAAGCTGGTCGATAACCTCTTTTAGTTCTACTTCTAAAGGGCTTTCTTCCGTCTCTTCCCAACAAATTCCTATTATTTTCCTATTTCTTAATGGTAAAAGAAGCCTTGCCCCTTTTATGGGCTTTCTATCCCTAAAAGGCCAGATATATGTAAGTGGCTCCTTGAAATGAAGGGGCAGAAGGCAATTTACAAGCCTTGTGCCCTTTTTGATTTTTTTTTCAACCGATTTATTCAAGCCCTTTAACAATATCTTTAAGGTATTCCTTAAATGGGCCTCCTAATTGGGGGTGTCTGAGTCCATAGTGAATGATAGCCTGTAAAAATCCGAACTTGTCTCCTGCATCAAAGCGCTTTCCCCGAAATTTGTATGCATAAAGGGCCCGTTCCTTTCTTATGGTATCGAGGGCATCTGTAAGCTGAATTTCTCCACCAACTCCAGGAAGGGTCCTTTCAAGACAGTCATAAATTTCAGGTCTTAATATATAGCGTCCAATAACAGCAAGCCGGGATTTTGTTGTGCCTGGAGCAGGTTTTTCAATGATCCTAGAAACCTTAAAGATGCCATCTTCAAGTTTTTCTCCTTCAACTATGCCATATCTTGATATTTCCTCTTCTGGCACTTCTTGAACTGCAATTACTGTTTCTTGATATTTTTCATAGACATTTAACATCTGTTTTACACAGGGAATATCTGCTTCTACAAGGTCATCTCCCAGACATACCACAAAGGGCTCATTCCCAACCACCTGTTTTGTAACCTGAACTGCATGGCCAAGGCCAAGGGGCCTTTTTTGGCGGACAGACACCACCTCAATAAGTCTTGAAATTTGTCTTACCTCGTTTAAAAGGTCAAGTTTGCCCTTTTGTGCAAGAAAGGTCTCTAGTTCAAAAGAGTAATCAAAGTGATCCTCAATTGCTGATTTTCCAGATGCTGTTACCAGTACCACTTCCTTGATTCCAGATGTCACAACCTCTTCCACGATGTATTGGATGGTAGGTCTATCAACCACTGTAAGCATTTCTTTAGGGATTACCTTGGTTGCTGGGAGAAACCTTGTCCCAAGGCCTGCAACAGGTATTACGGCCTTTTTAGGTAGCATATCCACCTCCTAACAGACTTAGAAAGAAAATATTAGTCTTCAAGGGTAGATGTATCCCCTAGATCTAGTCCCAATTCTTTAGCCTTTAAAAGCCTTCTCATTATTTTACCTGATCGGGTCTTTGGGAGCTTTTCTGTAAATTCTACATCACTCGGAGTGGCAATTGGCCCCAGTTCGTGGCGAACATGCTGGATAATGGTCTTTTTAAGGCCTTCAGATGGTTCTTTCCCAGCTCTTAACACAACGAAAACCTTTATATTTTCCCCCTTTATAGGGTCAGGAAGACCTATTGCTGCTGCCTCAGCAACGGCCGGATGACTTACAAGTGCGTTTTCCACGTCTGCCGTTCCAATTCTGTGGCCTGCCACGTTTAAGACATCATCTGAGCGTCCAAGAACAGAAAAATAGCCTTCTTCGTCACAAACAGCCACATCTCCAGTGAAATAACAACCAGGTATCACATTCCATATCTCTTCATATCTTTTTGGATCACCGTAAATAGTTCGCATCATGTATGGAAGTGGCTGTCTCAGAACCAAATTCCCTCCTTTTCCGGCAGGGACAGGGTTCCCCTTTTCATCCACTATATCGGCAACCACTCCTGGCATAGGCTTTCCACATCTGCCAGGTTTGTTGGGCATGGCAGGCATAGTACCAAGGATAGGGGATGCGACTTCTGTCTGCCAGAAATTGTCAATGCAATGGCCGTTGTTTTCTAAAATGACCTCCTGGGCAAAATTCCAAGCCTCAGGGTTTAAGGGTTCTCCTGCACAGGCAATGATTCTAAGGGTTGAACGGTCAAATTTTTTTATATGTTCTTCACCAAACCTCATAAACATTCTAAGGGCTGTAGGTGCAGTAAACATTACCGAAACCCCGTATTTTTGCACCATTTCCCATACAACACCAGGATGCGGATAGTCCGGCGCCCCTTCCCTGATAAGAACTGTTGCTCCGGCTACCAAGGGCCCATAGACAATATAGGAATGCCCCACTATCCATCCGATGTCAGAGGTGGACCAATATACATCTTTATCTTTTATATCAAAAAAGGCCTTTGTAAGGTAATAAGTCCCAACCATAAAGCCACCATGTACGTGAACTACGCCCTTTGGTTTTCCAGTGGTGCCAGATGTGTAAAGAATAAAGAGCGGGTCTTCTGAATCCATTATCTCTGGGGCACAATGGTGGCTCTGGGCCTTTAAAAGCTCCCAAAAGTCATTTTCCCATTCGTTTAACTCAATTTTTGGCTCCTGTCTTCTAAGGACAATTACGCTTTCAACATATTCAAGTCCCTGAAGGGCATCATCTACCGTGGCCTTGAGTCTTACTACCTTGCCTCGTCTATAACCAATATCGGCACATATTACTGCCTTTGCTTTACAATCTTCAATTCGTGAACGAAGGGCGCCTGCCCCCATTCCTGCATAAACAACTGAATGGATTGCCCCTATCCGGGCACAAGCAAGCATGGCAATTGCACCCTCAATAGTCAAGGGCATATAGATAACCACCCTGTCACCCTTTTTAATACCCTTTGATTTTAGTGCATTTGCAAACTGGTTTACTCTGTCTCTTAACTGGCCATATGTGGCAGTAAGCTCTTGTCCATCTTCTGATAGCCAGATAAAGGCCACTTTATTGCGTCTCCAAGAATCTGCATGGCGATCAAGGGCATTCAATGTGATATTTGTTTTGGCCCCCAGAAACCACTTGTGATCTGGAATATTGACCTCTCTTACCTTATTCCATGGTTCAAACCACATAAGCTCTGAGGCAATTTGTCCCCAAAAGCCTTCCGGGTCTCTAATTGAATAGGCATAAACGGAATCGTAATCCTTGATAAAGGCCTCATCCTTAACTCTCTGGGGAGGGTCAAATTTTTGTTCAATCTTGGTAAGGGCCTGTATCTGGGAATCGTAATGGGTATCCACTTCTGCCTCCTTAAAAAGTTGATTTTTGTACATTAGTATTTATGAAATTATTGGAAGTTTATTATCTAGAAATAAAAAGTAAAGATCATTTTTAATCGGAAATTTTTTTATTCTTCCTTGACTTTTTATCAATAAGTCACACTATTATGTGCAGTTTAATAAAAAAGGAGAATCTACATGGCAGAAAATAAATGTAGCACTTGTAATGTGGAAGGATGTAAGTCACGGGGAAAGCCAGAAGCAGATCAGGTTTGTCTAGATCATATAAAAAATAAGCTTGTAATCCTTTCAGGAAAGGGAGGAGTTGGGAAAAGTACTGTTTCTGCAAATATTGCTATAGCACTGGCAGAGGCAGGAAATAAAGTGGGACTTTTGGACGTGGATGTTCATGGCCCAAGTATCCCGAGGATAATGGGGCTTAAAGGTCAAAAGGCCAAGGTCAAACCACCCTGGCTTATTCCGGTAAAATGGAGTGAAAATCTAAAGGTCATATCCCTTGGTTTTTTGCTTCCTGATGATGACGAGGCCGTTATTTGGAGGGGGCCAGTAAAAGGAGGTCTTATCAAACAGTTTATTGAGGAAGTGGCCTGGGGGAACCTGGATTATCTTGTAGTGGACTGTCCGCCAGGGACCGGAGATGAACCCCTCAGTGTCCTTCAAATCCTTGGAAATGATGCAAAGGCTGTCATAGTTACAACCCCTCAGGCTGTTTCAATTGACGATGTTCGTCGCTCCATTACCTTTTGTAACAAGGTCGGAAACAAGGTCGTGGGCATAGTGGAAAACATGAGTGGTTTTGTATGTCCAAAGTGCGGAGAGGCCGTTGATATTTTTGGAAGTGGCACAGGAGAAAGGTTAGCAAAGGAGACAGAGGTGCCATTTTTAGGATCCATACCCATAAGTAAGGATATTGCCCAGTCAGGGGATATGGGTAAGGCCCTTACAGGGCTTCCAGACGAGCATCCAGTTAAAAAGGCCCTTAAGGAGATTGTTTCAAAAATTTGATAGAGTAAGATTTGCCGGTGGTGACAAACTAGTCACCACCTTATTTAAAAAGGGTTAAAGAGGATATTTACAATAAATTGAAAGACTTAAGTATTTCTGCAAACTCCTGATTCTTCCTGGCAAATGCTCTAAGGGCCCTTATAAAATCTTGAAGCCTTCCCTCTTTTTCAATTTTTTCAATGGCCTCTTCCCTGGCTTGTCTGATTATGGTTCTTCTATCCCAATAGGCGAAACCAATCACTATTCCAGTCAAAGTGGTGAAAATTGCTGCAAGAATCCACAAGAAATTCATCATTTGTTCAAATCTTTTATCCACCTGTTCAAATCTTTTATCTACCTGCTCAAATCTTTTATCTACCTGCTCAAATCTTTTATCTACTTGCTCGAATCTTTTATCCATTTCCCGTTGCAGTTCAGAGAATCTTTGGTTCATTTCTCTTTGCATTTCTAAAAATCTTTGATCCATCTCTCTCTGCAATTCAGAAAATCTTTTATCAACATAGTAAATTACAAATTGGGTATCTTTTGAAAGACCAGAAGGCAATGGAATAGGCCCTTTTTGTTCATCCGCTGCCAATAAAGGCTTTGTTAAAAGAAAGCTGGCTATAATTAAAACTAATAGAGATATCCTCCAAGTTGGATATTTATTTTCTTGGCAAATATTCATACTGTCTTTCCTTTTTGGAATTTAATACTAATACCTTTAAAAATTCTAGGAGTTAAAGACTTTTTTGTCAAATGAGCCACTTGTTTAAATTCAAAGTTTCAAGCATTAAGGGACACCTCTTGAAAGAGTGCTCTTAATTCCTTTTTGGTGAGACTTCTCAAATATCCTGGTTTTAAATTACCTATTTCAAGGGGGCCAATTCTTATTCGAATAAGCCTTACAACCCTATAACCAATGGCCCTAAACATATACCTTATCTGCCTTTTTCTCCCTTCTCTTAAGACTACTTCAAATACTGAGCTCTTTTTCTCTCTTTTTAAGAGCTTAATCGTGCAGGGGTTGGTTGTAACTCCTCCTCTTATTTTTATACCTTTTGAAATCTTTTCTATCTGTTCATTTGAGGGCGTGCCTGACACCGTAACAATATAAACTTTTTTTACTTTATATCTCGGATGAAGGAGTCTATATGCCAATTCTCCATGATTTGTCAGAAGCAGGAGCCCTTCGCTATCTTTATCCAATCTTCCCACAGGATAAACACGCTGTGTTATATTTTTTAAAAAGGTTTTTATAGTGGGGCGTCCAAATGGGTCCTTTAGAGTGGTCAAAAAACCAGCGGGCTTATTTAATAAAAAATAATAATAGCGTTTCTCTATCCTTACAGGTTTTCCATCAACCGTTATCTGTTGCTTTTTGGGATCGATCTTTGTCCCGAGCTCTTTTATAATTTTTCCATCAACTTGTACCCGCCCTTCCTGTATAAATTTTTCTGCCTTTCTCCTTGAGCATACCCCAGCATGGGCCAGAAATTTTTGAAGTCGTATTAAGCTTGTATTTTCTTTCATAAATCAAGGGTCAATTCTGGTTGAAATTAATTTTCAGATTATCCTAGTTGCCACAGGTTGTAAAAATCCTATAAATCCATTGGTACAAAAAAGGTTAAATTGTAAATAATATTTGATAGGTCACTTTGAGGCTATTGGAAAAATTAGACGCTTATCCCATATTCTTTCATCTTATATAAAAGGGCAGGGAGACTTATT
>WFZZ01000190.1 GCA_015489315.1 Deltaproteobacteria bacterium | reverse complement strand
GCAATAAAGGAGAGAAAATCTGTTAGAAAATTTCTTGATAAGCCGGTTGACAAAAGGACTATTGAAGAACTCCTAGAAGTTGCCAAGTGGGCTCCCTCTGGCGCAAATTGCCAGCCTTGGCGAGTGGATGTGGTAATGGGTAAGAAAAAGGATGAAATTACCAGGGCCATATTGGAAGCGAAGGAAAAGGGTATAACAGAAGAGCCTGAAATGGATTATTATCCTGAAACCTGGAAAAATCCCTACAAAGAAAGGCGTTTTAAATGTGGGCTTGCCCTTTATAGTGCCATAGGCATTAAAAGAGGAGACGTGGAGGCAAGGAAGGAGGCATGGTTTAGAAACTATAAATTCTTTGATGCCCCTGTTGGCCTTTTTTTCTCAATGCCAAAATGCCTTGGCACTGGATATCTGGTTGACATGGGAATATTTATTCAGACAGTTGCACTTGCTGCCTTGGATTTTGGTCTTTCAACCTGCATTCAGGCCTCCCTAGCAGAATATCCAAATACTGTAAAAAGGATACTTGATATCCCAGACACCTTTAGTCTCATCTGCGGCATGTCCCTTGGTTATGAAGATAAAAATGCTCCAATAAATAGTTTTAGGACCCAGAGGGTAAGTATTGAAGATTTTGTAAATTGGCATCAATGATACTTGCCTGTTTTGGAGACAGCATAACAGAAGGCTATATGGTTCCAGAAGACTGTTCCTGGCCTTCTGTCCTTGAAAGATTGTCAAAGGGACGAATAAAAACACTTAACCTTGGCATTTCAGGGGAAACCACCCTTGATGCCATAAAAAGAATCAATGAGGTGGTCTCCTCTAGGCCACAAATGGTCTTTTTGGAATTTGGCATAAATGATTTTTTCTGGGGGTTTCCTGTTGAATCGGTTAAAGAAAATCTCAATACCATTTGTAAGACATTCTTAGATAACGACATAAAAGTAATCCTTTGTGGATTTGATATTAAGGGTCAGCCTTTAGAGAAATGGAAGCTTATGTATAAATCTCTTGCAGGCTCTTATAAGCTTCCACTTTATGAAGACATCTTTTCTGGTCTTAAAAGGGAAGAGGGCCATTTTTTGCCAGATGGCCTTCATCCCAATGAAGAAGGTTACAGGGTCATGTCATCTAGAATTTTTGAATTTTTAAAGAAAAACTTTCCAAAATTAATCTTGCCTTGACCTTTTAAGGGCAATTTTTTTGAATTATTCCAGAGTTGATAAAAGATTAAAGGTCCTTCCTCTAAAAATCCTCGAAAGACTTTTCGGGCTTTCTGGTACTTTTAGATTCTTTTTTCTTTTTTTGGGGCTAAAACGAAAATCAATTATCCACCTTTTAGCTCCTGCCTCTATAAGCCTTTCAAAATGTGTCAAAAAGGATAGGGGGACAGAAGGATATAGCCTTCCTATTGAGCCTTCCCTTCTCCAATAAAAGGTTTCTCCACGAAGACTCTTAATTGGCCTTTTAGGATTAAAACCCTTGTGAGAAACCCTTGATGTAAAAATGGGGATAAAGCCATAGACTGTAAGAAGTGGTTTTACACTGGAGTGGGAAAGGGCCTCTTTCAGATTTTTTAGATCAGTTTCTATGGAAAAATGGACTCCCTTTATCCCAAGTTTTTTATAGGCCAGGAGGCTGAGACTATTTAAACAATTTATCTGGTATGATGAATATAGTTTTGCCTTTTCTGGGAAAAGGGAAAGATGCGAGATATTTGATATTTGAAATTCAAAAAGCCCTGCCCTTACAGCACCTTTTATTAAGGACCTGAAATCATCGATTTCATCCTCAAAGATCACTGGAGGTAGTGCCCAGATGAGCCTTTTATCAAGGTTTTTTACACCCTTTAAGCCAAGAGATAGTTTGAGATTTTTCTTTGTGAGATCAACTATAATTTTATGTTGCCTGTTATTTAAAAAGATTTCCCTTTCAATTTCTTTTGTTGCTATAAAAATTTCGACATCTCTGGCCTTAAGGGGTTTCTGAGAAGATATACCATATTGGATTTCATCTATATTGTTAATAATCTTTTTTGCCTTTAAAAAAGACGCCTTAAGCCTTTCTTGACCTTTGAATACCCTGATACGGTTTTCCCCTTTTTCTTTTTTATCTCTAATTCCTATATCTGAAAGGAAAACAAGGGCATCTTTTAGGCTTTCAGGTTTTTTTTGTGAAAAAATCCCTCTTATCTTTAGGCCCTGGTCCAGTTCCTTTACATCCTTGACCTTAAAGGCGTATTGACAGTCCTTTTTTTTAATGACAAATCTAAGTCTGTCTCCTGCCTTAAGTGCCATTTTTGAAGAAATTATAATGGAGCTTTTGTCACTGTTTATCACCTTTCCAAGAAGAAGGCCTGTATTTGCAGCCCTTGTAGGGGATATGATATCTTTTGGGTTTGGACTTAAGAAAAAACCCTTGCTTTCAGGCCTTCCAAGGGCATATTTTAATTCTTCTTGAGAAGTGCAAATTGCATCTTCGATATCATCTTCAGGACTATCAAGAACCCTTCTATAGGCCCTTACAACTGTTTCGATATAGTGTGGAGGCTTAAGCCTTCCTTCTATCTTTAGCGATGCTATGCCAATCCTTTTTATTTGTGGGATAAGTTCCAGAGCACAAAGGTCATTCATTGAGAAAAAAGCCCCTTTTTTGTTTTCTAAGAGATATTGTCGTCTGCAGGGCTGAACGCATCTTCCTCTTGTGCTTGATTTTCCTCCAAAGTAACTACTAAAAAGACATAGTCCTGAAATGGTGAAGCACATGGCACCATGAATGAATATTTCAAGCTCTATCCGGCTTTTTCGGGAAATAAGTGCAATCTCTCTTAATGTCAGTTCCCTTGCAAGTACTACCCTTGAAAAGCCAAGTTTTTCAGCTACCTTAACGCCAAGACTATTGTGGATGGTCATGAGGGTGCTTGCATGAAGCCTAAGTCTCGGAAAATACCTCTTGGCAAGATATGCAACTCCCATGTCCTGAACAATAAGTGCGTCAGGACCAATAGCCTCAAGGGCAGAAAGAAGATTTATGCACTCTGAAATTTCTGATTCCTTCATCAAGGAATTTAGGGCAATAAAGACCTTTTTACCCCTATAATGGGCAGTTTCAACAAGGTCTGCTATTTCACTAATAGTAAAGTTTTTTCCATATGCCCTTGCATTTAAAATTTTAGGGCTAAGATAAATTGCATCAGCACCGGCATTGATGGCAGCGAAAAAGGCCTCCTTTGTGCCTGCTGGAGCAAGAAGCTCTGGTTTTTCAGGCGATTCCTTTAAAAAACGCATTGTTTATATGTCCCAATAGCTCTCCTTTAGGCAATTTACCATGAAACCAAAGTAAAATCAGGCAAAATTAAAAACATAAAAAAGGCTGTTATCAGAATTTATATTTATCATCTTGCTTTTGATTAAGTTTTCGCTTGTTTTTATTTAGAAATAATTTCGCT
>WFZZ01000189.1 GCA_015489315.1 Deltaproteobacteria bacterium | reverse complement strand
CACTTAAATCATCCTTTAGGATATTTTTAATATCTGCGGCAATATGGGCACCAAGTGACCAGCCTAGACAAAAAAGCTCATTTTCTCCTGATATTCTTTTAACTTCTGATATTTTTTTTATTTCTGGATAAATAAAAGGTCTTTGGGGAAGTATCAGGTTAAAATTCATCAGATCGATTTTGAAACAATATGGGTCAAAGCCCCATCCTGGTATTATCAAAAGATCCCTTGAGTGTCCTTTTTCAATTCTTTTAAACACTTATTAATTAATTTCTCTCAAAGAATTCCTTTAAGACCTCTTTTAACATTTCCAGGGTCTCTTGGCCAATTTTGGATGTAAAAGAAAATCTTATTCTGGGGCTATCTTTTGGGACTGTTGGATACCTTATGGCCTTTGCAAAAAAGCCCTTTTCAAATAAATATTTTTCAAGCTCAAGGCTTGTTTTGTTATTTTTGAGAATCAGTGGACATATTTGAGACGCCCCTGTTGTCTTTTGTCCAAGTTCATATTGAATGAACCTTCTAAAATCCCTTGAAATTCCAAGAAGCCTTTTTCTATCCTCTTTTAAATCCTTAACAATCCTTAAGGCTTCGATATTCGCAAACAAGATGGAAGGAGGAAGTGCCGTTGAATAGATAAGACCTCTAGCCTTATTAATAAGAAAGTTACGTATTGTTTTAGTGGTTGTGCAAAATGCACCATAGCTTCCGAGGGCCTTTCCAAAGGTCCCTATCATAATATGAGGTTTTTCAGGGGTGCTTCTTGGGACAAGTCCTTCTCCCTCTCTTCCAAAAACTCCTATTGCGTGGGCTTCATCAAGCAGAAAAAGACAATCATACCTTTTTGAAAGGAAAATAAGCTCTTCAATTGGAGCGATATCCCCATCCATACTAAATACACTTTCTGTTGCAATTAGTGCCTTTTTATATCTGTTTCGATATTCTTTAAGTTTTTTTTCAAGATGTGATATATCATTATGATTGAACCTAAATATCCTTGCTCTTGATAAAAGGGCACCATCTACAATGCTTGCATGGGACATGCGATCCATAAATATGGCATCCTCGGGGCCAAGGAGTGCGCTTATAATCGAAAGATTACAGATATATCCTGAACCAAAGACAAGTGATGCCTCATGTCCCTTAAATTCACATATTTTTTTTTCAAGATCATAAAAGGCCCTGATATTTCCACTCATTAGCCTTGAAGCCCTGCTTCCACAACCAAAGGCCTTAATGCCTTTAATACTTGCATCAATGAGCCTTAAGTCCTGGCTTAGCCCTAGATAGTCATTTGATGAGAGGTCTATAAGACTTTTGCCACCAATTGAAATGGCAAGACCTTTTAGATCGTCAATCTGTTTTAAGGAACGATAAAGCCCTTTCGTCTTTAGCTCTAAAAGCTCTTTTTCAAAAAAGACCTTAGGATCTTCAGACATTAATGGCCTCTTTAAGCCGTTTGATGGACTCAGAAAGGCTAGAAGAGGTATCAAGATTTATCAGAACATCAGCCTCTTCATTAGTGGGGGGTTCAAAGCCCCTTTTTTGCGAAAGATATATCTCTTTTCTTCCATCTGAGACATCTTTTCCGGACTCAAGCCTTTTTTCCATCCGGGAGATGGCAGTATCATCAGGGCAGATGCAATTTGTTAGTATAAGCCTTGCCCCAGAGGCCCTAGCAACCTCTTTTAATCTGGCCCTTTTTTCCCTTGTGAGAAATGTTGCATCAAGGACTACGTCTTCACCAACAATAAGATGCCTCCCTGCAAGGCGGAAAAGTGCCCTATATGTCCTTTCAGTATATTCCTTGGAATATATTCCCTTTCCATAAGGTTCAAGCCTTTTGGTTTCAGCTCCGATGCCACAAACATACTCCTTTCTTACATAATCAGAGTTATAATAGGATATGCCTTCAATCTTTGAAAATTCCCTTGAAAGAGTTGATTTTCCAGTGCCTGAAAGGCCCATAAAACATATAAGCCTTGGTACCTTAGAAATCCCACCAGCATATCTAAGGGCAAGTCTGAAATATCTTTTTGCATTATTAAAAGATTCATTCTTTGTCTTTTCATCTATTTCAGGAGAAGCCCAGGTAAAACAGCCGATCTTTGCGCGTACATATGCCCGGTAGCATTTATAAAAATCCATAAGCCTTAAGAGATCATTATCACCGGTCTTTTCCTGAAAATCTTTTATAAAAATGCTTGAAAGGTCACAAAGTCCAAGAAAGTCAAGATCCATGGCCAGAAAGCCAATATCCACTGCCACATCTCCATATCTGAATCTTTCATTAAATTCTATGCAGTCAAAGATATATATTTTTTCTTTTTTTCTATCTATACATATATTTGCTGAATAAAGATCGCCGTGTCCTTCAACTATGTATCTTTCTTCCTGCCTCTTTTTAAAAAGGGTCTTGTTTTTTTCTAAAAAGTCCCTGGTATATTTTACAATGAATTCATAATCCCTTTCCTTGACCAGATTTCCAATAAAATCCTTTGTCTGGGCAAAGTTTTCTTCACAGTTTTCCCTCACCACATCAATGCCGCCTAGGAATACCTTGTCCTCCCTGGCCTTTGCCTTATTGTAAAAGGGTACAAGGATATTCGATATGGCATCAATATCCTTTTTGGTTATTTCATCTCGATTTATAAGACAGGACATGATGCCTTCTTCTGGCATCCTTTTCATTCTTACTGCCCATTCAACCACCTCACCATTTTCACCTATGGAAAACTCATTTTTGGATCTTTTGGTTATTGGTACAACACCTAAATAGATATCAGGACAAAGCCTTTTATTTAACCTGATCTCTTCTTTACAAAAGAAGTGTCTTTTATCCAGAGTGGTAAAGTCCAAAAAGCCGAAATCCACCGGTTTTTTTATTTTGTAAACAAACTCTCCTGCCAGAAATACCCAAGAAAGATGGGTTTGAATGAGTTTGATTTCATTGGTTTCATGAGGATATGTCTTTGGATCCAAAAGAGATGGTAACCATTCCGGGTTTTTTGTTGCCATTATGCTCTCCTTGTCATGTATTTATGAATTCAAAAATAAAAAGTCTTTTAATAAACAGTCAACTGAATTTAATAATTAAGTTTTTCGTCACGAGCTTGATTAAAATCATTGCAATGATTATAAAACCTTCCTAAACAGCAATCCAAATAAGGGGGATATTTTAATATGGGAGAGATAAAAAGTGCCCTTGAAATTGCCCTAGAAAAGGCGGAAAGGCTTGGAAAGGTCTCTAAAGAAGAACTAGAGGAACAAAAATGGGAAGATGAAGGAAAGAAAAGGGCAGCCTCCTTTTTGATGAAAAAGGTTGAAAGTATGGAGGAGGCGATGAAGGATATCCCCGGTCAATATATTCAGATCGCCCTTAAAGGGGCATGTCAGATACTTGTAAGAAACATTGTTCTTCCGAGAGAAAAGGAACAATGGGAAACTATAAAGAGGGCATTTAAAGGGCTTTCTGAGATAAAGGGTTCAATTGCAGACCAGGTCATTCCTCAAATTGAGTATCTTTTAAAGAACTATGAACAGACTATCTCTAGTTATAAAAGCCAGTTTCAGCAACAGGTTCAAGCATCTCTAGGTGGTCAGCAGGGAGCATTGACTCAGGAGGCACTTGGTGCCCTTGCCTCCATGCAAGAAGAATGGGGGAAAATTTCATCTGAAATAAGAAAAAAATTTGAAGAACAGCTTGAACCCCTTAAGTCCTATCTTTGTCAATAATAAATGAACGAAGAACAACTAAAGGGTCTTTTAAAGGCAGTAAAAGATGGCAAACTTTCCATTTCAGATGCAGTAGAGAGTCTTAAAAAACTGCCCTTTGAAAGGATCGAAGATGTCTTATTTGATCACCATAGATATTTAAGGAAGGGTATTCCTGAAATAATTTACGGTCCAAACAAAGAAAAGGAACAGCTTTTAGAGCTTTCATGCACTCTTGTCAAAAAAAATCTCCCCCTTTTGATCACCAGAGTTGAAAGGGATTCGGCATCCTATCTTGTAGAAAGGGTTCCCGAACTAAAGTATAATCCCATAGCAAGGACCATCTCCTTTCCAGACAAAAAAGCTTCTGGTCGCGATATTTCAAAAGGGGTTTTAATCATTACTGCAGGGACATCTGACCTTCCAGTCTGTCAGGAGGCCCAAGAACTTCTAAGTCTTTGTGATATATACAATGAAAGCCTAGTTGATGTAGGAATTTCGGGTATTCACAGATTTTTTGAAAGGTTTGATTTTGTCCAGAAGGCCGGCGTAATAATAGTTATTGCAGGGATGGAAGGGGCACTTCCAGGCATTGTAGCAGGCTGTGTAAGCGCCCCTGTAATTGCAGTGCCAACAAGTATAGGTTATGGCTCCCATCTAAATGGACTAGTTCCACTTTTTACAATGCTTAATTCCTGCGCCCCTGGCATGGCTGTTGTCAATATAGATAGCGGAATAGGGGCTGCCCTTTTTGCTGCCTCAATAATAAAAAGGGCAAAAAAGATTAGCTAGGATTTTGAAGATTCTTCTGGTGGAGGTAGAAGCCCCTTTGCACGAAGCTTCATGCGTTTTTTCCTACGCCTTCTTCTCCTTTCAATCTCCCTTTCTCTTTCTCTTTTCTTATGTTTTGCCATCTAGTCCTCCTCTTTAGTCAAAATTTTTTAAGATATTTAATCGGATAAGGGAATTATGTAAATATTCTAATATGGTTCTATTCAAATTCCTTTGACCATTGCTGAAATGGCGGTTAATTATAGAGTTTTTCATTGAAAACATAGAATTACTGCCATATTATACTTCGATTTTTATTAATTTTGGTGCTTAAAAGTGCAAGAGAGGTTTAGATAAGTGAAGGTAAAAAATTGGATGAATAAAAATGTAGTAACAATATCTCCTGATGCTGGCCTGAAGGATGCCATAGAGATAATGCATCATCACTCCATCAGACACCTTCCTGTAGTGGAAAACGGGAAGATGTTGGGTTTTGTAACAGAAAGCAATTTGAGGCAGTATCTATTAACAGATATCATGACTGACCTTACCATGTCTGATGTTATGATCATAAACCCCATAACAATAGATCCGAACGCCAGTATAGATTCTGCAGCCCGACTTATCCATGAATATAAAATAGGTGGCCTTCCAGTACTTGAAAAAAGACGTCTTGTTGGAATCATCACCATAACAGACATCCTTGGTGCCTTCATTGAGCTTTTGGGCCTTCTGGAAGAAAGCACACGCCTAGATGTTCTTTTAAATGAAAAAGAGGGAAGTATTGATGACGTCTTGAAACTTATTCGGTCCATGGGAAGTAAAATAATTAGCGTAGGTGTTGATGCCCAATCGTCGAGACGAAAAGTTTATTATATTAGGCTTGAAAAGACAGACGTTGAGCCAATTATAAAAAAAATTGAAGGCAAAGGACACAAAGTTTTATCACTAATTGAGTAGCTGGGGGCAGAGATGGCACATTTTCAGGTCAATAAGACAATAAAGGAGATAAATGAAAAGATAAAAAAGGGCCAGGCAGTGGTTGTGACTGCCGAAGAGATGATAGGAATTGTGAAGAAAAAGGGGGCAGTTAAGGCGGCAAAGGAGGTGGATGTTGTTACAACAGGGACTTTTTCTCCCATGTGCTCATCAGGAGCATTCATTAACATAGGGCACACCAAGCCAGGTATTAAGGCGGCAAAGATATGGCTGAATGGGGTGCCCACATATGCCGGGCTTGCTGCTGTTGACGCCTATATTGGAGCTACAGAGCCTAGGGAAGACGATCCCTTGAATAAAATTTATCCAGGTGAATTTCTCTATGGCGGTGGTCACGTAATACATGACCTTGTTGCCGGAAAACCTGTTCATCTTAAGGCTGTTGCATACGGAACCCATTGCTATCCGAAGAAATATGTTGAAAAAAGGATAAGGTTGAGGGACTTACCCTATGCCCAGCTTTGTAATCCGAGAAATGCCTATCAAAATTATAATTGTGCCATAAACCTTACAAAAAAGACCGTATTTACCTATATGGGAACCCTCAAGCCCAATATGGGAAATGCAAACTATTGTACGTCTGGACAAATAAGCCCCCTTTTCAATGATCCTTTTTATAAGACAATTGGAATTGGAACGAGGATATTTCTAGGTGGAGGCATTGGATATGTAATTGGTCCTGGTACTCAGCATAATCCATCTGTTCCCAGAACGGAAAGAGGAGTGCCCATAAAACCGGCCGGAACCCTTATGGTCATGGGAGATATGAAAAACATGGCTCCAAGGTGGCTTGTGGGAGTAAGCATTTTGGGTTATGGCTGTTCTCTTGCTGTCGGTATCGGGGTGCCAATCCCCATATTGAATGAGGAGATTGCTGAATTCACTGGCATTAGCGATGAAGAAATTGTCACCCAAGTAGTTGATTATGGACGCGCCTATCCAAAAGGGGAGGGTGAAAGCATTGCACAGGTGACCTATGCCCAGCTAAAAAGTGGCACAATTTCCATTAATGGCAAAGAGGTGAAAACCGCTCCGCTTTCAAGCTATGTAAGGGCAAGACAAATATGTTTTATTCTAAAAGACTGGATAGAGTCACAAAATTTTTTGTTAGGTGAGCCCCAGGAGACATTGCCTTCTATTTAGCTGTGGAGCTTTCAAAAAGACTTGAGGCACTAAGGTCCTTTTTAAAGGATATAGACAAAGATTTTATTGCCATTGGTTTTTCTGGAGGTGTGGATAGTAGCTTCCTTCTTTCAGCATGTATAAGATGGTCAAGAGTACCTGTTTATGCCCTGAATGTTGAATCAATTTTTTTATCCGATTTTGCTAGAAAAACCATAGAAAATAATTCAAGGGAGCTTGAGGTAAAGATATCAAAACTTTATTTTGATCCACTTTCCATAAAAGAGATAAGGGAAAATGGTCTTTACAGGTGTTATTTTTGTAAAAAAAATATTTATTCAAGGATAATAGATTCTTGTAGATATCTATCTAAAGGGAAATATTTAATCTTTGACGGTACTCAGGCCGATGATTTAAAAAGGTTTAGGCCTGGCATTAGGGCCTTAAGAGAACTTGGAATAGGAACTCCGCTTTCTGATTTTGGATTTACAAAAGGCGATATAAGAAAGGCCTTGAGAACATGGGGGTATAGTTTTTGGAATTTGCCATCTGAATCATGTCTTGCAGCACAAATAGGTTATGGGATGCCGTTAAATGAATTAAATTTGAAAAAATTTTGATCTTATGCCTTATAATGCTTA
>WFZZ01000188.1 GCA_015489315.1 Deltaproteobacteria bacterium | reverse complement strand
GTAAAAATCCAATAAAATAAAGAAGTTTTAAAAACTTTTTCGTCATCTGAAAAAACTTATTTGATTTTTTTTAGGGGGTAATATGTATAAATCTGCCTTTTTGTTCATTTTCATTCTCTCTTTTTTGTTGACAGGTTGCGGCAAAAAGGAACCAGAACAGAAGAAAGAGGTCGTTCGCCCAGTAAAGATTATGGTTGTTAAAAATACTGAAGAAATCTTGAAAAAGGGCTTCCCGGCAACTGTCAGGGCAGCAAGACGGGCAGTTTTATCCTTCAAGGTCTCAGGACCTTTAATTAGGCTTCCTATTGAAGAAGGCCAGTTTGTAAAAGAAGGGGATATAATTGCTCAGATAGACCCCAGAGACTTTAAAAATGCAGTAAAAGAGGCAAAGGCCAAATACAACCAGGCAGAACAACAGTTTCAGCGCTATAAAGAGCTCTATGCCAAAAGACAGGTTTCAAAGGCTGATTTTGAAAGATATCTTGCAGCAAGAGATGTGGCAAAGGCAAGGTTAAAAGATGCTGAAAATGCCCTTTGCGACACTGTCCTTCGTGCCCCTTTTGACGGAGTTATTGCTAAAAGATACGTGGAAAATTTCTACAAGGTAAAGGCCAAGGAGCCTATTGCATATCTTCAGGATATTTCAAGGATTGAGCTGCTTGTAAACGTACCGGAACTCATTATGGCGGCAGTTAGACAAGACAGTACCACGAAGGTTGTCGCCAAATTTCAGTCCATACCTGAAAAGCAATTCCCATTGACCCTCAAGGAATATTCCACTGAGGCAGACCCCCAAACCCAGACCTACCAGATGGTCTTTTTGATGGACCAGCCAAAGGAGGCAAATATCCTTCCAGGCATGACTGCCACAGTAATAGCCTATTATCAGAATACGGGAAAAATCAATATCATTGTTCCGGCCCTTGCAGTCATAAATGACCCTAAAGGCAAACCCTATGTATGGGTCTTCAATAGAGACGATGGTAAGGTCCACAAGAGATTCGTGGAAGTGGGAAGCCTAAAAGATTCATGCTGCATTAAAATAAAAAAGGGACTTAAAACAGGTGAGATTATTGTTATTGCAGGGGTAACCAAGCTTCAAGAAGGTATGAAGGTACGACCATGGGAAAAACAGAAAGAGGGAATTTAAGGCAATGAATATAGCCGAATTTTCCATAAAAAAAAGTGTTATTACCTGGACCCTCACCGCTGTTATGCTTGTCCTCGGTTATATTTCCTATCAGAACCTTCCCAGGCTCGAGGACCCTGAATTTGCCATAAAAGAAGCTGTAATCCTTTGTCCATATCCAGGGGCATCTCCACAAGAGGTCCAGGAAGAGGTTACTGAGGTAATAGAAAAGGCTGTACAGCAAATGGGGCAGCTCAAAAGAATCGATTCCTATTCATCTAGAGGCATGTCCCTCGTCCATGTGGTCATAAAGGACCAATACAGAAAGAATGACCTTCCTCAGGTATGGGATGAACTCAGGAGAAAGATGGCAGACAACGAAAAGTTTCTGCCACCTGGTGCAGGCCCCATTACCGTAAACGATGACTTTGGTGACGTATATGGAGTCTATTTCGCCCTTGTAGGAGATGGTTATACCTATCCTGAGCTTAAAGAGGTAGCGGAGCTACTTCAAAGGGAGTTATTGGTGGTCAAGGATGTAAAAAAGATAGTCCTCTTTGGTCTAAGAAAAGAGGCCATCTATGTCGAAATGTCAAGGGATAGAATGGCAGCCCTTGGAATTACGCAAAAGGATATCTTTCAGGCCCTTGAGGCCAAAAACCTACCTGTAGATTCAGGGCATATACAGTTTGGCACCCAATATCTTGCCTTTGACCCAACCGGCGAATTCAAATCAGAAAAACAGTTTGGCAACCTTTTTATTGCCTCAAAAAATGGAAAATTAATCTATTTAAAAGACGTGGCCAAGATCAGAAGGGGATTTGTTGAGCCTCCTTCTAAAATCTTGCGGGTAAATGGCAAAAGGGCTGTTGGCATAGCAATTTCAACAGTCCTTGGCGGAAATGCAGTTACTATGGGAAATGCAGTTCTTAAAAGACTGAGCGAGCTTGAAGACCAAATTCCCATTGGAATGAACCTTGTTGAAATCTCCATGCAGTCCAAGTCTGTCACAAAGGCAATAAATGGCTTTATTACAAACCTCCTTGAGTCAGTAGCCATAGTTATAGTAGTCCTTGCAATTTTCATGGGGATTAGATCTGGGGTCATCATTGGATTCATTCTCCTTTTGACCATTGCAGCAACCTTTGTGGTGATGAACTACTATCACATCACCCTTGAAAGAATTTCATTGGGCGCACTTATCATTGCTCTAGGCATGTTGGTCGATAATGCCATAGTGGTCGTTGACGGCATGAAGATAAAGATGAAACAAGGCATTGATGGCCTTACCGCAGCCAAGGATGTGGTAAGCCAGAATGCACTTCCACTTCTTGCTGCTACCGCGGTCGCCATCATGGCCTTTGCATCCATCGGGGGCATGAACAACTCTACTGGTGAATATTGTCAGTCCCTTTATTATGTTATCCTAATATCACTGTCGCTTTCATGGATAACAGCTGTTACCACAACGCCACTTATGACCTCAAAATTTATTTTGAGTAAAAAGGACAAGGTGGCCAAAGGGGCTGAAGATGCATATAGCGGAAGATTTTATGCCATTTACAGAAAACTGCTCAGCCTTGCCATAAAGTTCAGATGGATATCAATTGCTGTAGTTGTAGCACTTTTTGTTGCCTCTTTGATTGGTTTTGGATTCGTCAAACAACTTTTTTTTCCTGCATCCACAAGACCGCAGTTTATGGTGGAATGTTTCTTCAGAGAAGGCATCCATATATTGGATACAGAGAAAAAGGTTGAGAAAATAGAAAAATATCTCCTTAAACAAAAGGGTGTCACGCAGGTTGCCTCCGCAATTGGCGGGGGACATCCCAGATTTCTTTTGACCTACGCCACTCCAGTCGAAGCAGCCAATCAATATTCAAGCATCCTAGTTTCCGTAGAAGATTATGAATTAATCGACAGCATGGTAAACAGGATACAAAACCATCTGGAGGAAATGTTCCCTGATGCAGCCATCAACGTAAAGAAGTTTAATCTAGGACCTGCAAATGGCGGAAAGATCCAGTTGAGAATAAATGGCTCTGACCCGAAAGAATTAAGAAAGATGGCTGAAATTGCCATGAGAATATTCAGGGCAGAAAATGCCAAATCGGTCAGGACCGAGTGGGGAGAAAAGGTAGAGGTCCCAGTTCCTGTCATTGACGAAACAAGGGCTATGTCCCTTGGAATTACTAGACCAATGGTGGCTCATGCCATTGAGACTACCTTTTCCGGAAAAACGGTTGGTGTTTACAGGGAAGGCATCAATCTCATTCCCATTATAGCCCGTGCACCCTGTGATGAGAGAAACTCTATCGAAGATTTAACGGAAATCCAAATTTTCAGTCCAATGGCAGGCAAATACGTTCCCTTACTTCAGGTGTTGAACGGTATAGATACCAAGTGGGAAAATGCAAGAATTTCACGCTGGCAAAGGCGAATGTTTATTAAGATCCATGCGGACCCAAGGGATGAACTTCCAGCAGAGCTCATGGCCAGGGCCAAACCCAAAATCGAACAGGCCCTTGGCGTTGACCTAGCTGCCTACAGAGGAAAGCCTCTTGAAAAGGGAGAAAAGTGGACTGCTTCCACCATTCCGATTAAATATGACGATATCATTCCCTTAAAGGGAAAACCTGGCTATTTCATAGCCTGGGGCGGAGAGCTTGAAGATTCAGCCGATTCCCAAAGCCAGCTTGCAGCCAACATCCCCATCTATTTTGGCATGATGGTTCTCATTGTAATATTTATGTTCAATGCTTTCAGACAACCCCTGATCATCTGGCTGACCGTTCCACTTTCCCTAATAGGTGTTACTGCCGGATTGTTGCTTCTTAATCAACCCTTTGGCTTCATGGCGCTATTGGGACTTATGAGCCTCTCTGGAATGTTAATAAAAAATGCCCTGGTTTTAATCGACCAGACGGACATCAATATACGATCTGGAATGAATAAGCTGCATGCCATTATCGATGCAGGGGTTTCAAGGTTACAACCAGTCATGATGGCAGCCCTCACCACTATGATGGGTATGATTCCTCTATTTAAAGATGCCTTTTTTGTTTCTATGGCAGTTACCATTGTCTTTGGGCTGGGCTTTGCCACCATTTTGACCTTGGTGTTTGTTCCAGTCCTCTATGCAACCTTTTTTAAGATCCATTAATGGCAGGAGAACATCATGTTGAATCATCCTTATAAGATATTTTGTTTATTTACCTTTCTGATCCTCTCCATGTGTCTCCAGGTCCTTGCAAAAGGTACCTGCCCCTTGATACCCAAAGAACCAAAGATAATCAGAATAGGGATTCTGACAGATGGTTCCACTCCAAAAGACGAGAACCTGGTCCAGATTTTCAAAAAGTCGCTGGCAGATGCCTTCCCAAGTGAATTTGAACCAAGATTCTCCAAAAAGTGGACACTTTCATCAAACGAAAGCCTAAACGCCGCAAAAAAGGCCTTAAAAAGACTTTTATCCCCAAAGGGCCCTGACATAATCCTTGCCATAGGTATCCTTTCTGCAAAAGCCGCTTTTGAAACAAAAAACCTCACTAAGCCAGTTGTAGCACCTTACATAGCAAGCCTATTGGCTTATAAAAGGCTTAGGCCAAAGAGAAACTTTGTCCATATTGACACGGCCTTTTACCTTGAAGGGGATATTAAAAGCTTTGAGAAGGTCCATAGATTCAGACACCTTGGGATAATCCTTGATAAAAGGGATATCATAAGGGATAAGACCCTGGAAAAATACCTTAAAGATATTGAAAAGAAACTGGATATAAAACTTACCATAATCCCTGCCACAACCTATGACCAGTTAATACAATCCATCCCAAAGACAGTTGACGCAGTGGCCGTTGGCCCCTTGTGGTATTTTGATGAGTTAGAGTTCAAAAAGCTTGCCCGCTATTTTGTAAAAAAGGGGCTTCCTGCCTTTGCCCTTTGGGATGAAAGGCAGGTTCAACGTGGCCTTTTGGCAGGTGTAGAGCCAAGGGACAAGGATGTCTCGCTCTCCAGAAGGACAGCGGTAGCCGTAATTGACATCTTAAAGGGTGCACGCCCTGAAAGGATGAAGATCAAGTTCATAAGAACCAGAGACCTTACCATCAATATGGCCACCGCCAGGGGCCTTAATATCTATCCAAGCCTTTTGATTTTAACCGGCGCAAACCTCATAAATACAGAGGTAAAGGAGGTAAAACGAAGACTTAATATAAAAAAGGCCGTTGAAGAGGCGATTTCCTCAAACTTGCGGCTCCTATCTGAGAAGGTAAGGGTAAAGGCAGGAGAACACAAGGTTAGGGAAGAGATGGCAGGTCTTCTTCCACGAATTGATATTGAAACTGGTGTAAGTGCCATAGATCAAGACAGGGCAAAAATGGC
>WFZZ01000187.1 GCA_015489315.1 Deltaproteobacteria bacterium | reverse complement strand
ATTGAAAAATAGCCAATTAGGGATATTGAAGGCATACCTTTCTCTGGTGCAGCATACTATTGAAAAGAACTTACATGGAATTCCCGTTAAGCCAGGAAAACAGCCTGATTTCGCAATAAGGTATTTTATTCGCCGGCTTGCTTGGACTTTTTGGAGAGCAACAGGCAAAATACCCGGATACAGCGCTGACAGAAGAGGACCATTTCACAAGCTTTTTGAAATTTTAGGTATATATCCTTCAAAGGACGTTATAAAAAGCGCTATAGGCGACCTAAAGACCAAATTAAAGAAATATCCTCATCCTTTTATAGCAAAATCCTCCTGATCTACTCTATTTATCTTAACTCAATTTATATTTCCATCCTATTATTTTTATATAAATAAATTAGCCTCTTTGAGTGTTTAATTAGGGCTGATTTAGCTCTTGATAGCCCACTTTTATCCATGATTTTAGGGTATTACAGTATCTTTCAAGAAATCAAGGAGGCTTTTTAAATGAAACATTCAAGTCAATACCCTGAAAGATTTCTCCGGATGCCAGATGTAATGAAACTGTTGGGACTTTCGAAACCGACCATTTACCGGCACATGAAAACTATACCAACATTCCCCAGACCAAGAAAGATTGGTCCTCGGTGTATTGGATGGTTGGAAAGTGAGGTCGTGGATTACATGAAAAATTTACCAAAGGCAACAGGTAAACCAGCTAAAGGAGTGGAGTAGTAATATAGGAGGCTTAACATGGAAGGCAAAAATAAAGCCCTCGACCTAATGGGGGTAACGAGGGCTAAAGAAATTTCCAAAGACAAACTAAACTTAGCACTTAATTCCTTTTCTGGCAATGCCCTGGAAGCCTTGAAGGAGGCCATGATTAAAAGAGGGCTCAATCCACCTGAATCATTTGATACTTCTGGCCGTCTGGTACGATTTTCAGGTGATCCAGAAAAGCCCAAAAAGAAGAACTCTTGGTATGTAATCCATTCATTTGACCAGGGCCTTATCGCTTCCTTTGGAGATTGGCGACTAGGAATCCATGAAGTAGGCTGGAAGTCTTTTAATGAAGGTGGGCTTAATAAAGAACAAAGGGCAACCCTCAAACGTACTATAAAAAGGCAACGGGAACTTTTAAGAAAGGAACAGATCCAAAAACAGAAGGAAGCTAAAAGTAGAGCAGAAGATATTTATTCAGAGGCCGATGAGTGTAAAGGACACCCTTATTTGGAATCAAAAGGGGTGAACCCATGTAATGGCCTAAAAACTATTGGGGAAACCCTGATAGTTCCCGCTTACGATGAAAGTGGAACCCTTTGGACAGTCCAAAGAATATTTAGAGAGAATGGAGCGTTTCAAAAAAGATTCCTTACAGGTGGGCGTACTAAAGGCTGTTTTTTTCCTATTGGATTCAATCTGAATGAAAACAAGCCCATTGATGTCTTTTTGATTTGTGAAGGCCTTACAACAGGGCTGACATTGTTCGAGGAAACGGGTTATCCGGTGGTGGTTGCCTTCTATTCCAACAACCTATCGGCTGTTTCCAAAGCCCTGAGCGATCTTTATCCACATAGCCTTCTTGTTGTATGTGCGGACAATGATCGTAATACACCCGGGAATCCAGGGGAAAAACACGGTAGGGAAGCCGCTGAACAGGCACAGGCCTTATTTGTCATGCCGACCTTTCTGGATGATGAAAGTAAGGGAACGGATTTTAATGATCTTGCCCAGGAAGAAAGCCCTAATGCGGTTAGGCTCCAGGTTAAGAAGGCATTAAGTAGAGAAGCCATCGAAAAACTTTTAATCAACCTGGATGAATTATCAGCCGACCAAAAGATTAAAGCCAGTGCAAGAGTCTTAGGGGTTTCCCGCACTACCTTAAGGGATGTTATCAAGCGGGCTTATAAAAATGAGGAATCATTGAAAGACGATTTTGAAGCTCTGGAACCTTGGCCGGATGCGGTGGACGGACTGGCCCTATTGGATGAAATCCGCAGTATTCTTAAGCGGCAAATGTACCTGCCAGAATATGCTGATGTGGCAATTCCCCTTTGGATATGCTTTACATATTGCTTTGACAAATCAGCAATCATGCCCATCCTTGGCATTAAAAGCCCTGAAAAGCGGTGCGGCAAGACAAAACTATTGGATATCTTAAATGGTTTGGTTTTTAAACCATTGCCATCATCAAATATAAGTGCTGCCGCTATTTACAGGGTGACTGAAAAACATTCCCCGACCTTTCTTATTGATGAGGCTGACACATTCTTGGAAGGTAATAATGAATTGAGGGGGCTTATAAATGCCGGACATAAACGAACCGGAGGCTTTGTCTGGCGAACTAATCCTAACACTATGGAGCCGGAACGGTTTTCTGTATGGTGTCCTAAATCATTAGCCAAGATAGGTGATTTTCCTGAAACCATTGAGGATAGAAGCATTATCGTTTTATTACATAGGAAGCCAAGCTCAATAAAACTTGAAAAGCTCCCCTTAGATTTCTTTGAAAACATGCAAGACCTTAGACGAAAACTTTTGAAATGGACAATGGATATTGAATTGAACATGGAACCGGAAATGCCGGATGTTGGCAATGACCGTGCCCTGGATAATTGGGCACCCTTAATATCCATTGCGGACAATGCCGGTGGAGAATGGCCAGAACTCGCCAGAAAGGCAATGATTGCACTAGAAGGTTCCAAAGATGAACAAGGCATTGGTGAGCTTTTATTATCCGATATTAGGAATATTTTTAAGAAAAAAGATGCAGACCGTATTTCGTCACAGGAACTTACAGAAGAATTGAACAAACTTTTGGAAAGGCCCTGGGGGGACATGAGAAGGGGCAAGGGTATAAACCCGAGTATTCTTGCCAAACGGTTGAAACAGTTTGGGATAGGGTCCCGAACTATTCGCATTGGTAGTAGCAAAACACAAAAAGGATATCTCCTTTCTGATTTCGAGGAAATTTTTATTCGTTATTTACCCTCCGAACAAAACGTAACAACGTCACAATCCACTAATGATGGGGGCTACAGCCCGATTTCAAAAAGTCACACAAGAAAAGATGTGACGGCACAAAGCGTAACACAGGAAAAAAAGAATAATGAATGTGACGTTTGGTGCCGTCACACGAAAGACGATGTTACGCCTCCAAATTCCCCTGAAACCTGCATGGATAGCGGAATGTTACGTTGTGACGTTTCTAAACCCCTTTCCAGAGAAAAAAATATTGAATCTGAAGAGGAGGTGGAAGAATGGTTTTAGGGGCCATGAATCTGCTCAGGGATATTCAATTCGCTGGAATTAAAATTAGCGTTGAGGGCGGAAGGCTCAAATGCAAAGCGAAGAATAAAAGCACCATAGACAGATTCAGAGCGGATATTGAGCATAATAAAGAAGCGCTGATAACATGTTTGAAGAGGCCTCATCTTATTGAAGTCAGGGATTTGCTGGGGATAAAAATAAGAGATTTGGCAGCAAGCCTTAAGCCCTGGGAAACAGAAAAGGACGAATACCGGTTGATTTGTCCGTTATGCAGAGAGAACAGATTAAGGCTTTACCTTAGGCCTGAAACAAAACTATATGAATTGCAT
>WFZZ01000186.1 GCA_015489315.1 Deltaproteobacteria bacterium | reverse complement strand
TTTTAACTCTTCCAGCACCTTATCCCCGTTCATGTCAGGCATCCTGTGGTCAAGAAGCACCAGGGGCACAAATTCCCTTTGAAAAAGGGCGATTCCCTTTTGACCATCTTCCGCCTCCACCACTTCAAAGCCGTTTTCCTCGAGAAACTCCCTCAGTATCTTGCGCTGTACTGGTTCGTCATCTATCAGAAGTATCTTGCTCATTTTCCTTTACCTGTTGGAAGTGTTATCTCCAAGATGAAGGTATCGTCTTGGACCCGCGCATTTATATTGCCTCCATGGGCCTTTACAATCTTTTGACAAATGGCAAGCCCAAGGCCGGTGCCCTTTGTCTTGGTGGTAAAATAGGGTTCAAAGAGCTTTTTAAGCTCATCTTTACCCGGGATTTTGCCCTTGTTGGATATAAGGATTTTTACCCTTTCGCCCTGTCTTTGAAGTTCAATGTTTACCTCGCCCCCGTGAGGCTGAGCCTCAAAAGAGTTTACAAACAGGTTTTCAAAGAGCTGGCGAAGTAGCTTCGCATCACCAAGGATCCTTCCATCATCCTTGGCCTTCATGTTTATGCCAATGTTTCCCGCTTTTTTCCTTTCCTGGGCGGAAACAAGGGCCTCCCGGATGATATGCCTGAGGGAAACTTCTCTTTTTTCCATGCGAGAAGGTTTTGCATATTCCAAAAGGCCAGAGACGATGGCCTCTGTCCGCTCAAGCTCCCTTTTCATTAGAAGGAGCATTTCCCTATTTGATTCTGCAAGGCCTTTTCTTTCAAGAAGCAGTCTTTGTACACCCATGGAAACCGCATTAAGTGGATTTCTGATTTCGTGGGCAATGGTTGCAGCCGATCGCCCAAGACTTGCTTCGTGTTTTTCTATTAAGAGCCTTTTCTCATACTCGTTGAGCCGCTGCAGGTAATTTTTTTGGTGCTTATAAAGGATCCAGGTTACTGCCCCTCCTGAAATTAAAAGCAGCACAGAAAAAATTATGAGTAGCGCCCAGATATTTCTCTGCTTCTTTTTAAGTTCGCTTGCGTCCATGCCAAGAATGAGGATCTTTTCCCTTGATATAGGAAATTCAACCTGGACAACTGGCCCCTGTATGGTGTTAAGGAGTTTGGTGCTTTTCTTGTGATCACAGTTTTCAGGGCACCCCCAGCCGTTTTTCTGACGACAGGCCTCTTCCTTCGAAAATACCCAGGCGTATTTCACGCCTGAAAGCCTAGCAATCTGCCTGAGGGTGTTTTGAAGGCTGATCTTTCTCTGTATATCAAGGATGTTTGAGGCATCAATGCCGGTTATGATGCAAAGCCTGTCCTTTTGCCACGGGCTTACAAAGACAAAAAGTTTTTCATCTGCAAGGAGGATAAGCCCTCTTTTTTTATCACAAAGCTCTTTGGCAGAATGTGAGATCCAGTCCTTTCGGCTTTCTGTTATCGTGCCGTTGTTGCCATCTATAATGGTTACACCTGACAGTCCAGACTCTTTGGCAAAGGCCCATATCTCTTCTGGTGTGAAAGGTTCAACCTTTTGAAGGTAGCGGATGAATTTGGCCTGGCTTTTCAAAAAGGTCGCAAGGATCTGCTGGCTTGTTTTTTTTGCCATCACGGCATTGTCTGCGTTTATCTTTGCAATCTCTGCGGCAAGCCTTGCGTGGTCCTGTGCCTCTTGAAGAAATATCTTGTTGACGTAATGGGTTTGCCATAATGCGACAGATACTGCTACAAGGAAGATTGCAGAAAAGGCATAAGCGTTGGCCTTCCAAAGGCTAGGAAGCTCCATGAGTTAAATGACTCCCTCTACCTGCATCTGCATCTGTGGCCGCGGCCCCGGCCGCCCCTTCCATGCATGGAGTTAAGCGCTTTCCTAAGGCGTCTTTTCATGCCAGTAGCATCATGGTCCCTTCCTTTTTGAACCCTTTTGGCCTTAAGCCTCCCGCTACCATCTTCATGAAGCCACATCCTTATTACGGAACCCTTTTTTATTCCTTTTAAATCCGGGACCGTTACCACCTTTTCCTCTTCATCAGCAAAATCAAAAATGGTCACGTTGTTATTGGTATAGTCAATGCTGGTAATTCGTCCTTCAATGAGGCTTGATGCGTAAACTCCTGGCAATGGCAAAAGAATTAGTAAAAGGCCAGTGATAAAAAAAACGAAAAAATATCTTTTTCTGGGCTCTTTCATTTTGTTTTATCAATTCCTGTCTGTGGTTACATATAGATAGTTCAAAAAAGATACCATAAAAATAACATCCTGAATATAAAACAAAAATTTGTAAAGGATTCGCCAAGCCACATTTTTTTCTCGACATTTATGTCGAGGGATAGCGCCCCTTGTCGATATAGGACGCAAAGGTTTTCTCCTTATGGTGCCAGTAACATGCTGGAATAATTTGGGATTGTTAAATAGAGGTCTTATGGCACACATCTTGAGTTATTAGGGGCACTAGCTTGGCTACGAGAAATTAAAAAAAACAGAAGGAGGACTTAGAAATGATGCAGTTTAGGAACAAGACATGTTTGGCACCCTTTATTATGTTAGTAGCGGTTTTATTGGTAATGCCGATGACAGCAGCCAATGCGGGCAAAGGAACTCCACGCGGCTTTAATGGCCAGGGAATAGGACCAGGAGGCATGGCATCAATAGTAAGTCAACTTCCAAAAGAGGACCTGAGCCAGGAAGAGCAGGAAGGGCTTATAAAGATGGTGGAGGAGGAAAAACTTGCAAGGGATGTTTACTCCTTTCTCTATAACCAGTGGAAATCTCCGATTTTTTTAAACATCGGAGGTTCAGAGCAGAGGCACATGAATGCTGTTAGTTCCCTTATCTCAAAGTATGGGCTTGAAAATCCTGTTCAAGGTCTAGAGCTTGGGCAGTTTGCCACTGCTGAGATGCAGGAGCTATACGATACCTTGACCAGTGAGGGAAGTCAGGGCCTTGAGCAGGCCCTTCAGGTTGGTGCTACTATTGAGGACCTCGATATCAAGGACCTTAACGAGCTCATTGAAAAATGTGATAATCAGGACGTACTCATGGTATTTCAGAACCTGGTAAAGGGTTCAAGGAATCACCTACGGGCCTTTACTTCATATCTGGAATCACTGGGTTCAACATACACGGCAAAGTACCTTTCCCAGGATGAGGTAAATAAGATAATTGAAAGCGACTGGGAAAGGGGACCTGTGGACAGTAAGGGTCAACCCATTAGGGATTTTAAGGGCAGAGGACATGGATGCTCGTGTCCATGCATGGATAATTAAAAGCTTAAGCATAGAGACGTTGAGAAGGGGAGGGGCTTTCTCCCTCCCTCTTTTTTGGGGATAAGGAGGATAGGCATGGCAAAAAATAATAATATTGCCTGGATATTGGCCTTCTTTATCCTATGCGGCCTTGCCGTAACCAGTTACGTGGTTTCTAATCAACAAGATAGAAGAACCACAGAGGAAATGACCAAGACTGTAACTTCCTCCATGCAAAAAAACAAAAATAAAACCGCAAGGCATTTGCGCAAGAGGCTTGTTCGAAAAAGTCCGGCAAGAACCCATACAAGAGTCGCCAGTGCGAAGCAGCCAAGGCAAGTCGTTCATTATACAGCCCAGCCAAGATATTCCAATTACACAAGGGATCTTGCCGAATGCAGGATTTACGCGCAGCATTTGGCAGGATACACGCCTGAGAAGACCGTAAAGGGAGGCCTTATTGGTGGCGCAGTGGGCGCTGCCGCTGGCGCTGCAATTGGGGCCGTACTTGGCCATGCAGGAAAGGGTGCTGCAATAGGGGCGGCCGCTGGCGGAATAGGTGCAGGAACTTACTCTGCCATAAATGCAGAGAGAAAGTACAAAAAGGCCTATACCAGGTGCATGAGGCAGAGGGGATATAGGGTTTTAAATTAAGGTCTTCGCTGAGGGCGCTGGTTGTCTGTTAACACTTTTACCTGGGCCTGATGTTGTTTGTGCTATATGGCCTCATTCCCGGGGCTTACTGCCGCCTGGTCGAATGTGGCCATCTCCTTGTATATCTTGAGCCCCGCCTCGATAAGGCCCATGGCCAGAACGGCCCCTGTGCCCTCTCCAAGCCTCATGTTGAGGTCTAGGATGGGCTTATGTCCAAGGTATTCCATCTGCACCTTGTGCCCCTTTTCAACCGAGGAGTGGCCGCAAAAGATATAGTCTGAAACAAGGGGGGAGAGGGCCAGGGCCACAACTGCGCCTGCTCCGGAAATAAAGCCGTCCACCAC
>WFZZ01000185.1 GCA_015489315.1 Deltaproteobacteria bacterium | reverse complement strand
CTTCACTACCTTGGACATCTTGCCGTATCCCAACCCATGTTTGGGAATAGTTATCATAAAGATATTTATCTGCGCCTATTGGCAAGTCTATCTCTTCTCCGGTAGCAGGGTTATCATAACGCTCTTCCCCGCCCAGGGCATAAAAGGTATCCCAAAATTCTTCCATTTTCTCGTTTTCTTCTGCCTCGTATTCCATCATCCCTTGATTCATTCGCATTTCGGCATTTTTGTGTATCAGGTCGGACATTCGTCTATAATGGCTAATGATATTTCTTTGCTCAATGGCTGCATTTCTATAATGCCTGGAGAGCCATTGCCAGTTGGGCCTCCAGGAATCTGCCATGCGTTTAAAGATACTTAACCACTTAGGAAGCTCACCCTTTTGAGCCACCTCAACAAAAACTGGAGCCGGCCCCCAGTAATAACTATAGCCCAATCCCTGGAGCGGCAGGATTGAATATGATATTAGGCCCCCGACCCAGATATCAAACTCCTTTCCGTCTTCAAGATATATACCCTGTCCCTCAACCACCTGCACATTGCACTTTCCCCCAGTTGGGACTCCAAACACATTGTATTGTTTGGTCAACTTTTGTGAAAGTCCTTGATCGATATTCAGCGAATCAAAGTGCAGGTTGGTAAATTCTATCTTATATTTGTTTCTCAGGTCATAAAAGAATCTGCCCCTTATAAAGGTCAGCGCATCTTCCGGTGGAATTCCACTTGAGCCAATGGTAGTCTGGGCATACTGATAAAATGGGTAATAGACACCCAGAAACCCTGCCCTTTTATCAGGCGAAAGGACTTGGACTATCCTAAAATAACCATTTACACCAAGATCTGCCGTGCCTCCGCTTGCATTCCAGCCTTGTGGTATTTCTATTAAGAAACTCCTGTCCCGGGGCATCCATCTTGTAAAACTGACCGCACTAGCACCCTTTCCAGAATAGCCTTTTTTACCCATGAATTTAAAGGAGGAAATAGCAATGGAAAGGGCCTTAAAGGTGGAAAAATCCCCTGCCTTTACAAAGCTTGCAATGGAGGACCTATCTCTTTTTTGAACAAGTTGGACAAGTCGTATATTTGAACTTGGATTACATATAAAAATAGTGGTGTTTCCCTTTTGAAAGGCCCCTTCCAAATTGCATCCTGAAAGGGCTCTTTTCTGCAAATCCCACGCATTTTGAGGCATTGCTCCTATCCATGCCTCGCCGTCATTAAAAAGAAGAGAAATACCTGAAAATTTTTTATCTTCCTGTACCTTGCAACCCTCTGGGATATAAATCTCAAATTCCCTTTTCCTAAAGACCCTCCATATCTTTGGAAAAGCCTTTTCTTTTGTCTTAAAAAAGGAAGCCTTTTTTACACCCGCCGGTGGCACAGTGACTGGAGGCGAAGTCATTGAAAAATTGGCTCTGGGGATGCAGCCTTTTCTTCTAAAGATTCCGGCCTTTCCCCATTTTAGACTACAATCATCAATGATTTCGGCCCTTGAAGGCTTTAAATCTCCTATGTCACTGGCATCGGGATAAAAAAATATATATTTTCCTCTAACCTCATAACTTCCTGTCTGAAGATCAACTATCTTTCGAGGTGTTTCTATCCAGTAATCATAATTCCCGCTAGCAAGCTCAAGCTTCATTCCAGGCTGACTTACTGCAAGATAATCCCCGTCAGAAATGGCAAGGGCATCCTTTAACAGAAATAAAAAAATAAGGCCAAACACCAGGTAGGAGAAAATTTGAGTTAACCTCATAATAATCCTCCTAGTCTCTTTAAAAGGAATTATAGAAAAAATACAATTGTTATTTAATGATATGCACTGTTTTCAAAAAAAGTCAAAGACCTAGATTTTCAAACCCTAAAATCCTACTGTCTTTTTAGTATATGATTCATACCTTTTCCCAAATCGCCTCTTTAGCTCTCGTTCTTCCATAGGGACAATGAAAAATCTTGTTATAACTACATCCAGCAAAAAAACGACAAGGATTGCATGAAAACCAGTAATAAACCAGGCGCCAAGGAATATCATGTGATGTGCCAGATAGGTTGGATGTCTTAGAAATTTAAAAGGCCCCTTTGTGACAAGCCCTACACTTTGGTCTGATTGTATCTCAGGTATTCCGATTATCCTTTTTCCCAAAAGTAAAAGGGTCCAAATGTGTAAAAGGATTCCAAGGGAAAAAAGAAGCCATCCTGTAACCCTCTGAGCAAGCGGGAAGACAAGGCCTTTTGAAAGGAAAAAACTGACATTGTCCGTTAAAAATATGGCCAATGGCAGGTAAAAAATGGCCGTTATCAAGAATGGAAGTAGTAGGGGTGGCCTTTTACCCAAAACGGCAAGCCCATGAGTTATAAACCAAAAAATTGGTATCAAAGGCCAAAATAATAGGCAAGCAAGTCCTATAATTTCATTTATGGTCATCTTTCATGGCCCTTTCAAATAGAAGATAGGCCTCTAGGAAGCTACAGTAGCCTAAAAGAGAATCTTCTATCCCCTTTCTTCCCTTTATAAGTATATCTTCTGAAAGATCGAGCCAGTGACTTTTCCCTGTCTCTTTATAAAGGGCAATATAGGACATAAGAAGTGTGGATAAAGGAGAAGGGATTGCACTATCACCTGGGGGTTCTAGTTTAATTGGGATATCTAGGTTACTACCATCAGCATAAAGATAGGTCTCAAGCTCCTTTGAATAGAATCTATTATGGCAGATTTTTAAAAATTGTTCTGAAAGCTTCAAATAGTTTCTTTTTCCGGTATATCTTTTTAGCATTACCAGGGCCAATGATAGATTTGAATAGTCATCAAGCACCCCACCAAATTTGACTTCACCATCACAATAGCGTCTGAAAAGCACTTTATTTTTAAAAAGATTT
The DNA here is from genome assembly GCA_015489315.1 of Deltaproteobacteria bacterium. Classification (GTDB taxonomy): domain Bacteria; phylum Desulfobacterota; class Dissulfuribacteria; order Dissulfuribacterales; family QOAL01; genus JAADCZ01. Next base: position 3,868 of record WFZZ01000185.1, on the reverse strand, counting down.
TTTATCAAAAAATCACCTGTTTTTTGAGCGGCAAGAAGATATCTTCTTTCTCTGGTTACCTCAAAAAGATTTAGTAGTGCAGTTATCATTAAGCCATTCCAAGAAGTGATGATCTTTTTATCAATAAGGGGTGGATTTCGCTTGCCTCTGCAATCAAAAAGCCTTTTTGAAATGTCAGAAATTATCTTGGACTGCTCTTTTGATGGCACTTTTTTGAGAAAAAGGATATTTTTTCCATGTTCAAAATTCCCGCCTGATTTTACATTAAATAGGGAAATAAATGTCTCAATGTCGCTGCTATCATCACCAAGGCGCTCTCTTATGTCATCTTCACTCCAGAGATAATATCCACCCTCAACACCATCTGTATCTGCATCCTGAGCTGAATAAAAACCACCTTTTTCATGAAATAAAGTTGATAGGCAATATTCTCCACACTTAATGGCAGTTTCCCTAAAACTCTTATAACCTGTAAAACCATATGCCCTAAGATAAGTTGAAATCAAAAGGGCCTGGTCATAGAGCATTTTTTCGAAGTGAGGCGCAAACCACCTTTCATCAACACTATATCTATGAAAACCACCGCCAAGGTGGTCAAAAATCCCGCCTAGTCGCATCTTTTTAAGGGTAAAAGCGACCATTTCCAAAAGACCCTTTTCGCCATATATTTCATAGAGGGTTAAAAGAAAATCCAAAAAGGGGACGCTTGGAAACTTAGGTGCATTTCCAAATCCCCCATTTTGACCATCAAATATGGACATAAGGCCTTCTTTGGCATGTTTTATAAGGTCTTCAAATTGTGCCCCCCTTAAGGCCTTTTTATTAACTGCCGCCTGGTTTATTGCTTCAACAATCCTTTTTCCTGAAGTAATGAGTTTTTGAGGACATCTTTCCCATTGAATGGCAATTGTCTTAAGGATATCAAGAAAACCAGGCATGTTCGCCCTTGAATATCGTGGGAAATAGGTCCCCGCAAAAAAAGGCTCCTTGTCTGGGGTAGCAAAAACACTTAGAGGCCATCCTCCCTGGCCATTAATTATCTGACACACACTCATATATACATGATCCACATAAGGAAGCTCTTCTCTATCAACCTTTATTGGCAAAAAGTGCTCATTTAAAAAGGAGGCTACTTCCTGGTCCTCAAAGCTCTCCCTTTCCATAACATGGCACCAGTGACATGTGGCATATCCGATGGATATGAAAAGTGGAACATTCCGTTTTTTTGCGTCTCTGAAGGCCTTTTGTCCCCAGGGGTACCAATTTACTGGATTGTTGGCATGTTGAAGAAGATAAAGACTTTTTTCTTTATAGAGTCGATTTGGCATAAATAACCTATTATTTATTATTATAGTTTATAAGTGCAATTAAAAATCAATATTTGACATCTTAAGATAATGAAAGGAGCTAGTCAAAATACCTGAAAAAATTGTGATAGAAAAAAGGACCCTACCTGGAGAAATGAACTTTTAAAGTGTTATGAAAAAAGGAAACATATGACAATAAAAATTCACTTTTTTGAACTTGCCATCACCACAAGGTCTCTTATTGCCTCGGCCTTTAGGATATCCCTTTGGGAAAATCCTTTTTTTTCAATAAATCTATCCATTAAAAAGCAACCTATGAATTTGCCAGATACTATTATTGGAGCCATCAAAACTTGCACTGAACTTTGTCCAGTAAATTCTCTTTGAAAGCCCTGTTTATCTTCATGGCCAAGGCATTCTTTCCAGGTAGAAACCATAACCATATTTTCCATGAAGCTAATCTTGAGACTGGATTTTTTGGGTGGAAAGGGTATTACAAGCTTATCTCTTAATGCCTTAGTTCCCTTACCGATTGCATAGCGAGGGACAAGTTCCTTTTTATTGAGCCTTAAAAGGAGTAAAAATACTCTATCAACTGGAAGTCCTCTAAAAATTACTTCTGTTGCAAAAAGGTATATCTGATCAAGACTCAATCCTTGTCTGGTAATAGAAGCAGTAAGCTGTGTAAGTAGATTTAAATACCTGTCTTCAACACTATCCTTTTTAAAAGAGCTTTTTGTAGATACAATTGAATGGCCTGCATCATTTGATATGGTCTTAATGGTCTCATTGAGACTTTTTTGAGAAAAGATATCCTTAAATTTGGGTGAAAACTCCAAGGTCTTCTTTATTGCCTTTCCAATAAGAGGCAAAATAGTCCTTACATTCTTTCCAGTTACCTCTGATAAATTTTGTAGAATGTCAGAAATATTCTTAACATCCTTTTTAAAGGAAATAACTCTTGAAATCTCATGGCTATCTTTTATGGTGACAAACAGTCTGCTTGAACCTTTGCCAAAACCTTCGAGATTTTCCTTAATAAGAGGAGGAAATCCCCAAAGCTCACAAATGCCCCTTCCCAATTCCATTAAAAATTGGCTTACATTATTGTCAAAACCTTGGTTGTTTTCTGCCGTTTTAAATATTTCTTGATATAGATCCTCATCAAAAAGTGCTAAAATTATCCTACCTAGAGGATAAAATAGTGTTGCGACAAAAACAGACTCTCCTTCAAGATCATTTTCTGGCTTGTAGATATATTGGACCAAATGTGCTGCTAAAAAGGAAGAAAAAAGTAAACTTGAAAGGGGCGTATTATTATTCCTTTCTGCAAGATCAAGTACTGCCATATTAAGGGCAATATCCCTAATTGTGTTGAACCCTAGAAGAACTATTGCCTGGGTAACTGTGGTTACTTCTTTACCTGTCCGTCTGTAAAAAAATGAATTTACGGTTCTTAAAACCTTTCCTGTAAGACCAATATCTTCAAGGATTATGTTAGAAAGATCTTCTACCGAATACTCTTTTTTTTCATCAAGGGTAATCAGTCTATTTATTGTATCAGAAAGACAAGGAAGCCCCTCTTTCTTGTATTTTTTTAAAATCTTGTGCGAAAGATTGGAATCTAACCTCAAAAATAGCCTCTTAGAAAATAGATTTAATTCTACTTCTTATATCGTTTATTTTTCGAAGATTTTTTAAACGAAAAAGGGCTGCACCGTTAAGTGCAGCCCTTTTTGCTTTCAATACGTATTTACTGAATAGTGATTAATAGATAGGCTTGATCTGTACGCGCCTATTAAGTGCCCTTCCTTCAGGAGTATCGTTGGATGCAACTGGCTTTGTGAAACCATAGCCCTTAACAGTGATCCTTGAAGGAGAAATTCCATGGCTTGTTATATAATTTGCTACTGCTTGGGCACGCCTTAATGAAAGCTTCATATTATAAGCGGCTGAACCTACATTGTCTGTGTGTCCCTGGATTTCAACCTTCATGTTTGGATTGGCCTTTAGAACTTTGATTACTGCATCTATATTTTTGTAGTACTGAGGTTTAATGTCGGCCTTATCAAAGTCAAAAAGAAGACCCTTTACAATCCAACAGCCAACCTTATTTACCTGTGCACCCTTAGGAGTGTTGGGACACTTGTCATCGGGATCTAATACACCATCACCATCGCTATCCTTTGGTCCCTCAGGCTTTTTGCAAGCAGGTGGACATGGAACAGGTGGGCACAGAGACTTTGCCTTTTCATAGGCCTGTTTTGCAATAGGCATAGCCTCTTCGGCACGGCAGCTTTCATAGAGCTTAACAGCCTTTTTTTGCAAAAGCTCTGCTTCCTTGTAGTCCTTTGGACATTTTTTATCAAGCTTTTGTGCCTTTGCATTGTTAAGGACCTGTCTTGTGGCATGAAGCTGATCATCTACCTGAACAGCAGGGCCGGCGCAGGCCGCAACCAAAAACGATAAAATTAGTCCTAATCCAAGAAATCTCATACTAATTCCTCCTTTTTTCATTTTATTGGATTTTTTACTTATCGACCTCTTTGGTGATCTAAATT
>WFZZ01000184.1 GCA_015489315.1 Deltaproteobacteria bacterium | reverse complement strand
CCCTGGATATTTTCGTTTAAGGTCTCTATACCAAAGACAAAGGTAATAGAGAAGAATAAGAAGGACAATCGTTATGGGGTAAATCTCCCAGATGGTCACAAAACCCCTTAAACCAAGCCATGTGGCACTTCCTTCTAGGATTATCCGGTGAATGAGATAAAAGAACATTGCAGTTTGACCAAAGACAAGAAGCACTCCCTTTGGGTTCGGAGTAATTCTTTTTTCAATTTCCATGAGACCAGAAAGGATTACACACATAAGACCTGTTTCAAGGCTCATGTAGCTTAGGGAAGGGGGATATTTGCTAACATAAAGCCAGCTTACCAAATCGTGTTTTTCACCTCGATAAAGCCACATGTTTCCATAGCCATCAAGATAGCGGACTAGAACAAAGACTACCAGACAGATCACCCCAGAAAGAAAAATGAGCCTTTGAGGATGAAGGGGAACCCTTTGCCCCATTGTATAATTCATAAGATATCTTCCAAGGACCCAGCCAAGAACCATTACGGATAGCCAGGGGATAACAGGGTAGTTGATGCTTACACCAGGGGCCTTGTAGAGTGCTACAGTAAGAGCTGCCAGCACAGATTGATGGCCTGAAGATGGATTCCAGAAAAGCCCTGTGATGTATTCTCCGCCAAACCACCATCCAAGGGCCAGGGTCAATAGCCAGAAACTTGAAAGACGGCGAAGGGGAACCATCAGCATCATGGAAACCCCTATGGCATAAAGGACCTGAAAGGAAAGTCGCCAGGAAAAAAACGAAATGACAGTGGGATCAAGGGCGGCAATGAAGGCCCCCCTCTTTAGAATTCCACTGTCTATGGCCCATGAATCCTGGCCGCGGAATACCCTCCTTTCAACACTTATGGCAAGGGCAGTCCCTGCAAGAAATACGAATGTGGGGGCGCAAAGGTGAGTGACCCACCTTGTCAAAAATACAAAAAGTGGGATTTCAAGGCCTGGCTTAAAAAAGGCTGCGGAATCTGCAGAAAAATGCCCTATATCATAGGCCATGGAGACATGGTCAAGGACCATTAGGATCATCACAAGCCCGCGCATCCAATCAATGGATTCAATTCTTTTAGATGGCGGGGCCTGCGGAGCGCTCAACTTGATAACCTTTCAATCTTATTTAATATTTAATTAACAAATGGGCACAAGAATTTCCTTGTGCCCGCCAATTTAAAAAACTGTTAGAGATAGGACTCGATTAACTTTTCTGCTATCTGGACAGCATTTGTTGCAGCACCCTTTCTGATATTATCTGCAACAATCCACATATCAAGCCCGTTTTCTTGGGAGATGTCCTTTCTTATCCTTCCAACGTAGGTGTAGTCTGTGCCCTCGGCCTTTATGGCCATTGGATAGAGATTCTCTTCAGGATCATCAAGGACCTTCACCCCTTCCGCCTTTTCAAGAAGCTCCCTTGCCTTTTCAACAGTGATTTCCCTTTCAAACTGGCAGTTAACTGCCTCTGAATGACCGAAAAATACCGGCACACGCACTGTTGTGGCAGAGACCATTATAGAGTCATCCTCCATTATCTTTCTGGTCTCGTTTACCATCTTCATCTCTTCCTTGGTGTAACCATTTTCCAGAAATACATCTATGTGCGGAAGGCAATTAAAGGCAATCTGGTGCGGGTAGGCCTTATATTCAAACTCCCCAACATATCCCTTTGACTTTCCAGGGTCATTGCCGCATCCCTTGATCACCCACTGCTTTATCTCCTCTTCAAGCTCATCTATGGCCTTTTGCCCTGAGCCTGAAACGGCCTGGTATGTGGAAACAACTATCCTTTTGATTGGTGAATAGTCATAAAGGGGCTTTAGGGCCACCACCATCTGAATGGTGGAACAGTTTGGGTTGGCTATTATCCCCTTTTTCTTGTAGCCAGAAATGGCATGGGGGTTTACCTCTGGGACAACGAGGGGAACATCAGGGTCCATTCGCCAGGCGCTTGAGTTATCAATCACCACAGCGCCTGCCCTTGCAGCAGAAGGCGCAAACTCAAGGCTTCTTGAAGCTCCGGCAGAAAAAAGCGCAATATCCACCCCGTCAAAAGAGTCGTGGTCAAGCTTTTCAACAACCACGTCCTCGCCTCTAAAACGCATCTTTTTGCCTTGAGAGCGCTCAGATGCCAAAAGCTTGATATTTGAAACTGGAAAGTCGCGCTCATCAAGGACCTTTATCATCATCTTTCCTACAGCCCCTGTGGCGCCCACCACTGCAACTGAATATTCCTTGCTCATGGTCTATCTTCCTCCTCTAGCCCTTGACATAATCGGCAACTAGATCTCCCACCTCTGTGGTGGAATACCCCATCTTTCCTGCCGAAAGGCTCTTAAGATGCTTGCTTACCACCTTTTTAACTGCATCCTCAACCGCCTTTGCAGCCTCTTCCTCCCCTAGATAGTCAAGCATCATCTGGCCTGCACAAATGGCCGCAAGAGGGTTGATAACATTTTTCCCTGTGTATTTTGGGGCACTTCCACCAATGGGCTCAAACATGGAAACCCCTTCAGGGTTAATGTTGCCACCTGCAGCAATTCCCATTCCGCCCTGGATCATGGCACCAAGGTCTGTGATTATGTCGCCAAACATGTTGTCAGTAACAATTACGTCAAACCATTCAGGGTTTTTCACCATCCACATGCAGGTGGCATCGACATGGGCATAGTCAGTTTCGATATCAGGATATTCTTTTGCCACCTCATAAAATGTCCTTTCCCAAAGATCAAAGGCAAAGGTAAGGACATTGGTCTTTCCACAAAGGGTAAGTTTTTTCTTCTTGTTTCTCTTCTTGCAATATTCAAAGGCAAAACGAATGCAGCGCTCAACCCCCTTTCTGGTATTGATGGATTCTTGAACTGCAACCTCGTCAGGGGTCCCTTTCTTTAGAACGCCTCCAGCACCTGCATAAAGGCCTTCTGTATTTTCGCGGACAACGACAAAATCTATATCCTCTGGTCCCTTATCCTTTAAGGGGGTATCCACTCCTGGATAAAGTATTACTGGGCGAAGATTTACATATTGATCAAGGGCAAAGCGAAGGGCCAAAAGGATACCCTTTTCAAGTATCCCTGGCTTCACATCTGGATGCCCAATGGCACCGAGATAGATTGCCTTATATTGCTTTAGATCCTCTATCGCCCCTTCTGGAAGGACTTCCCCTGTTCTAAGATATCTTTCTCCGCCATAATCATACCAGGTAAAATCAAGCTCAAATCCAAACCTTTTAGCCGCGGCCTCAAGGACCTTAACACCCTCTCTTACTACCTCAGGACCGGTCCCGTCACCAGGTATAACTGCAATCTTATACTTATTCATACCTCTTCTCCTGTCTTTTTAAAAATATGGATTTCTTGCCTATAGCGATTTCTTTTTAAGGATGTGGGCTATCAACCCGCCGTCACTTATAAGCTCTTGCATAAATGGAGGGATGGGTTGCGCCTTCATGTGCTTTCCAGTTGTGAGATTTACTATCTCCCCTGTGTCTGCATCGACCTCAATCTCATCTCCCTCTGAGATAAGCTCGGGCGCATCCTCACACTCAAAGATGGGAAGCCCCATGTTAAAGGCATTTCTGTAAAATATCCTTGCAAAGCTAGGGGCAATTACACAGGAAACCCCTGCTGCCTTTATGGCTATTGGGGCATGTTCCCTGGAAGAGCCACATCCAAAATTTTTATCAGCTACAATTATATCTCCCTTTTTTACCTTTTTGGGAAAATCAGGATCTGCATCTTCCATGCAGTGTTTCGCCAACTCCCCAGGATCGGATGTGTTCAAATATCTTGCTGGAATTATTGCATCTGTATCCACATTTTTTCCAAACTTCCAGACTCGTCCTTTAAACTTCATATTTTAACCCCTTTTTACAGTTCTTCAGGGCTTCCAATTCGGCCCAAAATAGCACTTGCTGCGGCAACGGCAGGGCTTGCCAGATAAACCTCGCTTTCAGGATGCCCCATCCTTCCTACAAAGTTCCTGTTGGTTGTGGAAAGGGCCCTTTCTCCCTTAGCAAGTATTCCCATATGACCGCCAAGACAAGGACCACAAGTAGGTGGCCCAATTACTGCCCCGGCATCAAGAAATGTCCTCAAATAGCCCCTATCTAGGGCCTCTGACCATATGGACGGTGTTGCCGGAAGGACAATTAACCGAAGGCCCTTTGAGACCTTTTTGCCCTTTAGGATACTTGCTGCCATCTCAAGGTCCTCAATCCTTCCGTTGGTGCAGGAGCCTATCACCACTTGGTTAAGCTCAATGGTCCCGATTTCTGATATTCCAACAGTATTTTCAGGAAGGTGTGGCATTGCTATCTGTGGCTCTATATTTGAGCAATCATAGGTAATTACACGTGCATACTGGGCATCTTCATCACTTTTATAGAGCTTATAAGGCCTTTTTGCCCTTTTTGAACAATATTCTTCTGTTATCTCGTCCGGATTTATAAGGCCTGCCTTTCCACCTGCTTCAATAGCCATGTTGGACATGGTCATCCTTTCTGCCATTGAAAGCCTTTCGATAACTGGCCCACAAAACTCCATAGCCATATAAAGGGCGCCATCTACACCAATATCCCCAATGGTATAAAGGATGAGGTCCTTTCCGGTAACCCAGGGCCTAAGCTCCCCTTCATACACAAGCTTTAAGGTCTCTGGCACCTTGAACCAGGTGTAGCCTGTTATCATGGTGGCGGCAAGATCCGTGCTTCCAACTCCTGTTGCAAAGGCGCCGAGGGCACCATAGGTGCACGTGTGGCTGTCCGCCCCAATCACCACATCCCCTGGAAGCACAATTCCCTTTTCAGGCAAAAGACAGTGCTCAACGCCAACATCTCCCCCTTCATAAAAATGAAGGATGGCGTGTTCTTCTGCAAACTCCCTCAGCATCCTTACCTGTTCAGCACTCTTTATGTCTTTATTAGGAGTAAAGTGATCTGCCACAAGGGCTATCCGTTCCCTGTCAAAGACCTCTTTTGCACCTGCCTTTTTAAAGATATTTATGGCAATGGGTGCAGTTATGTCATTTCCAAGGGCAATATCCACCTTTACTTCCACAAGCTGGCCCGGCTCCACATAGTCAAGCCCTGCATGATCGGCCAGAATCTTTTCAGAAATGGTCATTGGTCGGCTCATCTGTTACCCCTTTTAA
>WFZZ01000183.1 GCA_015489315.1 Deltaproteobacteria bacterium | reverse complement strand
TTATAATTCCATTACGGATAACGGGGCAGGTGGACTTTCCTCATCTGTTGGGGAAATGGCCCAGGAGGCTGGAGGCTTTGAACTTCACCTTGACAAGGCACCCCTAAAATATCCTGGCCTTCAGCCCTGGGAGATACTGGTCTCCGAGGCACAGGAGAGGATGACCGTTGCTGTTCCCCAAGAAAAACTTGATGAATTCCTTGCCCTTTCAGAAAAGATGGGGGTGGAATCCACAGTCCTTGGAAGATTTACAGATTCAGGAAAATACCACTGCCTCTACAATGGAAAGACTGTGGCATATCTTGATATGGACTTTGTCCATGAAGGCGTCCCTCAGATGTCCCTAACTGCTATCTGGGAAAAACCAAAGTATGATGAGCCTGACTTTAAAGAACCCGCTGACCTTGGTTCAGAGCTTAAGGCAGTGCTTTCAAGGTTTGATGTCTGCAGCAAGGAATACGTAATCCGTCAATATGACCACGAGGTTCAGGGTGGAAGTGTTGTAAAACCCCTTTGCGGACATCTAAATGACGGGCCAAGTGATGCGGCAGTCATAAGGCCCGATCTAAATCGTTTTGAAGGTCTTGTTGTCTCACATGGAATTTGCCCTCGCTATAGCGACATAGACACCTATCACATGGTATGTGCGGCAGTGGATGAAGCAGTTAGAAATGCCTTAAGTGTTGGGGCAAAGTTTTATGAAATGTCAGGTCTTGATAACTTTTGCTGGTGTGATCCGGTTCAATCCGAAAAAACCCCGGACGGCCACTACAAGCTTGCCCAGCTTGTAAGGGCAAATAAGGCCCTTTATGACATATGCACCTCCTACATGATCCCTTGTATTTCAGGAAAAGACAGCATGAAAAACGATGCCACAATTGGTGGGGTAAAGATTTCAATTCCCCCTACCCTTCTTTTTTCCCTCATTGGAAAGATAGATGATGTTAGGAAGGCCCAGACAATGGATCCCAAAAACCCTGGAGACCTAGTCTATTGCCTTGGCTTTACCTATAATGAACTTGGGGCATCTGAATATTTCCTTATGAAGGGCTTTAAGGGGAATAGTGTACCAAGGGTTAGAATTGATGATGCCATAAAAAGATACAAGGCCCTTTCCCTTGCAATGGAAAAGGGGCTTGTTGCCTCCTGTCACGACTGCTCTGATGGTGGAATTGGTGTATGCCTTGCTGAAAAGGCCTTTTCCAGTGGACTAGGTATGGAAATAGACCTTTCAGCTATCCCTCAAGAAGGAGTGGACAGGCTTGATTATCTTCTTTTTAGCGAAAGCCAAAGCAGGTTTGTTGTAACTGTAAGGCCGGAGAAACAGACGGATTTTGAGGCAGTAATGGCAGATACCGCCTTTTCCCTCATAGGAGAGGTGACAGATTCAAAAAGGCTAAAGATGTCTTTTGACGGGAAGACGGTTTTGGATGAATCCATCTTGGAACTTAAAAGGGCATGGCAGGCCCCTCTTTGGTGGTGATGGATAAGGATAAAAATGAGATAGAAAGGCTTCTAGAGGAGGAGGCCTTTCTCATAAAACACTCAGGGGAGACGCCTGAAATTGCCTATCATTCAAGCCTTCACTTTCTATTTGAAGACCTGGATGGCCCAAGACTAAAAAGGGAGGAGATTGATCTTCTACCTTTAAAAAGGGCCGTTTTTGAAAGATATAAAAGAATACTTTTTAGGGACCTAAACCCCAAAAACAGGGATAGACGCATCTATAGAGGGGTTGCAAGGAGCATAGCAAACTGGCATAGGCTAAAGACCTATTCTCAAAGGGAAGGATTCGATATTAAAGGGGTCAGAGAAGAAACAAGAAAAAGGCTCCTTTCCTTTCTTAAAGTGGAGTATGAAGATGTAAAAGGCGGCAGGCGCAAGCCCTCAATAAATTGCACCTATGACGAACTCCTAGAGTTTGCAAGGGAACTTAGACTTTCAGAAAAAGAGATCCCTGATGGAATAAAAAGGCTGTGCCAGACTCCCTAAAAAAACAAAGCGGCCCTATGGGCCATCACGAGCGCTGGACCGAAAGGCTATCTGGCATAATTGCCCTGTGCCTTGCCCTTACCATCCTCTTTTTCGGTCTTTTGATATTTTCACCCTTTTTTGAGCCAATATGCTGGGCCATAATTATCTGCCTTTTTTTTCATCCAGTCTATAAAAGGCTCCTGGAACTCTTACGGGGCCAAAGGGCCCTTTCTTCCTTTATAATCTGTTTTCTGATCGTGGCCTTTATCATTATCCCTATCTTTTTGCTTATCACAAGCCTTACCGCCGAAGTATTTAGGCTCTATTCTAGCGGAGTGGTGAGTCTTAAGGGCATAAATATTGATTTGATTCCCAGTGCGGAAAAGTATCCAATACTTAACAAGCTTGTCATAAAGCTCCTTAAGGCCTTTAAGCTCTATGGGAGTGATCTTCAGACAACCATTGAGGGCCTTACAAGGTCTGCCGGCGAATTTTTTTTAAAACAGGGGACTGCCATTTTTAAAAATATCACGGTCCTTCTCTTTAAATCCTTTTTGATGCTGGTAATCCTTTTTTATCTCTTTACAGATGGGGAAAAGTTCCTGGAGGCATTTAAAAAGCTACTTCCAATAGGCGAAAAAAGCATTGAAAACTTCATGGAGCTTACCACCGAGGTCATTCATGCAACCCTTTACGGAAACATCCTAGCTGCTGCCATCCAAGCAGGCTTGGGAGTCTTTATCTTTTGGGTCCTAGACCTTACAGCCCCCCTTCTCTGGGGTATAATACTTGGGCTTGGGACCTTTGTTCCCATGATAGGGACTGCAATAGTATGGGGCCCTGCAAGCATTCTACTTTTTTTAAGCGGCCAGTATCTAAAGGCTGCAATACTTCTAACCTTTAGTCTCCTTGTCATAAGCCAGGTAGATTATTTCTTGAGGCCCTATCTTATTAGCGGAAAGACAGAGATGCACAATCTCCTGCTATTTCTTGGAATTTTAGGCGGAATAAACGTATTTGGGCTACTTGGTCTCATTCTGGGGCCAATAGTGATTGCCCTTTGCATCTCCATACTCGAGGTATATAAAAGGAATCTTCTCAACAGAAAATGAAGGAATTTGTCCCGGCATACATAGGACTTCTTGAAAGTGGCGAACTTGAAAAAAGGGTGAAGACTGCCCTAAAGATGTTGGAATCCTGCAGTATCTGCCCGCATAAATGCGGTGTAAACAGGCTAAAAGATGAAAAGGGGTTTTGCCAAATAGGACGACAGCCCAAAGTTGCAAGCTATGGCGCCCACTTTGGAGAAGAGCCGCCAATTACAGGAAAAAGGGGTTCTGGAACGGTATTTTTTTCAGGCTGTAATCTAAAGTGTGTCTTTTGCCAAAACTTTGAGATAAGCCAGGGGCTAGAAGGTGTGGAGGTCACAAAGGAATACCTTGCCTTTATCTTTTTAAGCCTTCAGGAAGGCGGCTGTCACAATATCAATCTTGTAACTCCAACACATGTTGTTCCTCAAATTCTTGAGGCCCTGCTTCTTGCTGCAAAAGAGGGCCTTAAAATTCCTATTGTCTATAACTGCGGCGGGTATGAATCCTTGGAAACCCTAAAATTCCTTGATGGAATAGTTGATATCTATATGCCCGATATGAAATATAGTGACAACAAAATTGCCCTAAAACTTTCAAAGATAAAAAACTACTGGGATATCTGCAAAAGGGCAGTAGAAGAGATGCACAGACAGGTTGGAGAACTTATTTTAGATGAAAGGGGGGTTGCCTTAAGAGGGCTTTTGATAAGGCACCTTGTCTTACCAGAGGGCCTTTCTGGCTCAAAAGAGATTTTTGAATTTATTTCAAAGGAGCTTTCACCAAATACGGTTGTAAACATCATGGACCAGTACCGACCTTGCGGGAAGGCTATGAACTACCCTCCCCTTGATAGAAGAATTACAAAGGAGGAGTTTAATAGGGCCATAGCCTATGCAAGGGATGCAGGGCTTAAGAAGCTTTTGACCTTTTAAGATATGGAACGGGCATTTATAATAGGAGATATTCATGGCTCAATTGACAAGCTCGAAAATCTCTTTAATAAAATACCAGTTGATTGGACAAAGGACCTTTTTATCTTTCTAGGAGACTATATTGACAGAGGACCAGATCCTAAGGCTGTAGTCCAGTTTCTGATTGATCTTAGGCTTCGTCACCCTGAAAATTTCATATTTTTAAAGGGCAACCATGAGGTAATGTTCATGGATTTTTTGCAAGGGAAGGACATAAGTCCTGCCTTTTTACAATTTGGTGGCAAAAACACCCTTAAAAGCTATGAACTTGACTCTGGTGATTTTGGCAAGGGAACAGATCTAATTCCTCCTAGCCATTTGGAATTTTTGTTAAATCTTAGAACAAGCCATCAGTTTGGTCCATTTTTTATGGTCCATGCAGGAGTAAGGCCAAAGGTTCCCTTGGCCCTTCAAAGAGAAGAGGATATGCTTTGGATTAGGGATGAATTCATTCGTTCTAACTTTGACTGGGGAAAGAGGATAATTTTTGGTCATACGGTCTTTGAAGTCCCTCTAATCCAGAAAAATAAGATAGGAATTGATACAGGAGCAGTTTATGGAGGAAGGCTTACGTGTCTCATTTTGCCAGTTGTTGATTTCATATTTTCATAGTTAAACCAGGTGAGAGATATGAAGAAAAAGGAAAAAGACTACAAAAGCAGCATAGAAAAGGCCCTGGAAGATCCAATAAGAAAGAGCCAGTATCTCAAACAGGTAGAACAACTCTTTAAGGGGCCAAAAGGAGATCCAAACCATGCCAAGGATCTTCAAAAACTCCATGACGCCTATGGGACCAAGGGCTTTAGAAGTAAGGCAAAGGCATATATAAAAAAATATGGATTGCCTGATGAATATGGGGCACTCATCCTGCTCTTGGATCTAACAAGTGAAAAAAGGATTGTCATTGATGCAATGGAAAAACTTATTGAAATGAAAGAGAAACTTTCGACTCATGAACTTAAGGGTCTAAAGAGTAAACTAAGGACCTTGAGCCTCACCAGCAAAGATATAGAACTTTCTGAAATAGCCGAAGAATTCCTTGGAGAACTCTAAAAACATCTGGCAAGAAACCATTGACGACTATCTGGCCTTTATATCTGTAGAAAAGGGCCTTTCCAAAAAGACCCTTGAAGCATACAGCAAGGATCTATGCCAGTTCAGTGCCTTTATGGAAAAGGCAGGTGTTAGGAGGCCCGAAGACTGTAAAACAAGCCATATTCTTGAATGGCTCAGCCACTTGAAAAGAAAAGGGATCACTGCCCTTAGTTCATCAAGAAAGCTCTCGTCCCTTCGGGGTTTTTTCAAATACCTCCTTCTGGAAGAAAGGATAGACGCCTCTCCCACCTCGGTTATTGGGAACCCTCGGGTTGGTCGAAGGCTTCCTGAAGTCCTGTCACCAGAAGAAGTCGACAGGCTTTTATCCATGCCTGACACAAAAGATCCAATAGGTCTTAGAGACAGGGCCATTCTTGAGACCATGTATTCATGTGGTCTTAGGGCCACAGAGACTGTTGAGCTTTTAATGGACCAAATCGATTTTGACTCGAGTTTTTTGAAAATCACGGGAAAGGGAGAAAAGGAAAGGATTGTACCCCTTGGCAAGGAAGCCTCTTACTGGCTCATGGAATATGTAAAAAAGGCACGGCCAAGTCTTCAAAAAAGGGCAAAGGCTTTCCACTGCTTTTTGAGTGCCAGGGGAAAACCCTTAACCCGTCAAAGGTTGTGGCAAATAATCAAAGGATATGGTATGGTGGCGGGTCTGGGAAAAAAAATCCACCCCCATAGTCTCAGGCACTCCTTTGCTACTCACCTTTTGGAGGGTGGGGCGGATATCAGGGCAGTGCAAATGCTTCTGGGTCACAGTGACATAAGCACTACTCAAATTTATACGCACCTAGATATAGGCTATTTGAGAAGTATCTATAAAAGATTCCATCCAAGATCTTGAAAAGTATGCAACAGCCAAAAAATAATTTAAATTTCCTGACTATTAATCTAAAAAGACATTTTAAGAACCTATTTTTACCAGTAATAAGGAGCAGAGGAAACAAGTATGCCAAACAGGGAAGGGTTGAAATAACCACACTTAATACCAGTGAAATAGAAGCAAAGGTCTATGGCACCTATACTTACAAAATCTGTCTTTCCCTTAGCGATGAAAATCCTGATTCAATCAGGATTAGTTGTACCTGCCCCTTTTTCAAACAGGGAATACTTTGTAAACACGTATGGGCGACTATTGTAATAGCCTCAAAATCAGCCCAAAATGTCTCTAAAGAAAAAACCAGAAACAAGGAAAGAAGCAAGAAATCCTTTTCTCTTGACAGTTTTTTTCAGTTAGGGACCAAGGATTCTATTAAAAAAAGATATCCTTGGAAAGATACACAGGACTTTGTCCTTCGCTATGAAGTACGAAAAAGGCCCTTTGGTGGCTTAGTTATAAGTGCATTTGAACAATATGTTAAAAAAAATGGCCGGTACGGAAGAATTAAAAAACTGAGCCAGAGGCTTGCAAGTCACCCTGACCTTCCAAATTTAGACAAAATCATTCTCTCATTTTTAAAAGAGGCTGATCAACGCGATGATATAATGTTTCACCATTTTGGACTTTTTAAGGACTACCATGAAGCCTATAAAAACATAAAACTCTCCAGTAAAGACATTGGCGCAATCCTTCCTTTTCTTGCAAAGACCAAAAGGTGCATTGTTGTTGATGAGTTTGATAAAGTCCTAGCCGATCCCCTTTTGGAAAGAGATGCCGTAAAGGCAAAAATCCTTTTTGAGACCAAACCATATAAAACTGAGGAGAAATATATACTTTCACCGCAAATTGTGCTTGAAAACGGTGAAATACTTCCATACAAAGAGATATTTTTTATATTTTCGGAACCACTTTATATTATTTGTAATTCAACCTTGTATGAACTGGCCTGGCCAACATCACTTGAGTTGGTCAAAGAAATAACAAAAAAATCTCCTCCTATACTTAAGAAAAAAGAACTTCCCGAACTTTTTGAAAGGGCAGTCTCCCACAAAATGATGGAATATATAAAACTGCCCCATGAATTTAGCCCAAGGATCAAAAAAGACGTCAAACCACAGCCAAATCTGATCTTAGATTTTAAAGATGGGAAAATTACTGGAGAACTTTCATTCAATTATGAGGGTTTAAAAATACCATTGAGCAACAAGGAAAAGGAAGTATTTAATAAAGACGCCTGGACTGTCATTAGAAGAAACCTGGAGCTGGAACATGGATTTCTTTATAGATTGCTCGATCTGGGCTTTAAGGAAACCTATGAGGAAGGGCTCCTTGAGCTTGATCTTGAAGGGGCAGATAAAAAATTAAACACCCTTGAAAAGGAAGGCTTTATCCTTGAGGCCACTGATGGAAAGCCTGTAAAGACCGGCATTGTCAATGGCTTTAACATCTCATCAGGAATGGATTGGTTTGACCTTAGGGCAGACATTCGATTTGGGGACGAATCTGTTCCCCTTCCAAGGGTCATAAGGGCCTTTCAAAGGGGGCAAAAAACCATAAGGTTAAGTTCTGGCGGACAGGGCATTCTTCCTTCAAAATGGCTTGAAAAAAATAAAAGGCTTTTTGAGCTTGCAAGGATAAAGGGGGAAAAGGAGAAAGAGCCAACAATCAAATTTCCAACTGCCCACGCACTCCTTCTGGATGAGCTTATCTCAGAGGCTGAAGAGGCAAATTTTGATGATAGATTTAACGAAATAAGGGAAAGGCTCAAAAACTTTAGGGGCATTAGACCCCTTAGTGCGCCAAAAGGCTTTGGAACAACCCTTCGACCTTACCAAGAAGAGGCCCTGGGTTGGTTTGAATTTTTAAAAAGGCTTGGCCTTGGAGGGATTCTGGCACATGACATGGGGCTTGGAAAGACCGTCCAAGTCCTTGCCCTTTTGGATCGGGAAAGACAGGAAGGGACAAGGCTTCCAAACCTCATAGTTTCACCCACTTCCCTTGTCTTTAACTGGCAATCAGAGGCAAAGAGGTTCGCGCCAAGGCTCAAGATCCTTCCCTACCTTGGCCCCCAAAGAAAAGAAATTTTAAAGGGGCTAAAAGACGGGGAATGTCTTTTGACTACCTATGGAA
The DNA here is from genome assembly GCA_015489315.1 of Deltaproteobacteria bacterium. Lineage (GTDB taxonomy): Bacteria > Desulfobacterota > Dissulfuribacteria > Dissulfuribacterales > QOAL01 > JAADCZ01. The sequence continues at coordinate 4,070 of WFZZ01000183.1, read as the reverse complement.
TCCTAAGAAGGGACATAGTGAAATTAAAGGACATAGAATTTAACTATGCCGTCCTTGATGAGAGCCAATATATTAAAAACCCTGAGTCCCAAACTGCCAAGGCTTCAAGGCTAATTAGAGCGCATCACAAGCTTTGCCTTACCGGCACCCCCATTGAAAATCATCTTGGAGAGCTTTGGTCTCAGATGGAATTTTTGAATCCTGGGCTTTTGGGCCCAAAGGATAAATATCTTGAGCGCTTTGCAAAGCCCGCTGCCCAAGGGGATAAGGAGGTCCTTGAAACCCTTAAACAGTTAGTAGCCCCTTTTATTCTAAGACGAACCAAGGAAGAAGTGGCCAAGGAGCTTCCTGACAAGATTGAATCCATTGTCATGTGCACCATGACAGATGAACAAAAAGAGCTCTATCAAAGGATAAGGGACCATTATCGCCTGTCCATATTTAGACAGGTAGAAGCTAAGGGTATGGGGCGCTCAAAGATGATGGTCCTTGAAGGACTTTTGCGCCTAAGACAAGTTGCCAACCACCCTGCCCTTTTGGGTGAAAAAGGGTTAAGTTCTGGAAAGTTTTCCCAGCTTATTGAGCTTGTAGGAGAGGCCATAGAAGGCGGACACAAGGCCCTTATCTTTTCCCAGTTCACTAAGATGCTTAAGCTCATAAAAGGAGGCCTTGAGGAAAGGGGCATCAGCTTTGAATACCTGGATGGACGAACACCCCAGGCCAAAAGGAAGGAAAGGGTCAAAAACTTTCAGGAAAATGAGTCCGTAAGGGCATTTTTGATAAGTCTAAAGGCAGGAGGCTTTGGCTTAAACCTTACATCTGCCGACTATGTCTTTATAGTCGATCCCTGGTGGAATCCGGCAGTAGAGCTTCAGGCCATTGACAGGACCCACAGAATCGGCCAGACAAAAAAGGTTGTCACCTACAGGCTAATATCAAAGGACACAGTTGAAGAAAAGGTGTTGAGGCTTCAAAAAAAGAAACAGGAGATAGTTGGCTCAATTCTAAGTGGAAGCAAGGACCTTTTAAAAAATCTTACTGCAAGGGACCTTGAGATTCTCTTTTCCTAATTGTCCTTTTTAAGTTCCCTTAAAATTCCTTCTGCCCTTTCCAAAAGAAAATTAAGCCCTTTAAGTCCTTCACTGAGCCCCTCAAACTGCCCCTTTCTGGAAATTTCCTCGATCTTCCTAGAAACTTCATAAATGCCCTTCATGCCAAAGCTTGAGGACGAACCCTTTAGGGAATGGGCCGCTGCCCTAACCCCTGCAAAGTCTTTAGAATCAAAGGCATCTTTCATGCGCTTAAGATCTTTTCTTGCAACTTTTATGAACTTTTCCAAAAAAAGGGGCAGAAATTCTTCATCCCCGCCAATCTGCTCAAGGGCCAAATCCATGTCCCATTCAATCTCAAGGGCTTCCTTATGGCCTTTTTGTTGGTTAAGTCCTTTCAATTGTAACAAAAGTAACCTTTCCTGAATTTGGAAGCCCTTTTAAATAAAAAATAATCCTTTATCAACCCCCTTTTGATATTTCCCTGGGTGCAAGTGTATCTAAGGCAATCTTAAAGACCATGGGAAAACCCCGAACGTCTAAAAAATTACCTTTTTCCATACCTTCCTGAACCATAGGCCCATCCGTGTCCTGCTGCCTTTCCATTTCCAATGACTGAGCCCCTTCCAATTACAACACCGTGTCCTGTTACAGTGCCGGTTCCCCTTTTGTATTTAAGGTGTCCATCCCTTTTGTAGATGACAATACCGGAGCCTGAGGCGCTTCCGCTTCCCTTTGCCATGGCACTTCCATGGATAACCCCGGTCCCCTTGACCCATCCTGTTCCATGAATGGTTTTGCCAAAAGAGATACTTGCTAAAAAGAACGTGGCCAATATCATTGCTGTCATGCATATCCTTTTCATTTTGTCCTCCTTTTCAATAATTTTTTTAAAAAAAGTCCTGTTCTATCCCGAGACTAAGGCCTTAAGCACCTTGTTACCCCTTGTAATATCTAAAAATTTCCTCCTTTGCTCCTTTGTAAGTTTACCTAGAAATTCTGCAATTATCTGTGAAATGGCCCTTTGGTAATCTTCCCTTTCCTTTGACATCTCATGGATTATCTTATTCATTTCTCTTGTATTTTTGGGATCCGTAACCACTGTTTTCCAAAACCGTGACCGTAGCGCTTCCATCTTTCTTAGATAGGAGCGCCTGATATTTATGGCCCTTGACTTTAATAACTGAAATGTGCTCTTTTGTTCCTGGGAAAGACCTAGAATTCTTGCTATTTCCGTAATGCGGCCGTGATTGTCTTCCACCTTCCTTGCCTTGTAGCGGGCCATCCAGTACCCGCCCAGGAAAAAGCCATTTAATAAAAGTGATAAAGTCAATAGGACAATCAAGATGTTAAAGCGCATTATCCATTGTCTCCTGAAAAATGGTAATCTGTTTCCGTGGTATCAAAGAAAAACTTTAGCTCTGATGCAATTTTTTTGTTAAAGCTTTCTTGCCTTTGCCATGTCTGGGAACCTGTGTAAAACCCGAAAGCGCAGACAAAGAAGATGGAAAGTGCAAAACAAGGAGCTGGAACCGCCCTTTTTGTCAAAAATCCCCTTATATTTTCAAGTATTCCTTTAACAAGACCCGGGCCTTGGGGAACAAGGTCAAAAATGCCTTTTAGGTCCTTTTCATTAAGACCTTCCTTTTGAGGCATATCAAGGACCCTTCTTATCTCAATAATGGCATCAAGACAGGAAGGACACGTTAAAAGGTGCCTTTCCACCTCCCTTTCCTGCCTTTTGGTAAGCCTGTGATCGATATAGGCCGAAAGAAGATTCTCGTCCGGGCACTTGCATCTTGAAGAGTCCTCTATCCTTATCCTTGACCAGAGCCTTTTTCCTTCCATAAATCACCTGTTTATAAATCCTGACCTTACATTTCGAGTTCCATTTTCTTTTATTCAGTATTACGAAGAAACCCAGTAAAACATCCCCTATAAGATTTACCTTTTGTTCAGGATTTTTCTGAGTTTTTGTATTGCCTTATGACGCATGCTCCTTACTGTTTGCTCTGTGACACCCATAAATGACGCCACCTCCTTAACGCTAAGTCCTTTCTCATAAAGAAGCTTCATTAAAAGCATCTGTCTTTCTGGGAGAAGATCGAATGATATGATAATCTTTTTAGAATCCACTCGTGCGTCTTCATCTTCATGGGATGTGTCGGCCATATCTTTCTGTTCAAGGGATTCATACCGAAAGCGTCGAAGATAATCAATTGTCATATTCCTTGCAATCACGGAAAGCCAGGTGGTAAGACGTGCCTTTTCCGGATCATAACCTTTAAGTATTCGAAAATTATTGGCACATAGCTTTGCAAAGAACTCCTGAAGGATGTCGCGGGCATCCTGCGTATCCCTTCCGGCAGAAACAAGGGTCTTTTTTATAATGGAAAAGGCAACCGGAGAAACACGTCTTACAAAGGCCTCCCACTCATTGCGATTTCCCTTTAAAAGAAGGTCAATATCCACCTGGCTTCTATGGTCCATTTGCACATATTGGTTTCTTAATAGCTTGCAGGCAGCCAGGGGCACCAAATCCCTTTCCAAGGCCCTTATTTCGAAGTGTCTCTTGCCGCCAGCCTGGCCCTCCAATCTTAAAAGGGAGAAGGCCCTCTCCGCGGACTTCATCTGCTGCCTCAACAATCAACTGATAAAGGCGGAAAAAATTCTCCTCTGTGTCACACCACTTCATGTCATAATTGGGCTCATCCCAAAGCTCATACAATACGTCAGGCATAGAAAGGACAGGGTGCCTGTCGTTATCTCCAAATAGCTCTGGGTTTACCACATAGCCTTCCTTTCCTGAAAAATACCTTATAAAATCCTTTATTAGCGCCTTGTAGTCCTCCTCTTCAGAGGGTTTAACCCCGTACTTATTGTAGCGGTTGGGGTAACGGTAGTCAGAAGGGTCGTTTGGAGGGCAGGAGCTAGGGGGGCTCGAGTTATCAGTAAATCTTGTATATTTAAAAGGCGTTGTAAGTATCTTTACCAAAAGGCGCCCGCCATGGTCCCTTACAT
>WFZZ01000182.1 GCA_015489315.1 Deltaproteobacteria bacterium | reverse complement strand
GCGTCAGATGTGTATAAGAGACAGTAGATGAATAGAGTAACTAGGAGTTGCGTGGGTATGTTTTTGGGCTTTGGACTTTTTTTTGCCTCTTCTGTCATGGCTTCTGAGGCTGGTTTTGGTATGCCAAGTGTGAAAGATATTGCGGCACAGCAGGCAAAGGGTATGGTTAATAAGGCTACAGATGCCGCAAATGAGAAGGCAACGCAAAAGATAGATGAATATGCAGGAACTGCCTCTAAGATCCAGGAAAAGGCAACAAATGCTACAAAGGCATTAGATAAAAAGACAGAGGATACAAAAAAGAAGATGCATGAGATGCACGAAATGCATGAAAAGGCCAAGCATGAGATGCATGAAATGCAGGAGATGAAGGAACACGGTCAGAAGATGATGCATGAAATGCAAGGAAAATAGCTAAAAGGTAAACAAGCACTTAATGGGCCGACATTAGTCGGCCTTTTTTATGTAAGTTGGTGATCTGCCCAGGTAAATTTCAATATATTTTCTCTTGGTTTTGCCTCTCTCACCTTTACTTCGATCTCTTGGTCTTGTCTTATTTCTACGCCTTGAGGAATAGGTAATTCAAAGGTTGTCAGGGTATCCTGAAGGACAGCTGTTAGTCTTCTTTGACCTATTTCAATGACCCATGCCTTAAGTACATCTTGTTTCTTGGACTGGAAATACTTGATCAACCAATATCTGATGGTTCCTTGGTTGACTTGAGCAGCAGTAGCAAGGCCCTGTTTTAGAACAGGAAGAATTCTTTCAAGGTCTTCTAAGGTGTGGAGAGGCTTTCCTTTTAGAAGAAAACCTGAAAGCTGCTGCTGAACTATGAGATCAAGGGCCCTTCTAAGGGGAGAAGTCACTGTAGTATAAAGGGACAGTCCAAGGCCGGCATGGGGTTCGGCTACAGTGCTCAGTACTCCTCTGCTTATGAGCCTTCTTTGACGGATATTGGGTAAAAGTGCGGTCTCATCACCTGAAATGATGTTGTCTCTTGGCGGAGGCTGACTTCTGAAAAGGCCAGGAATCTTATTTTTTTCAAGGAAATTGGCTGCGACCCAGTTTGCGAGGATCATGGTCTCTGCAACCATGAATCTTGCCGGTCCAGGTGTTACTAGGCTTACGTGGACCTGTCCATTTTCGTCAACGGATATATTGAGCTCTGGAATAGGTAAGGGAAGTGCTCCCTTTTGAATCCTTCTTGCCTGAAGGGCCTTACATAGTTTATAAAGTTCATGCCATTTTTCATTAAGCTCTATGGCAGTGTCAACATCTTGATAGCTTAGTCTCTTTTTTACCTTAATTATACTGGGTATTATCTGAGTGGCTTGAATGTGGCCAGAGTTATCTACAGTAACCATAAAGGACAAGGCCCTTCTAATTTCATCTTGATGAAGGCTCCATGCTTCATGGGATAGCACCTCAGGGAGCATGGGGATTTGTTGCTCAGGGAGATAAATGGTAGTCGCCCTTGAGATGGCATCTTCAAAAAGTGGTGTTCCTGGTTGAATTTTTAAACCTATATCGGTAATGTGGACTCCTATCTCATAACCAGTAGGTATTTTTTCAAAACTTATGGCATCATCAAGGTCTCTACTTTCTGTACTATCAATGGTAAAGACATCAAGGTCGGTAAGATCTTCTCTGCCTTCATTGTAAATTTCTTCTATTGGTTCCTTTGAAAGTTTTCGGGCCTGTTCCAGGACCTCTTCTGAAAATTCTGTTTCTATTTCATGGCGAAGGATTTCAAGATTTTCGTCTTTTTGCCATATTCCAGCCCTTACCATTGTCTCAAAGGGAGAAATTTTCCCCGAAAGTCCTGTTTGTCTAAAAAGGATGTTGACTTCTTGATAGAATTGGGATTCGTCTCCCTTAAGACAGACGTCCTTTATAGCATTAATCCAGTAGTTCTTCTCTTCTTCGCTTATGTCGGGAGATGTGGCAGCAGATGCTGAATTTTCAGACCAAAGTCCTTCGAGCCACTTTCCTCCTGCAATAAGTTTTCTAAGTCTTTCAGCTTCTTTTTTTCTTTGTTCTAAGAGCTTTTCTACTACAAGTTTACTAAGGGCAAGAATCTTTCCGTCCCTATATTTAAAGTAGGTGTGATCATTAATGACTGCCCTAATCAAGGCCGCTTCATGATCTGGAGTAACCTTTTCAGAAAAAGCAAGCTCTGCAAGCTCTTTTGGTTCCCAAAGTTCTTGTTCTTCAAAGGTTAACTCCCAGAGTTCAGGTATATTTACCTTTTCAGAAAGCCTGTTTCTTTTTTCATGTATTTCTTTTAGGTCCTGAATAATTTGATGGCGATTTCCCTTATTGAGCAATTCAGGCGAGATATGGATAAATCTGTTTGGTGAAATATTTATTTCCTTTCCGTTTAATGTGAGACAATGGTAACGATTGGATTTTTTGTCTAGAATTACGGCTGGGACGAATTTTTGATTTTCGACAAATTCAACTAGCTGCCCGCCTTTTAACTCCATGATTCAAATCTTTCTATTATGAGAGGAGCTCCTCTAATTCTTTTACTGCCTGCTTCAGTCCGTAAGTCATGAGTTCTTCGGCTGTTACCCATCTCATTCCTTCTGTTTTATAAAAACGCCAGTTAAAGAGGTTTTCTGTTAGGGCCTGTTGGGTTTGGTCAAAGCTATAACGCCAAAGGACCCTTCCATCATTTATGCGAACAAGAATTAGAGAAAAGGCAACGGAGGCTGGGCTTTTTACAGAATAATCAGAGCCCACCCTTTCTCGAAAACGGTAAATCTTTCCATACAATATTGCATCTGCATCGAGGGTTCTTCCAAATTCTCTTAAGATACGTAGCTTTGATGAATTTATCTTTCTTTGTAAAATGTCACTTAAAAGACCTAGGCACTGACCTTGACTGACTGGTTTGAATCTTTTGTCAGATAGGAGCATGGAATAAAGGATATCTGTGGCTTTCTGAGCTGCTTCAGGAGTTACGTAAGAGCTTGTGTAAATAGAATTACCACCAATATTACAAGTTGGGCGTTCGGATGCTGGCTTTGTGGTGGCCCTGTCCATTGGAAGAATAGCTATTTTTTCTAAGGGAGGAAGTTTTACAAGATCACTCTTTTTGTTACCCAAAGAGCATCCTAATATTAATAAAGCCATTAAAAATATTATTGACCTTTTACAAATATTGATGGTCTGTTTAGGCATTTAAATAATCCTCCCAATAAGACTTAAAGCACTCCCTTACTGGATGGAATTCCATCCCTTTTTTTATCGATTTTTGAGGCCTGATCCATTGACCGACCAAGGGCCTTGAAAATGGCTTCTGCCATATGATGACTATTTTTTCCATACCTTACATTAACATGGAGTGTAATGCCACCATTAACAACAAAGGCTCTCAAAAACTCTTCAACCAGCTCTGTATCAAAGGCACCTATCTTTTCTGTTGGGAAATGACAATGAAAGACAAGGTAAGGACGATTACAAATATCAACAGCCACTTCACACAGTGCCTCTTCCATGGGAATTATCTGGAATCCATATCTGTTAATACCTTTCATGTCTTTTAGAGCCTTTGAAAAGGCTAAGCCAAGTCCGATTCCAACATCTTCTACAGTGTGATGGAAATCCACATGAAGGTCTCCCTTGGCCTTGATAGAAAGATCAAAAAGTCCGTGGACCGCGAAAAGCGTTAACATATGGTCCAAAAAACCAACACCAGTATCTATTTCTGCATTTCCGGTTCCGTCAATGGATAATTCGATCTTTATTTCCGTTTCCTTAGTGGTTCTAATAACTTGTGATTTTCTCATAGTATTACCTGCCAAATTTTTAAGCTAGTGAGCCAAAAGGCCGATTCATATTTTGAATGCCAACAAAGTTAAATTAACAGTAGATGCGGAGAGCAACAATATTTTGGCCCGAAGAAAAAAACAAAAATTGCCAGAAATAGGACCTATTATAGAGGCCCTTCAGAAGGAATTTGATATCCAGGTTTTTAAATTACAAGATATTCCAGACGCTGTTACATGGGCTGAAAGAGGAAATATTGCTATTCATGAAAATTATCATTCCAGAAGGCGTCAATCCTATCATGTTATTTGTGGTGACAAAGATAATTTAGTTAGATTTTGTCACCGCATAGGGGTGAATCCGGAAAATATTAAGGCGTCTGAATTTTTTAGATTCTGGCATTTAACCTGGTTTCCACATCTTCAAACCCAAGCTTGCCTTCCAAATGTTAAAGGAAGTCATGGCCTTACATATATCCATCCTTCTAGTTGATGGTCAACCAATGCCCTAATAGCGGCAGGTACTGTCTTAAAGACCTCTGGAAGCCTTGTTTTGGGAATATCAAAGGCCTTTAAAGAATTCTCACAGAGAAAGATTTCTCCTCCGTCTAGGACAAGCTGTTTTATATTATCGAAAAGATCCCTGTCACATTTTGTGCATCTAGTTACCGAGTCCCCATTTGCTATTAACCTGACCCTAAGCTCTTCATCTGGCTTTTTTGTCTTTAAAAAATTAAGTCCATTTTTAACTGCAATGTCCCAGCGTTCCTTTTGGGCAACGTGGATCAATAGCTTAAGTTCCTTTGACATATATCTTAATTTCCTTTCTCTAGACTTTTAAATAACTATAAATTATCAATTACAAAAAACAAAGTGACCTTTGACCTCCTTTAATGGAGTTTGTCTGCGACTGAGTGAAATTAATGGGCTTAATAGAAATGAATAAATATTGTTATT
>WFZZ01000181.1 GCA_015489315.1 Deltaproteobacteria bacterium | reverse complement strand
TTTCATCCGAAGGCAAAAGGCGATTTAAGAAAAGAGAAAATCCAAACCTTGAGCCTTCTATCTCTAGATCCTCTAAAGGGATTTTTTTAAAAGAATCAGATAATCCTGCCACCTTATCTTTTGGAAAGATTCTATCTTTTTAAGTATCTCCAGATAGACCTTTGCCACATATTCCTTTTTTCTTTTTGTGGCCCCATTATAAAGTATTACGAGCCTCTTTTTAAGCTGCTCTTTTATTCTTTTTGCCACTTCCCTATCTTCTTCCCTTGAAAGGGCCATCAAAAGGGCCATTACCCTGAATCTATCCATGGCCTCAAAGGCCCTTGAAAGCTGATCCCTGTGGCCTCCTGTCTTTATAAGGTCCCTCTGCGGATTTAGGCCAACAGGCTTAAATCTAGTGATCCTAAGCCAAAGCTCATAATCTTCACAAGCTGGAAATTTTTCATTAAATCCCCCAAATGTATCAATAAGTTCCTTTCTAAATAAAACCCCAGAAGGGCTGATGGCACAAAGCTCCATGCTTTTTTCAAAAATAAAGCCCTCTTCCTTTTCATGGTGCTTACATTGATTTACAAACCTTCCATTTCTTATCCAGATTTCATTACACTGAATGATCTCAAAAAAGGGGTTTTCCTTTAGATATTCCACCTGGTTTTTCAATTTGTCCCTTTTCCACTCATCATCAGAATCGCAAAGGGCAATAAAATCCCCTTTTGCCTCTTTTATTCCGATGTTCCTTGCATAAGAGACCCCACGGTTTTTTGAAAGCTCAATTAACCTTATCTTTTGAGGAACTTCTTTGGACAAGGTTTTTTTAATAGGGGGGCTTGAGCCATCGTCCACTAAAATTACCTCAAAGGGGGAAAGACTTTGGGCCAAGACCGAGGGAATGGCCCTTTTAACCCTGTTTGGCCTGTTAAATACAGGTATTATCACAGACACCTTAGGACTAAACCGGCTTACATCCAGAAATGACAAAAGCCCTTTAAACCCTTCCCTTACAAGGGGAAGCCTTTTTTTAAAGGTCCTATCCGTATCCTCGCTGCAAAAATCAGAAGGTATCTTTACACAAAGAAAGGGAATCCCTGCCTTGTTGAAAATCTGATGCTGAAAGCCTGCCTCCATGTCAACCAGGGGATAAAGGGAGGGTTCCATCCGCATTAAAGGGGCCTTTAGGGTATCAAGATGTTCTGTAACAAGCTCTATTTTCTTCAGGATAGGGAATGGAAGATATTCAAAAAAGATATCAAGTTCTTTGCCACCTGCCCTTGTCCTTTTTACGAAAAATAAGACATTTTTTTCCGGAATTGGCTCTTTTTTATTTAATCCGCATGTTCCAATATTTATGACTGCCATTGGCCTAAGTTCATTTAGGATGAGTTTTGATGACTCAATGGCCCTTTCCCTTCCAACCCCGGTAACTACAAAGGCAACGCTCTTTCCGTAGGACTTTAGGGCACCGCTTTTTATGGATTTTGGGGAAAATATCCCGTATCCCAGGGACCGTATCCAGGAAGAGGGAATTTCATCCCTGGAAGCAACTAGAAACAAAAGTTTTATGTCATTTTTAGGCATTATTTTAACACAGGGAAAAGCCCCCTCAGGCCTGCTGCCATGAATTCTACAGAGATTGCTGCAAGTATGAGCCCAAGTATCCTTACGCCAATATTTATACCTGTTGCCCCGAGCCTTTCTCCAATGGGAAGGGCAGATCTAAGACATATCCAGACAATTAGACCTACAATCGAGATTATGCCAAAAAGAATAAGCTTTTCATAAAAGAGATGGAACTGATGGGTATAGAGAATGACACTGCTGATGGAGCCAGGACCTGCCAGTATGGGGATGGCAAGGGGAACCACTGCAACCGATTCCATCTCCTCTGCCTCCTTTGCCTCCTGGGGTGTGTGTTTTGTGTGACTTACCCTTGCATGGAGCATGGATATGGCTATGAGGAGAAGCAGAATCCCGCCTCCAACTTCAAAGGAAGAAATGCTGATCCCAAAAAAGGAAAGGATGTATTCACCCGAAAATGCAGCTATTATAAGGATAATAGTTGCCGATATGGCAGCGGTGTTTGCTGTCTTATTCCTTTCTTTGGAAGTTAATTCAGACGTCAACCCTAAAAAGACAGGGACCGCACCAATTGGATTTACGATGGAAAGAACACCTGTAAAGCTTTTAATGGCTTCGGAAATATCCATAACCAGATATTAAAAACATAATTTTTTCTATGTCTAGCCTTGCAATTTGATTACTGGCCACCCCAAACACAAAAAGGAAAGAGTATAAAAAGTCCGGAGAAAGAAATATTAAAGTTAAACTTTAAATAGATGAGAAGTTCTTGTTGAATTTAAACAATTCTTTTGGGAAATTTTAAGTGAAAAAGATTTTAAGTTAGACCTTTATTTAAAATTTAATCCTTTTTAAGTAGCCTTTCCACTGTCTCTTTTAGCTTTTGGACATCAAAGGGTTTGCCCATTATGAAATCGGCATTTTTTTCCTGGGCAAGCTCTTCTGCATGATAGCCATAACCTGTTATTGCAATTACCGGAATCTCGGGATGATCCCTTTTGAGGATGGAGATGATGCCAATTCCACTTACATAGGGCATGGCAATATCGGTTATTACAAGGTCGTATCTATTTTCTTTAATCTTATTTAATCCTTCAAGTCCGTCTGCGGCCACATCTGTCTTGTAACCAAGAAAGGTAAGATAATCATTTAACATGCTTCTTACTTCAGCATCGTCTTCCACTATTAGGATATTACCCCTGGAAGTATCATCTTTGTTCGGCATTATTAGGTATAGTCTCCTCTGGTTATTTTTATCTTTTCAACCATAGAAATGATTTCAATCTCGTCCAGTGTATTTCTGAGAGGATCGTTCGAATCAAGCCCTTTTTTGAGCTCTTTTAATTCGTCAATATTATGGGAAAGTGCATTTGCAATGGAATCAAGGGCAGATTTTGAGGAGTCCTCTTTTGTAAAAAGCCCCGCCAGGTGATTCAAAAGTCCAAGAGTCTCTTCACCCTTTGAAATTGCACTTTTTTGTAAAGCAGTAAGTCCAAGGTCTTTAGGGAAAGTTAGGCCCACAGGAGTGGTGCCCTTTATCTCCTCACTTTTTTTTGTAGATGCGGCCTTAAGAATATCAAGGAAGCTCTCCCCTCGTTGTGTTTTTTGAGGTTCAGTCTTTTCCTGGCCCGTTTGTTCCTTTTGCTGGATAAAGTGAGGATTATAAATCTTCATAATTACGCTCCTTTTATCTATCGTATATGAATTTTAATAAATATGTCAACAATGAATATCTCAAGTTTCCAATTTCCTTTTCGATAGGAAACATCTTCCCAATTAAACCGGTAATTACTTATCTTTTAAGGGCTTGCCCATTTTTCCACAGGTAATTATCATGCAGCCATGGAAACCATGAAAAACACTCAACAAAAAAGACGTAAGACCAGGACCATCTATGTGGGCCATGTCCCCATTGGCGGTGATAATCCTGTAGTTGTACAATCAATGTGCAATACTGATACCAGAAATGTGGATGCAACCGTTAATCAGATTCGGGCCCTTGAAGATGTTGGATGCGAGGTAATAAGGGTGGCGGTTCCGGACATGGAGGCTGCACGGGCCATAAGGGAAATTGTTGCCCAAATCCACATCCCCCTTATTGCTGACATACATTTTGACTGGCGGCTTGCAGTTGCAGCTATGGAGTCAGGGGCAAAGGGGATACGTATTAACCCTGGAAATATTGGTGGAAAGGAGAAACTAAAAAAGATAGTGGATAAGGCCAGGGAATTTTCTGTCCCCATAAGGATAGGGGTCAATTCAGGTTCCCTTGAAAAGGATATCAGGAAAAAATATGGCCATCCCGTACCAGAGGCCCTTGTTGAAAGTGCTCTTAGAAATATCGCCCTTGTGACAGACATGGGCTTTGACCAGATAAAGATATCCATTAAGTCCTCTGATGTCTTGACAACCGTAAATGCCTACAGGCTCCTTTCGGAAAAAACGGATTTCCCCCTTCACCTTGGAGTTACAGAGGCAGGAGGGCTCATTGCCGGCACTGTCAAAAGTTCTGTTGCCCTTGGCACCCTTTTGATGGAAGGTATTGGAGATACCATGAGGGTATCCCTTACAAGGGACCCTGTTGAAGAGATCCATGTGGCCTATGAAATATTAAAGGCCGTTGGCCTTCGCCAAAGGGGGCCAGAGATAATTTCCTGTCCAACCTGCGGAAGGTGCGAAATTGATCTGTTTTCCATTGCAGAAGAGGTTGAAAGACGGGCAAGAAAGATAAAAGAACCCATTAAGCTTGCAGTCATGGGTTGCATTGTAAATGGGCCAGGCGAGGCCAGGGAGGCAGACCTTGGGCTTGCAGGCGGAAAGGGTGTTGGGATCATCTTTAAGGGGGAAAAGATTCTAAAAAAGGTAAAGGAAAATGAACTCCTTGATGCCTTTTGGAAAGAGGTAGAGGCCCTTTTGAAAGAAAAAAGTAAGTGAATAATTAGAAAGGTCAATTCGAAATGAGATATTCCAGATTCTTTATTCCCACTCTAAAAGAGGTTCCAGCAGAGGCAGAGATAATTTCCCACAAACTTATGCTAAGGGCAGGCATGATAAGAAAGCTTGCATCAGGCCTTTACACCTATCTTCCCTATGGCCTTATGGCAATAAGAAAGGTAGAGGCCATAATCAGAGAAGAGATGAATAGGGCAGGTGCCGTTGAACTTTTAATGCCCTTTGTCCAGCCCGCAGAGCTTTGGAAGGAAAGCGGAAGGTGGGATCATTATGGTAAAGAGCTTTTAAGGATTAAAGATAGACATGGAAGGGATTTTTGCCTTGGCCCGACCCATGAAGAGGTCATCACTGATCTAGTCAGGAAACATATAAGGTCCTACAGGGATCTTCCCATAAATCTTTATCAGATACAGACAAAATTTAGAGATGAAATACGGCCAAGATTTGGGCTTATGAGGGCAAGGGAATTCATAATGAAAGATGCCTACAGCTTTTCTGCTACTCCCGAATCCTTGGATGAAATTTATGATGCCATGTATAGGGCCTATTGTAATATATTTGAAAGGTGCGGGCTTGATTTCAGGTCAGTAGAGGCAGACACTGGAAGTATAGGTGGTCATGCCTCCCATGAATTCATGGTCCTTGCCGAAACCGGTGAAGATGACATAGCATGCTGCACTGCCTGTAGCTATGCGGCAAATACAGAGCTTGCTGAGGTTGTAGCCTCAGATGAACGAGAGATCAACCCTGGAACGGAAGAGTTAAAAAAGGTTTCAACCCCTGGGAAAAAGACCGTTGATGAGGTAACTGCCTTTTTAAATAAAAAGGCAGATGAGCTCGTAAAGACATTGATATTTTGGGCAGACAAAAGGCCTGTGGCCGCCCTTGTAAGGGGAGACCATGAGCTTAATGAGGTAAAGCTAAGAAATGTCCTTGGGGTCCAGGAGCTTGAGATGGCCGACTCAGAGACAGTGGAGAAGATAACTGGTGCTCCAGTTGGATTTGCCGGTCCAAAGGGTCTTCCTGGTGAAGTAAAGGTCCTTGCAGATCATGGTGTAAGGAATCTTAAGGACTTTGTTGCAGGTGCCAATGAAAAGGATGCCCACTTTGTAGGGCTTAACTGGATAAGGGATATTGATCTACCCGAATTCCATGATCTTAGGGTGATTACAGAAAAGGATCCATGCCCCAGATGTGGTGGAAAGATTGAGATAAAAAGGGGTATTGAGGTGGGCCATATATTTAAGCTTGGCACAAAGTATAGCGAGGCAATGGGTGCCACATTCCTTGATGCAAATGGTAAGGAAAGGCCCATCATCATGGGTTGTTATGGCATTGGAGTGGGAAGGACAGTTGCAGCAGCCATTGAACAAAATCATGATGAAAAGGGAATTATCTTTCCAAAACCCCTCTCCCCATTTGAAGTCATCGTTTCAGTGATTAACGTAAAGGATAAAGAAATGCTGAACGAGGCAGAAGGAATATATGAAAATCTTCTAAAAATGGGTATTAGCTGTCTTCTTGATGATAGAGATGAGCGTCCAGGAGTTAAATTTAAGGATTCCGAACTTATTGGCATTCCCATTAGGATTACAGTTGGAAAAAAGATAAAGGAAGGAAAGGTAGAACTTACCACAAGAAGGGATTTAAAGACAGAAACTATATCAAAGGAGGCGATTCCAGAAAAAATCAGTTCTTTACTTAAATGATAAGAATCAATGACATATTAGATCAAATCCATTCCTACATGCCCGATGCAGACACAAGCCTTGTTGAAAAGGCCTATGTCTATTCGGCAAAGGTGCACGCAGGGCAAAAGCGCCTTTCAGGAGAACCCTATCTTTCTCACCCTCTTGCAGTAGCCTATATCCTTTCCCAGCAAAAGCTTGACCTATCAAGTATTACAGCAGGTCTTCTTCACGATGCAGTGGAGGACACCCTTTCCACCATTGAAGAGATAGAAGAGCTTTTTGGAAAGGATGTTGCCCGAATAGTTGATGGTGTCACAAAGATCAGTCAGATCCAGTTTCAAAGTAAGATCCAGAAGCAGGCAGAAAACATAAGAAAGATGATCCTTGCCATGAGCAAGGATATAAGGGTCCTTTTGGTAAAGCTTGCAGACAGGCTCCACAACATGAGGACCCTTCAATACCAAAGGCCCCACAAAAGGGTAAAGATTGCCCGGGAGACCCTTGATATCTATGCCCCCCTAGCAAGCCGACTTGGAATCGACTGGATGAAAAGAGAACTTGAAGACTTGGCCTTTTCTTTCATATACCCTGAAGAATATAAGGAGCTTAAGGAGGCAGTGGAGTCCCGTCTTGGTGAAAGAAAGGGCTATGTGGAAGAGGTCAAGGAGATCATTTCTAGGAAAATGGCAGAATTTGGCCTCTCCTGCAGGGTCCTTGGAAGGCCAAAGCACCTTTATAGCATCTTCAGAAAGATGAGAAGGAGGGATGTGGGGCTTGATGAGATTTATGATCTAATTGCATTTAGGATCATTTTAAAGACGGTAACAGAGTGTTACGAAGCCCTGGGTATTGTTCACTCCCTGTGGAAGCCTGTTCCAGGACGCTTTAAGGATTACATCTCCCTACCAAAGGCAAATATGTATCAAAGCCTTCATACCACAGTAATAGGCCCATATGGCGAGCGCATGGAGATCCAGATAAGGACAGAGGAGATGGATAAGGTGGCCACCGAGGGTATTGCCGCCCACTGGCTCTATAAGGAGGGAAAGATACTTAAAAAGGATCAGGAAAGACAATTTGAGTGGCTAAAACGCCTTATGGAGTGGCAAAAGGAGCTTGAGGATCCAAGGGAGTTCCTGGAATCCGTGCGAATGGACCTTTTCCCTGACGAGGTCTATTGTCTTACTCCAAATGGGGAAATAAAGGAATTTCCAAGGGGTGCAACCCCCATTGATTTTGCCTATGCAATCCATACGGAAGTAGGTCATCACTGTGCAGGGGCAAAGGTAAATGGCAAGATGGTGCCATTAAAATACCAGCTTCAGAATGGAGACGTAGTTGAAATCATCACTTCAAAACAGCACGTTCCAAGTAGGGATTGGCTAAAGATTGCCCGCACTAGCCGTGCAAGGGCAAGGATAAGGCAGTGGATAAAGACTGAGGAGAGGGAAAAGAGCCTGGCCCTTGGAAAAGACCTTGTCCAGAGGGAGTTTAAGAAGCACAGGCTTGACTTTTCTGAGTTCTTAAAGGAGGGAGCAGAAGAGGTATCAAAGGCCCTTTCATTTAAAAGTGTTGACGACATGCTGATTGCTGCTGGTTACGGCAAGATCTCCCCCAATCAGATTGTAAGAAGGTATTTTAAGATAAAGCAAGTAGAGGGCCTAGAAGAAGAAATTGAAAAGGAATTTGAAGAACAACAGCCAGCAAAGTTTAAAAAGCCCCAGGGTGAAGGAATAAAGATTCAAGGACATGATGACATCATGATACATCTTGCCAAATGTTGCACCCCTGTTCCTGGAGATGAGGTTATTGGTTATATCACAAGGGGGCGCGGGGTTACTATCCATCGGGAGGACTGCCCAAATGTAATTTCTCTAGAGCCTGACAGAAAGATAGAGGTAACCTGGGTAGTGGATGATTCTTCAAACTATCCGGTGATGTTAAATGTGATTACGGCAGATGAAAAGGGCATGCTTGCAGCAGTAAGCAATGCAATAAGTGCAGCAGAGGCCAATATCCTTGAGGCAAAGGTCTATACAACCCCTGACCACAGCGCCCATTTCACATTTATTGCCGAGGTCAGGGATAGTGATCACTTAAAAAAGGTAATCTCTGGTATCAAAAAGGTTAATGGTGTAATGAGGGTTGACAGGCAACAGGCCGTCGCCTGATTATGCCTTTAAAGCAGGCTTTTGAATACGTCCGGAACGGATGCACCTTGTGCAAACCTTCATTCTCTTTGTCCTGCCATTAATGGTAACCCTTACGCTTTGAAGATTGGGAAGCCAGCGCCTTTTTGTATGGTTATTGGCATGGCTTACGTTACATCCAGTCCTTGGTCCCTTTTTGCATATTTCGCATACCTTTGACATGGCACATCACCTTCCAAGAAGTTTTTAAACCAGTGCTATATAATCCCTTGTGGTTAAAGTTTCAAGTGAAAAGATACGAGTTATTTAAAAGGACAAACATCAGAAAGGCCAATTATGAAAACAATAAAAGACCATAGAAGGCACAAAAGACATAGCGTAATCTTAAAGGTTGATTACAGAGATGTAGATAAATTTTTTACAGACTTTGCAGAAAATTTGAGTAAAGGTGGTATGTTTATTTCTACTCCAAGGCCTCTTAAGCCAGGAACCAGCATAGTCCTGGAATTTTCCCTCCCTGATAGTTCCATCAAGGTTAAAACCAGAGGTGAGGTCATATGGGTAAGAAGCAAGCCAAAGTCTCCAAAAGAAAAGCGGGGAATGGGTATAAAATTTCAGGAGCTTGCTCCCAAAGATAAAGAAAAGATTGATAAGTTAATTTTAAGATTGAAACAAGGACCTTTTTAAATAATAAGCATTGCATCTCCATAGCTAAAGAATCTATAGCCCTTTTTAAGCGCCTCATGATAGGCATTCAAAATAGTTTTCCTCCCTGCAAAGGCGCTTACAAGAATAAGAAGAGAACTTTTAGGCAGGTGAAAATTAGTAAGAAGCATATCCGTAACCTGGAATTTGAACCCTGGATAGATATAAAGGTCACAAATTCCAGAGTATTCCTCTAATTTACCAAATTTCTTATATACAAATTCTACTGTCCTTACAGAGGTAGTCCCCACGCAAAGGATTCTGCCACCAGTCTTTTTGGTTTCATTTATTTTTTCTACGGTTTCTCTATCTATACTGATCCATTCGCCGTGTATCTTGTGTTTTCGAATATCCTCACATCTTACTGGTGCAAAGGTTCCATAACCAACATGTAGGGTTAATGGTGCAAATTTTACTCCCATCTCCCTTAGTCTTTTTAGAAGACTTTTTGAGAAATGAAGCCCTGCCGTCGGAGCTGCCACAGAGCCGATGTCCTTTGCATAAACAGTTTGATATCTTGTCTGATCAATGGGCTTGTCTGCTCTTTTTATGTATGGGGGCAACGGTACTTTGCCAGAGTTTTCCAAGATTTCAAGGAGATCGCCAATAGGAAAAAGTCTTACAAGGTATTCCCCATTTTCCCTTTTGAGGATTTTAATTTTAAGCCTTTCACTGATTTCTATTACTTGTCCAGTTTTTGGTGGTTTTGAGCTTTTGCAAAGGGCCTTTACAAGAAAAGCATTGTTGGTCTCTTTTTGAGGGAAATTTAGGAGGAAAATTTCGATCCTTCCGCCTGTAGGTTTTTGTCCTAAAAGCCTTGCTGGAAATACCTTGGTTTTATTAAGAACTACACAATCTCCTTTCCTTAGGAATTCAATTATCTGGGAAAAGCGATGATGAGAAAGTTCTCCTTTATCTCTCTTTAGGACAAGTAATTTTGATTCATCCCTTTTTTCTGAAGGATATTGTGCAATTCTGTCGATGGGAAGGTCATAATCATATGATGATAAAAGAAAGTCTTCATGGTTCACTTTCATTGAAAAATTCCAGTTCTTTGAACAACATAACAAATGAGGAGTCCCAAGGCCATTGAGAAAAAGCCTATTATTCGTAATGTTTCCGGTGGAAGTTCTTGAAGTTGAAGCAAGAGCTCTTTCATTTTCTCAGGAAAGGCAAAATATGGGATACCTTCAAGGATGAGCACCAGTCCTACAGCTGTAAAAAGAAGTTTCATCTTTTCTCTTTCTCTCAAAAATTTTTGAGAGATATAATCAGCAAAGGCCAAAAAGACAACAGCAAGAAGAAAATAAAATGGATTCGTTTAAAAGAAGTGGTGGCGGTGCAGGGATTTGAACCCCGGACGCTGCGGATATGAGCCGCATGCTCTGACCAGCTGAGCTACACCGCCACAGTGTGGGTAGCTACCTATTAAACATTTTTTTAATTGTGTCAAGACCAATTTCTAGTTATGAGGTTTGTATTGATTTTAGGGAGTCACCTTGCTAAAAAGATTTAAAAAAATGAGGAGGAGGCCATGCAGGAAATAATAACCAGGGCCGTTCCCACTGGTGTTTGGATTGTTACAGTGAGAGCTGGTGACAAAATCAATGGAATGACTGCTGCCTGGGCCACCCAGGTCTCTTTTAAACCTAGACTTGTTGCAGTATCCATTGCACCTCCAAGATATACCCACGGTCTAATAAAGGAATCTGGTTATTACTGTCTGAATCTCCTTTCTGAAGGTCAAAAGGACCTAGCAAACCTTTTTGGTTTTAAGTCTGGAAGGAAGGTTGATAAATTTAAGGGACTAAAATACAGAAATGCCTTAAAAGGTTCTCCAGTCCTTGAGGATGCTATGGCCTATGTGGAATGCGAGGTGAAAGATATTGTTACTACTGGCGATCACGATCTTTTTGTAGGCGAAGTGATTGACGGAGATATCCTTAAACCAGATGAAACCCCAATGATATTTAGATGGGAAGATTTTTTTGGAAAGAAATAGGAGAAAAATATGGTGGATAATAAAAAAAAGGATGAGAAGTTAAGGGGTTCCGAGGTCTTGCCTGAACAAAAGGGGCAGGAAGGGCAAGAAGAAGAGGTTGACAAATTAGATGAATTTTTAAGCGATGTTCCCGAATGGTTAAGAGAGCCTTTAAAGCAAAATTACAAACAAATACTTGCAGGAATAGCTATAGTTATTGTGGTTTCAGTGCTTTTTAGTGGCTATTCTTATTATACAAGGCATCTTGAGGAATCTGCATCCTTTCACCTTGGAATGGCAATGGCCAAACAGGATGTGGACTCAAGGATTAAGGAACTCAAGGTCATAAAGGAAAAGTTTGGCCATACTAATGCGGCCCGTCTGGCTACTCTTCTTTTGGCAAGGGCCTATATGGAAAAGGGTGATTTCAGGGCTGCCCAGGAAAGTTTTGAAAGGGCTAGCTCGAGTCTAAAAGGTGTTATGGCTGACTCCTCTTTGATGGGCCTTGGATATACCTTTGAGGAACAAAAAAAGTTCGATGAGGCATTGTCGAGCTTTAAAAAGGTAGAACAAAATAAAAATGGCCTTGAGGCTGTAGCCGTCCTGGATGAGGCCAGGGTCTACAGGGAAAAGGGAGAAAAGGAAAAGGCCATTGATGCCTTTAATCGTTACCTTGATATGGAACCTACTTCCCCATTTCTTGACTATATAAGATATCAGGTGCTTGACCTTTCGAGTTAAAAATAATCGAGGTCCTTTCAGGGCTTTGAAAGGGCCTTATCATAAAGCCTTTGAGGCTTGAACAATATTTTTTTAGTGTTAAGTCTTTGGAAAAAGCATTTTTGAGAGGAGCGGTAAGGCCATGTGGAATGAAATTGAGAGCGCTCCAAGGGAGGAGCTAGAAAAAATCCAGTTACGTCGTCTCCAGGATACCTGTCAAAGGGTTTATCACCTGGTCCCTTTTTATAAGAAAAAGTTTGATGAACTTGGCATAAAGCCTGCCGATGTAAGGTCCCTTGAAGATTTAAAGAGGCTTCCTTTTACCACCAAACAGGATTTAAGAGACCATTATCCCTTTGGACTTTTTACAGTACCAATGGATCAGGTGGTGAGGATTCATTCGTCTTCAGGAACTACTGGAAAGCCTACAGTAGTAGGTTATACAAAACATGACATGGAGGTTTGGATCGAGGTCATGGCAAGGACCCTTTCCATGGTAGATGTTGGGCCTGGAGATGTGGTTCATAATGCCTATGGCTATGGACTCTTTACAGGTGGTCTGGGCTTTCATTATGGGGCCGAAAAGGTAGGTGCCGCAGTTGTCCCGTCAAGCGGCGGTTTTACAAAAAGGCAGCTTTTGCTTATGAAGGATTTTGGCGCAACCATACTCGCATGCACTCCTTCCTTTGCCCTTCACCTTGCAGAAGTGGCCAAGGAGGAAGGATACGAATTAAAAAAGGATTTTAAGATAAGGGCAGGATTTTTCGGGGCTGAGCCGGCAAGCCAGGGACTGAGAGAAGAGCTTAAGGAACAATGGGGCCTTATCTATTGTGAGGCCTATGGGCTTTCTGAAATTATTGGGCCTGGGGTTGCGGCAGGTTGTCCTTATGGAAATCTTCATATTTTTGAAGACCATTTTATCCCTGAAGTAATAGATTCTGAAACTGGAGAGGTGTTGCCCGACGGTGAAGAAGGAGAGCTTGTCTTTACCACTGTTACAAAACAGGCCCTTCCGATAATCAGATATAGGACCAAGGATGTCACTGTTCTACATAGAGAGCCTTGTAAGTGTGGAAGGACCCTTACAGTTATGGAATCTGTCAAGGGACGTGCCGATGACATGCTCATTGTAAATGGTGTGAATGTATTTCCGTCACAGGTGGAGCATGTGCTTACAAAGGTTGAGGGCACCACCCCCAATTATGTAATAGTCCTTGATAAAAAGGGTGTCCTTGACAAGCTTGAGGTCTGGGTAGAGGTGGATGACAAGACCTTTGCCGACGGTATTGGCGCTCTTGAGGCCCTTAAGGCCAGGCTCCAGCAGGAGATGTTAAATGATCTTTACATCAATGTGAAGATCAAGCTTGTTGAGCCAAAGACCTTGGAGCGTAGCATGGGAAAGGCCAAAAGGATTATAGATAAGAGAGATGCAGAGGGGTTAAAAAAATGATCAAAAAATACGGGATAAAACAGCTTTCAATCTTTTTGGAAAATAGAAAAGGCAGGCTTTTAGAAGTCACAAAGGCCCTTAGAGATGCTTCAATAAACATAAGGGCCTTGGCTCTGGCCGAGTCTGCCGAGTTTGGCATCTTGAGGCTTGTTGTAAATAACCCTGAGAAGGCAAAAAGCGTTTTATCTGCATCTGGCTTTACATTGAGGGAACAGGATGTTTTTGCCGTTGAGGTCCCAGATGAGCCTGGAAGCTTTTGCAAGGTGGTGGAGATACTTTCAGGCGCTGATATCAATATTGATTACACCTATGCCTTTGTAGGTGGGGGTAAAAAAGCCGTTCTTATTTTTAAGGTTCCTTCCGAGCGGCTTGAAGATGCCATAAAGGCCCTTTTGGATAGCAGCATGACACTAGTTGAGCCTGTATTTTTTTATGATTAAGCCAAAAAGAGTCAGGTTAAAACCATGAAGACCAAGTTTATATTTGTAACGGGCGGGGTTTTATCTTCCCTTGGAAAGGGTCTTGCGGCAGCATCCATTGGAGCCCTTTTGGAGGCAAGGGGGCTAACAGTCACTCTCCAAAAGCTTGACCCATATATAAATGTTGACCCCGGGACAATGAACCCATTCCAGCATGGTGAGGTCTTTGTTACCGATGACGGTGCAGAGACAGATTTAGACCTTGGTCATTATGAAAGATATACAAGCATAAAGTGCGGTCAGAGGCACAATTATACATCTGGCCGCATTTATCACAGTGTCATCACGAAAGAAAGGGCAGGGGATTATTTAGGAGGGACAGTCCAGGTAATTCCCCATGTTACAGATGAGATAAAGCAGGCAATATTGCAGTTAAATGGCGAGGCCGATGTGGCAATTGTTGAAATTGGCGGAACTATAGGCGACATCGAAGGCCTCCCATTCATTGAGGCAATTAGGCAGTTAAGGGGTGATCTTGGAAAGGAAAACACCCTTTATATCCATGTAACCTATGTCCCCTTCATTAAGGCAGCAGGTGAACTAAAGACAAAGCCCACCCAGCACAGCGTAAAGGAGCTTCGTTCCATCGGTATCCAGCCCGATATCATCCTTTGCCGGACAGAGATGGATCTTTCTCCAGAGATCAAGGCAAAGATTGCCCTTTTTTGTGATGTTAAGGAAGACAGGGTAATTACTGCTAAGGATGTAAAATGTATCTACGAAGTCCCGCTTTGTTTTAACAGAGAAGGGCTTGATGAGCGGATAGTAGAGTGCCTTAATATCTGGACAAGGCAGCCTGTTCTTACACCCTGGGAAAACCTCATGGCAAAGATTGAACAGCCCCAGTATTCAGTAAAGATTGCCATGGTGGGTAAGTATGTAAACCTTAGGGAGTCATATAAGAGTCTTAACGAGGCACTTTTTCATGGAGGGGTTGCCAATAGTTCTAGGGTTGAGATTGATTTTGTCAATTCTGATGAAGTAAGGGGAGATGATTTAAGGGAAAGGCTTAAGGATGCGGATGGTGTGCTTGTTCCAGGGGGATTTGGAAGTAGAGGTATTCCAGGAAAACTAGAAGCTATTCAGTACGCAAGGGAAGAAAATGTGCCATTTCTTGGAATTTGTCTTGGAATGCAACTTGCCGTAATTGAGTTTGCTAGAAATGTTGCAGGCCTTTCAATGGCAGATAGCACCGAGTTTTCACCAAATACCCCGGACCCTGTCATTTATCTGATGAAGGAATGGTATGATTATAGGACAGATACTATTCAAAAAAGAGATGAGCATAGTCAGATGGGTGGGACTATGCGCCTTGGGGCATACCCGTGTAAATTAATTCCAGACACCAAGGCCTTTGATGCATATAAAAAAGAGGAGATATTTGAAAGGCACAGACATAGATATGAATTTAATAATTCATATAGAGACACCCTCGAAAAGGCAGGGCTTAAGATTTCAGGAATAAGTCCAAATGGAGAGCTTGTGGAGATAGTGGAGCTTCCTGAACATCCCTGGTTTTTGGCCTGCCAGTTCCATCCCGAGTTTAAATCAAGACCTCTTGATCCCCATCCACTTTTTATTGCATTCATAAATGCTGCCTTAAGGCACAAGTATGAAAAATAGGATTAAGGCTCTGCAATTCTGAACTTTTGATATGACCGAGATACAAATCGGCCCCATTAAGGTTGGAAAGGGCAACCCCCCACTTTTAATAGCAGGACCTTGCGTACTTGAAGATCTGGATATCGCCCTGACTATTGGAAGCTTTATGAAGGAGGCGACCTCAAGGGCAGGCTTTTCATACATCTTTAAGGCATCCTTTGATAAGGCAAATCGGACTTCTATCGATTCATACAGGGGGCCTGGACTCGAAAAGGGCCTTGAGATACTTTTACAGGTAAAGAAAAAGCTCAATTGTCCTGTAACTACAGATATCCATGAGCCTTCCCAGGCACAAATAGTTGCAGAAGTGGTTGATCTTTTACAGATTCCTGCTTTTTTGTGCAGGCAAACTGACCTTTTAGTAGCAGCAGGAAAGACAAAAAGACCTGTAAATATTAAAAAGGGGCAGTTTCTGGCCCCCTGGGATATGGTACATCCTGTAAACAAGATAAGATCAACTGGAAATAAAAATATCTTGCTTACAGAGCGAGGGGCTTCATTTGGATATAATAATCTAGTGGTTGATATGAGAAGCCTTCCAATTATGTCTTCTCTTAACTGTCCGGTAATTTTTGATGCCACCCACAGTGTCCAGCTTCCAGGTGGGGGAAAGGGTTGTTCTTCTGGCCAGAGGGAATTCATACCCAATCTGTCAAGGGCGGCGGTTGCGTGTGGCTGTGACGGTCTATTTATGGAAGTCTATCCAGAGCCTGAAAAGGCGAGGTGTGACGGTGCAAATAGCCTGGCATTGAGGGATGTCCCGGGTTTACTCGCAACTCTTAAAAAAATATTTGAAATCATAAAAGATGAAAGATAAGAATTCCCTTTTGGAAATGGCAAAGGGGATAAGGCTCCTTGTCTTAGATGTAGATGGGGTATTGACTGATGGATCTATTGTCTATGACCATAACGGTAATCAGGTCCAGGGCTTTTTTGTAAGGGATGGCCTTGGAATTAAACTCCTTTTGGATGCTGGGGTTAAAGTCGCCATAATCAGTGCCAGATCCTCAAAAGCCCTAACCAAAAGGTGCCATGAGCTTGGAATAGATATGGTTTATCAAGGGGTAAAGGATAAGGTATCCTGTCTAAAAAAGATCATGACATCCCTTTCTCTCTCAAATGAGCAGGTTTGCGGAATTGGAGATGACCTGGTTGACCTTCCATTTTTGGGAAAATGCGGACTGTCTGTTACGGTCAAAGACGCCCCAAATGAGGTGAAGGAGCAGGTTGATTTAGTTACTAAAAATCAAGGTGGTAGAGGGGCTGTTAGGGAGATATGCGAATTGATTTTAGAGGCCAAAGGGATTTGGCAGGAGATTTTATCTAGGTTTCAGTGAAAAAGAGAAAGTTTTTTTGGTTATCAGTCGTAATTGCAACCCTTCTTATCGGAACTGTTTTTTGGAAGGGCGATCAAGAGCAGGAAATAGTTGTTAGCCCTGATATTAAGAATCTTAAGGCAGATCTTATCCTTTATGGAGTCAAATATAAGCGGATAGTTAAGGGTAAAACAGATGAATGGATTGCTAAGGCGGATATAGCCCGTTTTTTTGATAAACGCCAAAGGGTTGAGTTTGAAAAAGTGGATGTCATATTTACCAATAATAGTAAAAATCCCATAACGATTGATGCAAAAAGTGGACAGTATGATTTTAAAAGTGGACTGCTTTCTCTTTCTGGAGACGTTGTAGTTACAGGATTAAAGGGTTACAACCTTTACGCCCAGCATCTTTTTTATTTTTCAAAAAAGAAGACAATAGAATCTACAAGCAATGTAAGACTCTTGGGGGAAGATGGAAACGAACTTACGGGCAGAAATATGATTTATTACATTAATGAACACAAACTTTTGCTTTATTTCCCCAAGGCAGTTATAAAAGAAGATATAGAGACTTAAAAAGGTAAAAAGAACAATTAGAATATGAAGCAATTGATAATAGGAAAAAGATGTTATTTTTTGGCCCTTGTGATTCTTACAATCCTTCTGTTTTCACCTTCACTAGTGCTTTCAAAAAAGACGCCTCCAAAACCCTCTCAGGCTATACGTATAACGAGTGATAAACTTGAAGCAATGGATCAAAAGGGCAAGGTGGTCTTTAGTGGCAATGTGATTGCAAGGCGCGGAAACTTGACCATTTATGCAGATAGACTGGAGGTGTATTACACTTCCACGTCTTCTAAAAAGGGCAAAAAAAAACTAAAAAAAATAGTTGCTACAGGTCATCTCAAGATTGTTCAAGGAAAGAGGCGGGCAACAGCAAAAAAGGCCATATATCTTAAGCCCCAGGAAAAGATCCTTCTAATAAAGGACGCCACTGTTTGGGATGGGCCAAATAGTGTCACAGGAGATAGAATCACCCTCTTTATCAATGAGAATAGGAGCATAGTTGAAAGCAGCGGCAAAAAGCGTGTAGAGGCAGTGGTGTATTCTGAAGGCGACTAATGGAGGATATAAGTTTTCTAGAGGCCAAAGGCCTTAAAAAGGTCTATAAAGGAAGGCCTGTTGTTGATGGAGTGGAACTCAGGCTGGAAAGTTCTCGAATAACAGGGCTCTTAGGACCAAATGGGGCTGGTAAGACGACCACCTTTTACATGATCGCAGGTCTTGTAAGGCCTGACGGAGGAAAGGTCTTTCTTGATGATATAGATATAACTAACCTTCCCATGCACAAGCGTTCAAGGCTTGGGATCACTTATCTTCCACAGGAGCCTTCTGTGTTTAGGAAATTGACGGTTTCAGAAAATATCGAAATCGTTTTGGAAAACAGAAGACTTCCTAAAAAGGAAAGGAAAAAGAAGACAAAGGACCTTCTCGAAGAGATGGGGTTAGTCGGCCTTTCAAGCCAGTTGGCAGAGTCCCTTTCAGGGGGCGAAAGGAGAAGGGTTGAGGTAGCAAGGGCCCTGGCAACTGATCCCAAGTTCATACTTTTGGATGAGCCCTTTGCTGGAGTTGACCCCCTTGCTGTAAGTGATATTCAAGGTCTTATAAAGAATCTTAGGGATAGGGGAATCGGAATTTTTCTTTCTGATCACAATGTCAGGGAGACCTTGACTGTGTGCGATAGCGCTTATATTGTAAGTTCAGGCACGGTTATTGAATATGGCAGCCCTGAACGGATTGCCACAAGCGAAATAGCCAAAAAAATTTACTTGGGAGAAGATTTTTCACTTTAGTGTTTATAACATGGCCCTTGAACTTAAACAAAATCTAAAACTTACCCAACAACTGGTTATGACGCCTCAACTGCAGCAGGCTATAAAGCTTCTGCAGTTGTCACGCCTAGAGCTTATAGATACCATTCGTCATGAGTTAGAGTCTAATCCAGTCTTAGAAGAGGCTACAAGTTCAGAGATTGACGCAATCAAGACAACAGATGAGAAGGTTAATGATGAGGAGGTTAGGGAGTGGGAAAAAACCGAGGTTCCAGAACTTGCCGCATCGGATCAGGAAAAGACCCCTTGGGAAAAGGAGGCAGTAAAGGATACTAATTGGCAAGAAATATGGGATGATGAATATAAAAGGGCCCTTCCTTCCTATTCTTTTGAAGAAAAGGAAGTACCAAATTATGAAAACATAGTTGCCACAAAGTCAGATTTAAAAGACCACCTCCTATGGCAGCTTCAACTTTCAGATCTTTCAGATGAAGAAAAAAAGATAGGTGCCTTCATTATCGGAAATCTTGATAAGGATGGCTATCTTAAGGCCACTTGCGAAGAGATTTCCAAGGATTCAGGTGCAAATGTAGAAAAGGTTGAGGAGGTTCTAAAAAAAATACAGGAATTTGATCCAGTGGGAGTGGCTGCAAGGGATCTGAGGGAGTGTCTTTTAATCCAGTTGAACCATCTGGGAATAGATGCTCCTTTAGTTAGGGAGCTAGTATCAAAGTATCTACATCAGGTAGAGCTTCACAATTATAAACAGATTGCCAAGGCCACTGGAAGAAATCCTAAAGAGGTGGTGGAGGCCATTGAGGTAATAAAGTCTTTAGATCCAAGGCCAGGAAGGGCATATTCTTCTGAAAATATCCAATATATAGAACCAGATATTTATGTATTTAAGGTTGGCGATGAGTATGTGGTCACCTTGAACGAAGAGGATATGCCTGATTTAAAGATTAATTCATATTATAAAGATATTGTAAAAAATGGTCATATTGACTCGAAAGATAAGGAATTTATTCAAGAAAAGTTAAAATCTGCCCAGTGGCTTATAAAGAGTATCGATCAAAGAAAAAAGACCATTTACAAGGTAACAAAAAGCATTGTGAAATTTCAAAAAGATTTTTTTGACAAGGGTATTGCCTATCTGAAGCCTCTGGTTTTAAAGGACGTGGCGGAGGATGTGGGCATGCATGAATCCACAATAAGTAGGGTCACAAGCAATAAATATGTCTATACCCCTCAAGGAATATTTGAGCTTAAATTCTTTTTTAGTACAGGGCTTCCTAGAAGGGATGGTTCATCGGAAGTTGCTGCCCAAAGTGTTAAGGAGAGGATAAAGCGGCTTATAGAAAATGAAGATCCCACAAAGCCTTTAAGTGACAAGCAGATAGTTGAGATCCTTGCAAAGGACAATATTAAAATTGCAAGAAGGACAGTGGCCAAATATAGGGACTTGATGGGAATACTTCCATCGAGTAGAAGAAAACGGCCCAAGATTTGATCACCTTTTAGGATAAATGGAGGAAAATCGTTTATGCAGATCAATGTGACATTTCGCCATACCGATCATTCAGACGAGCTGAAGGACTACATTCAAGACAGGTTCTCCAGGCTTAAAAAGTATAGCGACTCCCCAATGAATGTGAATGTTGTATTGACTTCAGAAAAATTCAGGAAGAGTGCTGAGGTAGTCATTACAGGGGATGGGATCAGGGCAGCAGCCAAACAGGAACATGACGATCTTCGCGCAGCCATAGACCTTGTTTTGGATAAAATTGAAAGGCAGCTAAAAAAATTTAGAGATAAAGTAAAAAGTAAACGTCAGGCCCAACAAAACATGGCTCAAGGGCAAGGGGCTGAGTCTGTCAGCTCTGATGAAACAGCAATCCCTGAACAGGTAATAACCATCAAGAAGATAGATACAAAGCCCATGTCCATTGAAGAGGCAGCAGACCAACTGCAGATAAGCGGAATGGATTTTCTAGCCTTTATTAATGCGAGCACAAACAGGGTAAATGTTATTTATTGGCGTAAAGATGGAAGTTTAGGTCTTTTGGAGCCATAGTAGGTGCAGGTATCTCGCTATATATGTGAAAAATGCATTTTTTTCGATTTTAAGGCCAAGGACAAGGATGAGGTCCTAAAAAGGATTTCTGAATGGGCAGCCCGGGCAATAGATGGTATTTCCAAGGAAGAGGTTTTTAGAGTTTTAGGAGAAAGAGAAGAACTTGGTAGCACTGGTATTGGTGGAGGGGTTGCCATTCCACATGCCAAGCTTCCAAAGCTTGAAGAGACTGTAGTCATTGTTGCAATAAGTAAAGAGGGTGTTCCCTTTGATGCCGTTGATGGTCAACCTGTTTTTGCCTTTTTTGTCCTTTTGGCCCCTGATAACGATACTGTCAATTATCTTAGGCTTCTTGCCAAGGTTTCCAAACTAATAAAACAACAGGATTTTCTCCCAAAAATAAAAAAGGCCACGGATCAAGAAAATGTGCGTGAAATCATAAGGCAGCTTGAATTTGGACCATAAAAAAAAGAAAAATATTCAGGCCGTTGTAATTACTGGAATGTCAGGTTCTGGTAAAAGTACTGCCTTGAGGGCATTTGAAGACCTCGGCTATTATTGTGTAGATAATCTTCCAATAGCCCTTTTCCCTGATTTTTTGTCTCTTTCAGAAAATAGTTCTGAAATCCCAAGAAAGATTGCTCTTGTTATGGACGTTAGAGAAAAGGGCTTTTTGGATCAGTATGCATCCATCTTTTCTCAGGTAAAGGAGATGGGCTTTCATCTTGAGGTCCTCTTTTTGGATGCGAATGACAATGTACTTGTACAAAGGTTCAGCCAGACCAGAAGGAAGCACCCCTTGCAGAAAAATCGGGATATCCTTTCTGCCATTAAAGAGGAGCGTTTTAGAACCAGGGGGCTAAGAGAGTTTGCAGATAACTATATTGATACTTCGAACAAAAATGTTCATGAGCTCAGGCAGATTGTCCTTAATATGTATTCATCAAGGGATGATCTTACAAAGCCTTTGATACATGTGATATCCTTTGGCTTCAAATATGGCGTTCCCCCAGACGCAAACCTTGTTTTTGATGTGAGGTTCTTGCCAAATCCATATTTTGAACCGGAATTAAGGCCAAAAAGTGGCCTGGATGAGCCTGTCTTTAGATATGTTCTTGAAAAAGAAGAGACAAGAACCTTTTTGAATCACCTGGAAGGTCTCTTTGGTTATCTAGTGCCTCGATATTATTCTGAAGGAAAGGTATATCTCGTTATAGGGATAGGTTGTACAGGTGGAAGACACAGGAGTGTTGCCATAGCTCGTTGGCTAGGTGATATGTTTACATCTCGTGGAGAAGAGGTTATTGTCAGCCATAGAGACCTAAGTAAAGAGGGATGACATGATAGGAGTAGTTGTAGCTGCCCACGGAAATCTGGCCCATGAACTTGTAGAGACAACCAATTTCATTGTTGGAGAACAAAAAAATCTCATTCCTCTAACTATCGATCCTTCAAGATCCGTTGAAGAGATGCAAAATCAGATTAAAAAGGCAATAAAGAGCGTTGATGATGGAAAAGGTGTTTTGATTTTGACAGATATGTTTGGTGGGACTCCGGCCAACATGAGTTTAAGCTTTCTTGAAGAAGGCAAGGTTGAGGTGATAACAGGAGTAAACCTTCCCATGCTTATTAGGCTATCCCAGTGCAGGGATAATGGCCTGGATTTTTATGAAACAGCCACTTCCATTGTTGATTATGCCAGAAAAAGCATAAATCAGGCCACGCAAATTCTTAAAAAGTAAAATATTTCTTTTAAAGCTTCAAAAGATTTGGCTTGTTTTTTTCCTTTTGTTCAATTAAAATTGAATAGATATTCAGTGAGCGGGAATTTTTATTCTAATAATTTTCGCTAGTTAAGAACAGGGAAAGTTTATCTAAAATTTGTTCCCTTGTAATCAATTTTTTTTTGTGCTATCCTTCCGTATCCTATACGGAATTTTATTTTAAAAGACCAAGGAGGTGTCCGAATGTCACGTTTTTTAATCCAAAGGCCATTGCCTCACGGAGGTAGACTTGTAGAGCGCGTTGTTAGGGACCCAGAGCGTGCAAAAAAAATGATCAAGGGCTGTCCCACTTATGATATCAAGCCTACTTTACATTACGAGAGTGAAGTGCCTGTAAGGAATGTTTATCGCGAGATCATGAGTATCTGCTACGGCTTCTTTAGCCCTGTAGAAGGCTCCATGTGCCAGGCAGAGGTTGAAAGGATACTTAAGGAAAGAAGGCTTCTAAATGAGTGGATATTCCCATATCCTCTGGTATTTGACATCAGTAAGGATGATTTCAAGAAACTAGGTGTAGGTTCAGGTGACAGGCTTGTTCTAAACCTTAAGGGCAAGCCATTTGCAATACTGGATATCGAAGAGGTCTGGGAGATTTCCGATACTGAGGAATTGGCCGACAAGACCTTCGGGACCCCAGAAGACAATCCAGAGGTAGTCAGGGAAAAGTTTAACAAGAAGCATCCTGGTTGGGTTATTTACAAGAGCCTTAATCCAATTGTTCTTGCTGGAAAATACACCATCATCAATGAGCCAATTTTCCGTGCTCCATTTGATCGTTTCTGGTATCCACCAAGAAAGGCAAGGGAGGAATTTGACAAGAGGGGTTGGAGGACAGTCATCAACCACCAGACCCGTAACGTTCCTCATGTTGGTCATGAATTCTTGATGAAAAATGCTGCATTCACAGGCGACCTTGAGCCATGTCATGGTATCTTGGTTAACGCAATCATCGGTGTTAAGCGCCGTGGTGACTATCCTGATGAGGCAATCTGCGAAGGTCACGAGGCAGTAAACACAGGCGGATACATCAAGAATTCCCGTCATCTTCCAACCATTTGTCTATGGGATATGCGTTACGGTAACCCGCTAGAGAGCCTCCTCCATGGAATCATTCGTCAGAACATGGGTTGTACACATCACATGTTCGGCCGTGACCATGCTGCAGTAGGCGAATACTATGACAAATGGTCCACTCAGATTCTCTGGAATGAGGGTATCCCAAGCTTTGGCTTCCCAGCACCACCAACTGATGTACCATACGGCCTTGAGATCAGGCCTCAGAACATGAGAGAGTTCTCCTTCTGCCCAACCTGTAAGGAAATGGCCTATAGTGAGACCTGTGGGCATGAAAGGGAAAAACTCAGTGGTAGCTTCCTCCGTGGTATGGTAGCACAGGGTGTACAGCCACCAGCCATTATTATGCGTCCTGAGGTCTTTAAGGTAGTTGTTAAGTGGTGGAAGCACTTTAACTACCCATTCTGTAATGAGAAATACGTCATTAACAAAGAAAAAGAACTCGAAGTAGATCTCAAGGATCTTTAATAAAAATTTTTGGAGGAGGTAACAAAAATGGCAGATTATTTCATAGATGTTTTGCTAGATGAAGGAAGGCTTCAGGCCATTAAAGATGCCGGCCTGGGAGATAATATCAAATACAGGTTTGCAGGCGAGTTGAAGCTCGTTGAGGTCCATGTATCAGAAGATACAAAGAACAAGATCCTCAAGGAGTTTGATACTGCCCGCACAGACTCAAGAAACGCCATTACAGACGTTCCTGTGGCATTCTTAAGAGAACTTTACCATCAGGTGGTGAAAACTAAATCATTGGGAGACGAGGCAGTAGAAGCAACCTTGGCAAAGGTAGATGAGATTAAAGACCTTGCAGCTAAGGAATCAGAATATCTGCCTGCCCCAGAGATAGACTAATATAGCATCTGACCAAGTAGGTAAGAAGAGGCCGTCTTGTAGTTATCAAGGCGGCCTTTTTTATTTCCTTTTTTCTAAAAAAGAATTAGTCTTTAATCAAATTTTAAATTAAAGGTATTTTACTGAAAGTTCTTATTAGAAGAGTACAAAAAAAAGATATCCCAAAGATAGCTGCCATAGAAAAGAGGGTCCAGGCTCAGCCCTGGTCGTTAAAAATCATAGAAGAGACATTAAGTTCAAAGGATGGTTCAAGGTTTTGGTGTGTTTCACCTATTTTTTCCCCTTTTCATAACGTTCTAGGTTATTCCTGTTTTAGGATAGTCCTTGATGAACTTTATATCATGAATTTTGCCATTGATAATAACTTTCAAAGTATGGGGTTGGGTTCTCATCTTATTAGAAACATTCTTTTTTATGGCGAAGTTAAAGGAGTTAAGAGGGTAGTTCTTGATGTAGATTCCAAAAATTTCTTTGCCCAGGGCTTTTATAAAAAACATGGCTTTTCATTTGCAGTTGATGGTCAATATGAGAGGCTTAGGTCTTTAGTGATGTTAAAAGAGCTGGACTAATTTTTTTAAATGGTTAGCGTAAGATAAAATAATTCTTTAAAGGAAAAGGAGGTGGCCATGGCTATCAAGGTTGG
The DNA here is from genome assembly GCA_015489315.1 of Deltaproteobacteria bacterium. Lineage (GTDB taxonomy): Bacteria > Desulfobacterota > Dissulfuribacteria > Dissulfuribacterales > QOAL01 > JAADCZ01. Next base: position 5,253 of record WFZZ01000181.1, on the reverse strand, counting down.
AATAAATGGTTTTGGAAGGATTGGAAGAAATGTTTATCGTGCATCCATGATGTATCCCGAGTTTGAGGAAATTGAGATTGTTGCTGTCAATGATTTGACAGAAAATAATGTTCTGGCCCATCTTTTGAAGTACGACTCTGTCATGGGCAGAATGGATGCAGACATAAGACCTACTGATGAAGGAATAGAAGTTAATGGGAAATTGGTGAAGGTCACAAATTTTAGAGAGCCTTCTGGAATTCCATGGGGCGAACTTGGAGTCGATTACGTTATAGAGGCAACAGGGCGTTTCAGGGACGCAAACCTAGCATCTGGACACCTAGAGGCCGGGGCTCAAAAGGTCATAATATCTGCTCCTGCCAAGGGTGAAGATATAACCATTGTTATGGGGGTTAATGAAGATGATTATGACCCAGTAAATCACAAGATCATTTCAAATGCATCTTGTACCACTAATTGTCTTGCACCTGTGGCTAAGGTAATTATGGATAGATTTGGAATTGTTCGTGGTCTAGTTACTACTGTCCATGCATATACCAATGATCAAAGGCTTTTGGACCTTCCACACACCGACCTTAGACGTTCTAGGGCTGCTGCAGTAAACATGATTCCAACAAAGACAGGGGCAGCAGCAGCAGTCAGCAAGGTAATTCCAGAGCTACAGGGGAAGTTTGATGGCCTTGCAGTTCGTGTTCCCACGCCTAATGTCTCCCTGGTGGATCTGGTTGTTGAAGTGGAAAAGGACGCAACTGTTCCAGAGGTGAACGAGGCCTTAAAGTCTGCAGCAAACAGATTTTTGGGATATACAGAAGAACCACTTGTCTCAACGGATTTTATCAAAGACCCACATTCATCAGTAGTTGATGGTTTATGTACAAGGGTGATTGACTCCAGGCTAATAAAGGTAATGGCCTGGTATGATAACGAATGGGGTTATTCAAATAGGCTTCTTGATCTCATTATATACATGGAGGAAAACAAGGCAGTCTAGTCATGATGGAGTTACTACAGGAATCATCGGCCCTTTTAAGAAATCTTGAAGAGACACAGGTTAAAGATGTTAAGATCTTACCGAAATATGAGGTCCTAAAACTTGCTGTTAAGGACTATAAGGGTGTTTTCAGACAGGCAGAAAATCTTCTTTTTGAACTTCATCACCCCTATAAAAATTGGGCAGCAATAACCTATGATTTAAGGGCCTTTTCACTGAAAAATCTTAATACCTACATTCGTTCAGAATATGGCATTGGGGCATGTTCTGCCCTCTTTGAAGCCTTCTGGTATATTATAAAAAATGCCCCAAGGACAAAAGATAAAAAAAGGGCTGTAGATGGCCTTTTGGCCTATATTGAAAAGATAGTTTCTGCTACTGATGATAATATCCTTAATGGACTTGTACCTGCTCTTACAAAGATATTTAAAAGACTGTCCACTGTTGATGATGAGATTATTAAGGGAATAGCAACAAGCTTTCACCCAATAGCCCGACTCGTAAAGAGGTTTTCAAAGAGGCTTGACGAAGACAAAGATACAAAGAAGCTTTGGAAATGGTTAAAAGAGCTCCTTTTAAGAGTGAGAAGCTTTACTTATAACTACTGGCTTTCTGTAGATGGACCTCAAAAATGGTTAAGAGCAAGCCTTAAAAACTATGGACTGTGGATTGAGCCAGAAGATTATAACAGGATAATGGAGCTTCTTGAGCCAGTAAGCCATAAAAATTTTGAAGGGCTTTTAGAAAGGCTTAAGGAGATCGACAAAAAATTCAATGGAAAAGAAGCTGCTATTGAGCTTTCAAAGCTTCCAGGGCATGTAGATATTGTAAGAAGATACAAGGAGATTGCCCAAGCCCTCGGAAATATGCCCTGTCGTCTTTCCTTTGACAGCAAGAAGGGAAAGGAAGTCGAGGGTATTTCCATATATCTCCTCTTTTTGTTCCACATGGTGGAGATGAAGGGCCTTAAGATAATTCACGAAGAGGTCCTTAGGCAGTTAAACAAAAATCTCCTTTGCCTTGTAAAGACAGCAGACTTTGACGAGCTGAGACGAGTAATTCCAAAAAGCTTTAATCTTTTAAAACAGCAAATCGGCCAGCATCCAAGAACCGCCCTTCAGTGCATAAATGCCCTGGGGACTGAAATCCTTCAAAGGGACAACACGAGGCTCATTGAGTTATTCCTTGAAGAAGTGGTAAAATTCGGTTTCCAAACCCCAGGAGTTCAAGGAGTTGACCTTGAATGGCATGTCCTTTCAAACCCGGCACATCTTCAAAACATAAGGGCCTGGCTCGATCTTGTCTGTCAGAGACCAAAGGTCTGTTCCACCCTTCTTTCAGCCCTTACCATAAATCTTCAGCTTGGCGGAACCTGTATCAAGGATACAGACCTTTTTCAACGGGACATTACCAAGCTTTTAAATAGCGATATAGAGCCCATCTATAACCTGGTTAAAGAATTTGCTAGATCTCTTCCTGTTTATTTTAACGAAATCGGGGCAGAAGGTCTTTTAAGGGATGTGTCCACAGAGCTTGACGAGATATGTAAGAGAAAGGACCTTCTTATCCACTTTTTGAGAAAACAAAGCCATGTAGAAAGCAATAACCTTATAGTCGATTTTATCGAGGCGATCTTTTGTTTTTGGTATAGCAAGATAAAAGATGGCCTAGAGCCCTATCTCCCACTTGAGATCCTTGAACAGATAAGCACACACGGACCCTTTGTGGATCACTGTCACAAGATAATCAGGCACCTTGCCCAAAGACTTGATTTAGAGCCCTTTGCCAAAAAGTTGCATATTTTTTTATCCACAACTGATGAAGATATAAAGCAATTGATTGAGGAGATTGAGGATGTGCCCCCAAGGGATAAACGAAGGGTTGAGCTTCTAATAAAGATGTATCGTCTTGAATACATGAAATATCACCTTGGGGTGCAGGAGATTAATTTTTATTTGGACGAGGCCAAAAAATTGGGCTTTGAGGGCATGGATAGGATTAAGGAGGTAATAGAGTCCAAAGACAATGAACATGCCCTGACCGTAATACTTGAGGAGCTTGAAAAGTTAAAAAAAATCATCCTTTCAAAAGAACGCTTTGAGGCCCATGAGGCCATTTATCATAAAAGGCACATTGCAGCAGACATCCCGTCCATGTATGGAAAATACCATGAAAAAAAATTTGATGCCCTTGGCCTTACATTTAGGCTTGAAAACCTTGCAAACATATTTTTTGAGCGCCTCATTGCAGAAGTAGATGTGCCCTTTATCACCAGAAGCACCTTTGTAAATATCTTAAGATACCTGAAGCTTCTTTGGCGTGCTGTTCAATTAAATGGAGTCTATTCCAAAAAGTTCGATACCTACCTCACTCTGTTGGAAAAGTCCCTTGGGGTGAGACGTTTTTCCTTTACCCAGTATCTGGACATAGTAAAGGGCCTTTCAGAGGGCGTAAAAGACATGATTTATGTCTATTACTTAAGCCCCCATGAGGAAAATCTAAATAAAATCATAAGGCAACTTTGGCCCGATAAGCTTCTTCCAAAATTTAGGGCCAATCTCCCAAGGGATGCCTCCATACAGGAAGTGATTCATCAGGTTTCAGAGGCCTTTTTAAGGGGTCTTATCTCTTCCACCTTTGGTCTTCAGCATCTGGATAACTTTGTCTCAAGACTCTATCATGTTCTAAGTGGCCAAAGGGAGTTTTTGTCTCCAAAAGAGCTTGATATGCTCCTAAGCTATGATCCAGGTCAGGACCTTTGCTCCATCCAAAGACCTGATAAATCCACTGGCAATCTGATACAGCTTGGAAACAAGGGCTATAATCTCATGCTTCTTGCCCAGGAGGGAATAAATGTTCCGCCAGGTGTGATAGTGACCACAGAAGTCTTTAGATATTATTCCCTATTTTATAAACTTCCCGGTGCATATAACAATTTTAGACGCCAGGTTAGAGATGGCGTTACCGAGATTGAGGAATTTTCAAAAAGACGTTTTGGGGACCCTTCCAACCCTCTCCTTCTTTCTGTCAGAAGTGGAGCTGCCATTTCAATGCCTGGAATGATGTCAACCATTATAAATGTGGGAATGAATCTTGAGATTGCAGAGGGGCTTTATAAAAAATATGGGAATAAGTGGTTTGCATGGGACAACTATAGACGTTTCATCCAGTCCTGGGCCATGTCCTTTGGTCTAGAAAGAGATGTCTTTACTGCCCTCATGAAGGGGCATAAGGAAAGATATGGAGTTGATAAAAAGAGGCAGTTCACCGGAGAGCAGATGAAAGAACTCGCCCTTTTGTATAGAAAGACCGTGGAAGAAAGAGGCATATTAATAGAAGATGACCCATTTGAGCAGCTTTTAACCTCTATAAGATTGGTTTTGAAGTCATGGGATTCTGAAAAGGCAAGGGCCTACAGGGAGATAATGGAGATCTCAGACCATTGGGGGACAGCGGTCATTATTCAGACCATGACCTATGGAAATTTGTCACCTACGTCCGGCACTGGGGTCCTTTTTACTGCAAACCCCTACAAGAAACTTGATAGAATAGTCCTTTGGGGTGACTATTCTGTTGGCAACCAGGGTGAAGATATCGTCAGTGGGCTTGTGGCCACAAGCCCCATATCCATTGAACAGAGTGAAGAACTTGGACTATCTCCCCACGAAAGCCTGGAGGTAAAATTTCCTAAGATATACAATGATCTCTTAAGTGTGGTTAAGTATTTGATTTTTGAAAAGAAATGGACCCCCCAGGAAATTGAGTTCACCTTTGAAAATGAAAATCTCTATATTCTCCAGACAAGGGATATGATTACCAAGAGAAGGGGGCAGTTAAATGTCTTTGTCCCATCTTCTGAGCTTGAAAAGAGCTATCTAACAAGGGGAATAGGGGTTTCTGGAGGCGCTCTTAGCGGAAAGGCAGTGTTTAACCTTTCAGAGATAGAGGCCATTAGAAAAGAGGAGCCGAATACAAAGCTCATTTTGATCCGTTCCGATACAGTTCCTGATGACATAAAAGAGATTTCAATGGCAGATGGCATCTTGACTTCAAAGGGTGGCCAGACCTCCCACGCATCCATTGTTGCCTTTAGGCTCGATAAGACCTGTGTTGTTGGATGTGAACAAATGAAGGTCTATGAAACAGAAAGTAAGGCCGAGATAAATGGAAATTGCATCCGATTTGGGGATTTTATCAGCATTGATGGGAAAAATGGCTTTGTCTATCTTGGAAGTCATCCCATAATGAGCCAAGTAGATAGT
>WFZZ01000180.1 GCA_015489315.1 Deltaproteobacteria bacterium | reverse complement strand
CATTAAGGCTTCTTCACCCCTTTATGCCCTTTGTAACCGAAGAGCTGTGGCATCATCTTCCAGGTAAAAAGGGCTTTATAATGGTATCTGAATTTCCTTCGCCAAGGGATGACTGGGACTTTGAAAGGGCACCTTTGGAAATTGAGTTATTAAAGACGATCATATCTGGTATTAGAAATATACGGGCTGAACTTGGCATACATCCAGGAAAGGAGCTTAAGGCTATTGTCCTTTTACACAGTAAACTAGCCCAAGAAGTCCTTAGCGCTCATGAAAAAGAAATCAAGCTTCTTTCGCGGGTCGGAGAAATTTCCAGGATAAATGACGCATCTAAAAGGCCTAAAGGGGCTGCATCTTTTATACATCAGGAGATCGAGATATTCATCCCCCTAGAAGGTGTTGTTGATATTGAAATGGAGCTCAAAAAGCTTTCAAAGGAAAGGGAAAAGACCTTAAAAGAACTTAAAAAGGTTGAAGGAAAGCTTTCCAATGAAAACTTCCTTTCAAAGGCTCCAAAAGACATTGTTGAAAAGGAAAGGGCCAAAAAGGAGGCCTTAACTGCAAAACTTGAAAAGCTCGATGACCATGAAAAAATGCTCAGAGAAATTGGATAACCCTCCAATTCCAAAGATTCTTTTTGAGGATACGGTAAAAAGGGCACTTAAGGAGGACATTGGTACAGGAGATGTCACTACCTCTGCCCTTATTCATCCAGATAATTGGGGAAGTGCACGCATAATCGCCAAAGAAGATGGCATCTTGGCCGGTCTTTTTGTGGCCATAGAGACCTTTTTACAGGTAGATGATACCATCAGCTTCGAAGAGGCCCTTTCTGAAGGCTCTTTTTTTAAAAAGGGACAGGAACTTTTGGTAATAAAGGGAAGGGTTTCTTCCATACTTCTGGCAGAAAGAGTGGCCCTAAACTTTCTCCAAAGGCTTTGTGGCATAGCCACCCTTACAAGGGAATTTGTTGAAAGGATCAAGGATCTAAATACAAGAATTGTTGGCACCAGGAAAACCACACCAGGGCTTAAGATCCTTGAAAAATATGCCATAAGAATTGGCGGAGGATGTAATCATAGAATGAACCTTTCGGATGGAATCCTCGTAAAGGACAACCACATAGCTGCAGTAGGGTCCATAAAAGATGCGGTTAGAAGGGCCAGAAGCTATAGCCCACATACCCTTAAGGTGGAAATAGAAGTAACAGATATTAATGGCCTAAAAGAAGCCATAAATGAAGGTGCAGATATAGTTATGCTTGACAACATGAAACCGGAACAAATAAAAAAGGCAGTAGAAGTTGCAAAAAAAATTCGTAAAGAAGTGTTACTAGAAGCATCTGGAGGGGTGACCTTAGAAAATGTGAGAGAGATAGCTAAAACGGGGGTAGATATAATTTCTGTTGGAGTCCTTACCCATTCTTTTAAGTCCATTGACTTAAGCCTGAAAATCAATATACTTGAGCTAAATGTTTCCAATTCAAGATAGCATACCAAGACGCTGCCCGCCCTTGATGAATTGGACCATCATGGGCATATGTTTTATTGTCTTTCTCTTTGAAATAAGTCTTCCTCATCCTGTTCTTGAAAGGCTTTTCTATTATTTTGGTGTAGTCCCTGCCCGATATACACATCCGGAATGGGCAATAAGTGTAGGGCTTGTTCCCAAGGCAATTCTTCCGCTTTTTACATGCATGTTTCTTCACGGCGGATGGATACATATAATTGGAAATCTTTGGACCCTTTGGATATTTGGGGACAATGTGGAAGATGAAATGGGGCATACAAGGTTTCTGCTTTTTTACCTTCTTTGTGGCCTTGTTGCTTCTTTTGTCCAAATTTACACAAATCCACATTCCACCATTCCCACAATAGGTGCTTCCGGTGCTATTGCAGGTGTCATGGGTGCCTATTACATGCTGTTTCCAAGGGCACGGATCATAATAATGATTCCAATACTATTTTTTCCATTTTTCTTTGAGGTTCCTGCAGTCTTTTTCCTGATTTTTTGGTTTCTCGAGCAGGTCTTTAGCGGCACTTTGTCCCTTTTATCACCACAACAGGCTGGTGGAATAGCTTGGTGGGCCCATGCAGGTGGCTTTTTATGTGGAATGTTTACCCATAGATTGTTCTTAAATCCAAAACCTTGCAGAAGACGCTATAAAGACCAGATGAATCAATGGGGGGTACTTGGTCCACTTGAAAGATATTAATATCCCAGTAGGGATAAATTGATAAAAAAGCCTAAAGGGAGGGAAAAATGGACGTCATTACACTTTTTTTTGCAGTCATCCTTAGTTTATTGTTAACTAAATATCTTCCGCCTCATGCAACCTATCAAAATACTGTTAATGAAATAAAGGATGAGATTCAAAAGGCAATTGCCAAGTTGATGGAATTTGGTGGAAGTCTAAAAGGTCTCAAGGAAGAGATAGCAACCGAGATGCAAGGTGCTGCCAATGAAATTAGGAATATCAAAAAACAAGAGTCAGGGGCCCTTAAAGAAGAAGTAAAACAGATCACGACAAAACTTGAAGACTTTGGAAAGGTACTTGAAGAGGTAAAGAAAAATGTCTCTGAAAACATTCAAAAGGCCATTTCAGAGTTCAGTAAACTTGGAACAGATAAAGGGGAAAGCTCATCCGAAGATATTCAAAAGATTGAAGGAAGGCTTACAGAGCTTAACTCAGGCCTTGATGGATTGAAAAAGGAGATCGCAGACCAACTACAAAAGGCCCTTGGTGAGATAGAAAAAATTGAAACAAGTGGCCCGGCTGTCGATACAAAAGAACTGGAAATGCTTTCTTCAAAAATTTCACAAGTCGAGAATACCCTTTCAGATGCGGTCCAAAAGATTACAGAAGAAATAGGCCAGATTAAGGCCCAAAATGATGTGCTAAGCAGTTTTGTCAAGGAGACTCAAAAGGCACATCTTCCAGAACAGTTTGACCTTTTAAATGGCCTTTGGGTATCGTTGGTTGAACTTAAAACAATTGTTGGAGAGCTATGGGAGTATCCTTCAAGGGAAAAGGCCAAAAAGATGGCCAAACAGGTTCTCGAAACCAGAAAGATGCTTGAACAAAGTGCCATTTTCATTCCTGAAAAGCTCTTTAATGAGCTTACAAGCATTATAAACGAATTTGAAAATATCCAATTTGGCAAGCTTTCTTTAATAAAACTTAGAAATGTATCTGTTAAAAATAAAGATTTTGCAGAAAAGGATTTAAAATCCGGGCTCGAAAGCAATACATCTCTTAAGGATAAATACTTTGGAGCTCTGGAAGAACTTAAACAATTCATAAAAAAACAGGTATTAGGATAATTGTCTGGGGAATTGTATACTGGATCTGATGATATGGGAAATAAGGGGAGGTCGTCTCCTCCCCCTAACTTAGGTTTTTATATGTACTTTACATGCTTAGCAAACAAAATTTTGGTCAGTTTTTATAGGCTATCCCCTTAAATATAAAAGCCCACAGAAATAACTGTGAGCTTAATTTAACAAAGTTTTTTAAAGTAATTATTAAGATGACACAAGCTTTTTCTTGAACTCCTTAAGCTTTTTCATGAGCTCTTCGAACATCTTGGCTGCCTTATTTTTTCCCTTTATTTCCTTCTTTATGGAGTCAATTCTTTCCTGTAAATCACTATATACCTTTTGATCATCTTTACCATATCCTAATATCCTTGCAAGCCTTAGTTGTTTTTTAGCCTCATTAAGATATTTAAGTGCCTGCTCCTTGTTAGTCTTTGATACCTTTGATGCCTCATCGATCAGATCAGACGCCCTAACAAGTGGAATGGGAATAACTATCTTCTTTACCACCATGGAGTTAAGGGCTATCTGAAGAATACTCTTGGCTTCATCAATCTTCCCATTGATAATGTACTTTGAAGCTAACTTCATTGCATCTGGATAGGTAGCAAGAGGCAAATTCTCTATGACTATGTCTATCTCGCTTTGTAGGGTATCAAGAAGATTCCTTGCCCCTTGGATATCTCCATGATTAAGCTTTGTCTTTACTTCGCTTATCTTTTTTGAAATCTCTTTGGGACTAAGATCAGTATCTACCACAACAGTATAGCTGTTTATAGGAATAAGAGAAATATTCTTATTGACTGTAAGAATTATTTCCATTTCTCCTATTACCTTTTTAAGGAGATCAAGTGCCTCTTTTGTTTTTTTCTGATTTAGTAAATCCAATACTTTGTAGGTATCCGCTACTGCCTTTATGGCCTTCTTGTTCAATTCTTCTTTAATGTGTGCTGCCTTTTTCTTTTCCTTTTCAACCGCCCTCTCTGATATTTGAGCGGAAGTCTTTAAATGACCCTTTTTTTCAACAACCTTTTCTTGACAGAAACCAGCGCTGAATGGAACAACCAAAAGAATTAAAAAAGCTAAAAATGTCGCTAAAAACCTTTCTCTTTTTACGGAAATCATTTTTCCCCTCCTTAGTTCAAAAAATTTAAGCTGAGACACTTATTGTGCCATTGTGACCTTCAGAAGGTTTAAACTTTTCTGCCTTTTTTGCAGCTATAGCAACTATAATATGGCTCCAACCGTTAAATATTAGATCAATGGAAATAAACAGCCCAAGGGTCCATATTGCTGAATAGGGCCATGCCATCCCTATCAGGATGGCTATTGCCATGGAGGCTAGTCCATTTATTAGCAATATTCCCCAATCGGAAATCTCTTTTTTGTGCTGAAAGGCGATTACAATTCTAAAAATACCAACTGCAAAGATGGATGCTGCCAATAGAAGAGTCAGTACAAGAGACGCCGCTACAGGATTCCAGACTGATATAAATCCACCACCAACATATAGGATTCCTCCAATTATGTGTGGAAGCCTACTTTTCCATCCCTTTGTTGCTTTAATAGCTTCTATTAACTGCAATGTTCCTCCTATCATCATAAAAGAGGCAAAAAGGAGGATTGATGAAAGGGTAGCTAGCGGGGTCAAAACAAGCCCAATTGTTCCTGCAACAATAAAGAAAAAACCTAATAAAAGATGATACTTCCAATTTTTCCCAACGTCTCCCCATTTAAAGGTATTATCCAAAGCATTTTCTGATTCCGACATAATAAAGTCTCTCCTTACTTTTTTGTAAAATTTTTACATTTATTTCCTTACATAAATGTAAGTTAATGATACTTACTAAAGTTAGTTCGTTTTCTAAAAAGTCAAGTAAAATTTTTACATTTTTTAAAATCTACTATTATTTCAATAGGTTAACCTAAATAACGATTCCTACCATCAACAAAATAACATATTGAATCCTTCAGTTTGCCCTAGACATTTCTTAAAGGATGATTAGGTTTGATAACGGTATGACTCAGAAAACTTAGGAGGATAAAATGAAAATTCACGAGTTAAGACAAATGCAGATAAATCACACCTTAGTATTTGAAACACTTGGAAGACCAGAAAAGGAACGGGAATTTTCTCTTTCTTCTCTTAAAAGGTGGGGATTTGACCTTGTTTTTGGTAAAAAAGATGGGAAAAAAACCTATTTTGCACTGGAATCATCACCAAAAGATAATTTCTATAAAAATGAACAGGTGGAAAT
>WFZZ01000179.1 GCA_015489315.1 Deltaproteobacteria bacterium | reverse complement strand
ACCAAAAAGGTAATAAGACTGTTGAAAGAGTTGATTAAACTTACTAATTAATGAAAAATATTTTTGATTCAAAATGTTCTTTAGTGAAGTAAAAAATAAAAGGAAGATCATGAATAAAAATTTAATAATTTTAGGGATTATAGTCAGTTTTTTTCTTTTATTTCACCTGCATCTAGTTTATGCAGTGATAGTTGATAGAATTGTTGCCATAGTGAATGGGAATGTAATAACTCTTTCTGAGCTAGAAAAAAGGGCTGCCCCTTTTCTAAAGGAATATCTAGATGATTCTGCCACAGAGGAGGAAAAAAGAAAGATTAAACAACAGATTTATGCAAAGATTTTACCTCAAATGATAGATGATTACCTAGTTGATGAAGAGATAAAAAAGCTTGGGATCAAGGTTACAGATGAAGATGTAAATGCAGCAATTGAAAGAATTTGTCAATCAAATGGAATAACTCTTGAAGAATTTAAAGAGAAATTAAAAAAAGAGGGGCTTACTCTGGAACAATATAAGAGGCAAATGGCCAAACAGCTTGAAAGAATGCAATTAATTAATGCCCAAGTCCGTTCAAAGATAGTAATAACAGATGAACAGGTCAGGGATTATATTAGGCAAGAGCGTGGAGAAACAACCTATGAAGGTCCCTTTTATATTATTGACCATATCTGCATAGTTCCCGAGTCTGAAAGCAAAAAGGATATTGAGCGGGCGAGAAAAAGGGCTCAAGAGGCTCTAAAGGCCCTTAAAGAGGGGATTCCATTTAATGAAGTTGCCCAAAAATATTCCAGTAATGATTCCATAGCCAAAGAGTTAAGGCTTGGAATTTTCAGTATAGATGAGATGGCTCCTGATATTAAAAAGGTTGTAAAAGAGTTAGAGCCAGGAGAATATTCTAAGGTAATTAGGACAAAGTTGGGTTTTGAAATCTTAAGGCTTTCTGGTATCTCAAATAGTAAACAGATAGATATTGATCCAACTGAAATGGAAGAGGTAAGGAACAAGCTCTATCGTGAGGCCATAAATGAAAGGTTTCAGGAATGGTTAAATGATTTGAGGGCCAAGTCAACCATTCGGATATTATTATAGGGGCAAACTAACATGGCAAAGGAGACTGTAGGCGAATATTTAAAAAAAGAAAGGGAACTTAGGCAAATTACCCTAGAAGAAATCTCAGAAGGGACAAAGATATCTGTTGCACGGCTAAAACTTATAGAAGAAAATAGATTTGACGACCTTCCTGCAGAGGTCTTTGTAAGAGGTTTTATCAGAAATTATGCAGAATACATAGGGATTGACCCTGAAGAGGCAATATTGAGATTGGAAGAAGACCTTGAAGGGGAGGAAAAGCAGATTCCTACTGCTCAAGAAATACCTGATTCAAAATTTCATATTGAGCCAAAGAAAAAATCAAGTCCTTTTTATTGGTTACTATTGGCAATTTTGATAATTCTCATTTTTGGCGGTGTCTATTATTATTTCTTTTCAGAAAAAAGTTCCCAAAATGTTTCATCCCCTAGTGTTAATGTCACTTCGTCTTTAAATGATCAGCAGGGTAGCATAACAGGCAGTAATAACAAAATAAATAAGACACCAGACATTCTTTTAGAAGAAGAAGTAAAGGAAAGTTCGCCAAATAATAGTGACAACGCCAATCTTACTAAAGATACGGTTAAGAGTAGCAATAAATAATTCAAGCATCTAATAATGCGGCAGATCACTTGCCCATCATTTGTTCTTTCCAGGGAATCCTTTGGTGAAAGTGATCTTATAGTTACCCTTTTTACAAAGGGCCATGGAAAGATAAAGGGTATAGCCAAGGGTGCAAAAAAGAGCAAAAAAAGGTTTATGAATGCCCTTGAACCCTTTAGTTTTGTTAAGATAAGTATGCGTCAAAAGGGAGATAATTCCCTTTTTTTTCTCGAAAATTCCCTTACAATTCAACCTTTTCAAAGGATACGATCCGACTATTTAAGCTTTCTAATGGCAAGCCTTGTCCTTGAGCTTACTGATATGTGGTTTAAGGAAGGGGAAAAGGATGACAAGATTTTTGATCTTTTAAAATGGTATCTTTTGAGCCTAGAAGATGGGCAGGACCCATTTATTCTTACACTTGCTTATAAGGTAAGGCTTTTAAGTGCAGTGGGGCTTTTGCCAGTTTTAAAAAGGTGTAAATTCTGCGGAAAGGAACCGAAGGATCCTTCTGTATCCTATTCGTTAGGTTCAGGACAAATAATTTGTCTATCATGTTGTGAAAATAGAAATGGTAATATTATACACCTTTCTTCAATTAAGTCCTTAAGCTATCTTACAGATTGTGAGCCATCGAGAATATTCAGATTAAAGATTACAAATAGCAATAAGCGAGAGCTTTGGAGTTATCTTAAAAGGCGGCATAGCTTTTGTCTGGAAGAAGAACCAAGGTCATACCGCCTTATTGAATCTTTGAAAGACAGGCTTTTCTAGGAAATAAACCTTTTAAATATATCAAAGGCCTTTTTTACTACTGGAGTTTCTGAGGAAAGTTCCAGGAGAGATTCCTGTGCCATTTCCTTTTGAAATATTTCCTGACTTGCAGGTAGATAGCCACCGAAGACGAGATCGGTCTTTTCCACTGCATCCTTGACATGCTGGTCAAGGGATTCAGGCAGAGGCTCAGGGACACGATTTACAATAAGGACCTTTTGACCCACCTGGACCTGGAGGGCCTTTGTGAGATCTGCTATTCTTGCCGCTGTAAGCACTCCCCTTGAAGAAGGATCAGAGATAACAAAAAGGGTATTTATCTTCCTGAGGTTAAGTCTTGAAAGATGCTCCATTCCAGCTTCGTTATCAACGAGAAGATATCTATAATTTTTTGAAAGCCTTTCCATAACCTGTGCAAGAATGGAGTTTGCCATGCAATAACACCCTGGACCTTCTGGCTGGCCCATTACGAGAAGATCAAATCCCTTTGCTTCTATGACAGCTTGGTTAATATGTATTTCCATAAATTCGTTTTTTGTCATACCCTGTGGGGTTTCTGTCTTCATTTTGTCTCTTATTTCACCTAGGGTCACATCTACTTGAAGACCAAGAAGCTCGTTTAAATTGGCATTGGCGTCTGCATCAACTGCAAGAACAGGCGTGAGATTTGATTCAACCAGGTATTTTATCAAGAGTGCTGTAATGGTGGTTTTACCTGTTCCACCTTTTCCTGCCATTGCAATGATATTTACATCACCATAGGACATATTGATACTCCTTTATTCTTTAAAACTTACATCATAGTAACATGAAATTACCTGAAATTCCCTGTCATTTAAAGGGCCAAAGGGTTTAAGAAGACTTGAAATATCCCAAATAATCCCAGCCTTTTCCCTGAAGCCTATTACGGCCTGAGCAGTTTTTAGGCCGATTCCAGGAAGCCTTATCAATTCAGGAAGGCTTGCTTCATTGATATCTTGTAGTCTTTCCTCAAAGAAGAGAATGTTATTGTTAAGAAAAGATCCTTTAATTGGGACGTTTCTTGTATTGGCTTTCGTAAAAGCTAAAAAGGATTTCAAGGATATAAAACATATCAAAAAAAGGGGAATTAAGAGAAAGGAAACGTAATCATTTAAAAAATTATTGTCTTTTGCCTTCATCCCTCATCAATTTATAACATATTGAATCCACAAGGGCCTGCCAGCTTGCCTCAATGATATCATGAGAAACTCCTACAGTTCCCCATTTATCCTTTCCATCCTTTGATTCGATAAGCACCCGAACCTTCGCCCCTGTTCCCGGGCTGTCAGGAAGCACACGTACTTTATAGTCCACCAGGGTCATTTCCCTAAGCTGAGGGTAAAAGGTTTCAAGGGCCTTTCTAATGGCATTGTCAAGGGCATTTACTGGCCCGTTCCCTACTGCAGCTGTGTGCTCCACCTTTCCTCCAACCCTTACCATGACAGTAGCTTCTGCTTGAGGAGGCTCTTCTTCTTTACATTTTTGATCAATTACTCTAAAGGCCAGAAGATCAAAATACTTTCTAAGAGTTCCACTTGCCCGTCTCATGAGAAGTTCAAAGGATGCCTCTGCTCCTTCAAACTGAAACCCCTGGGCCTCAAGCTCCTTTAGCTTTGCAACAATATCTAGGACCAGTGGGTCGTCACTTGATAGATCAAGGCCAAACTGTTTTGCCTTTGCTATTACATTGCTTTTTCCAGAAAGGTCTGAAACCAGTATCCTTTGTACATTCCCTACAAGCTCTGGTCTTATGTGTTCATAGGTTTCAGGATTTCTTTGCACAGCACTTACATGGATTCCTCCCTTATGAGCAAAGGCACTGGCTCCAACATAGGGCTGATATTTATTGGGGGCTAGGTTTGCGATTTCATAGACAAAACGGGCAGTGCTGGTGAGTTCTTTAAGGTTATTACCGGCCTCACATTGGTAGCCAAGCTTAAGTACAAGAGCCGGAATTATAGAACAAAGGTTAGCATTGCCACATCTTTCTCCAAAACCATTTATTGTCCCCTGGACTTGCCGGGCACCTGAAAGAACTGCCTGAATGGAATTTGCAACTGCCATTTCAGAATCGTTATGGCAGTGGATACCAAGATCCGTATTATCTCCAAGCTCTTTTTTTACCTCGTCAATGATTGTACTTATTTCATTGGGCAAAGTCCCCCCATTGGTATCACAGAGAACCAGACATTTTGCCCCCGCTTCCTTTGCCTTTTTTAACGTTGATATGGCATAGTCCTTATCTGCCTTAAATCCATCAAAAAAATGTTCTGCATCATAAAAGACTGTATCCACATTTTGATTTAAAAAGGCCACCGAGTCATGGATTATTTCAAGATTTCTATCAAGGCTAATTCTCAAGGCGTCTTTTACATGTATGTCCCAGCTCTTTCCGAATATGGTGACAACAGGAGTCCTTGCATCTATTAAGGCCTTTAGATTCTTGTCTTCATGGGCCTTATTTTTGGCTAGATGAGTACTTCCAAAGGCAGATATCTTGCTATGCTTGAGTGAATAGTTTCTTATTTCTGAAAAGAACTTTTCATCTTTGGGATTTGATCCTGGCCAGCCCCCTTCAATATAGTCTATCCCGAATTCGTCTAACCTTATTGCAATTCTAATTTTGTCTTCAACAGAAAGGTTAAAATTTTCCGCCTGGGTACCGTCCCTTAAAGTTGTGTCGTAGATATCAACACGTCTGGTCATTTTTCATTAACCCTCACTAAAGCCCTCTTTGTCCAGGCCAAAACCTTCATGAAGGGCCCTTACTGCAAGCTCGGTAAACTTTTCATCAATAACACATGAAACCTTAATTTCTGAAGTACTAATCATTAAGATATTTATGCCATGTCTTGCTAGGATATCAAACATCTTGCTGGCAACACCTGCATGATTTCTCATACCAACCCCAACAATTGAAACCTTTGCAATGTTTTTGTCACCAACGACTGCCTCTGCCCCTATTTTTTCAGCAGTCTTTTTGACTATTTCCAATGCCTGTTCTAGGTCATTTTTGGGAACCGTAAATGTCATATCGGTTAGATTTCCTTCCCTGGTATTCTGGATAATCATATCTACCACTATATTGGCCTCTGAAATGGGGCTAAAAAGCGCTGCTGCAATACCAGGTTTATCAGGTACCTTTTTTACTGTGATTCTGGCCTCATCTCTGCTATAGGTAACTGCTGAAACCAAAACATCTTCCATGGATTTATCCTCCTTGACCACCAGTGTGCCAGGACTATTTGTAAAACTTGATCGAACATGAAGCGGCATGTTGTATCTCATGGCAAACTCTACAGAGCGTATCTCAAGGACCTTGGCACCTAGGCTCGCCATTTCAAGCATCTCTTCATATGAAATCTTTTCGATTTTTCTAGCACTGGGACAGATGTTGGGGTCAGTTGTATAAACACCGTCTACATCTGTATAGATTTCACATACATCTGCATTTAGGGCAACTGCTACTGCAACTGCCGTTGTATCTGAGCCACCCCTTCCAAGTGTGGTGATGCTTCCGGAAGCATCAATTCCTTGGAAACCTGCAACCACCGGAATTTTCCCTTGTTTTAGAGCCCTTTTAAGCTTATCTGTAGGAATATTCTTTATCCTTGCCTTGGTATGGGCCGTATCTGTCTCTATGGGTATTTGAAATCCTAAAAAGGATTCTGCGTCAAAACCAAGATTTTTTACAGCCATTGAAAAAAGAGCAATTGTAACCTGCTCTCCAGTGGACAAAAGCACATCCATTTCTCGCTTGTCCGGTTGAGGCTGCATCTCAAGAGCAAGATCTATGAGATAATTGGTCTGTCCAGCCATGGCAGAAAGAACCACCACTATGTCGTCACCTTGTTTTTTTCGCTCTATTACCCTTTTGGCAACCCTCTTTATTCTATTGGTATTAGCAACTGAGGTTCCGCCATATTTTTGAACTACAAGTGCCATTTTTACTCCTCTTTTTCTCCTGCCCAAATAGGATCTTGTCCAAAATGGTAAAACCACCAGTCAGTATCGTCCATACCGTCTTCATTAGGCATAAAATTTATTCGATAGTTGTCTGCATATTCCATTAAGAGTCGATAGGCTGCATTTATTCTTGAAATCTCTTTTTCGCTCTCTTGCCCAGAAGTGGCAATATCGGGATGATTTAGCTTACAGGCGCGCATATATGCCTGCCTTATCTCATTCCTGCTAGCCTTTTCTGTAAGGCCGAGAATCCTTCTTGCCTTATCTATTGCCTTCCATTTATCCTTTTTCATGGGGCAATTAACCTACTCTCAAGAAGGGGAAAATACAAGATTAACTTGAACTATCCTGGTAATTTCAATTTAATGAATAAGATGACCAATCCTGCCCAGTCTGGGCGCAAATCTTTCAGAATCCCAGCTCCAGTAAATGATAAATGCCTTTCCCTTCACATCCTTTAGGGGTACAAACCCCCAGAATCTGCTGTCAAAGCTCTGATCTCTATTGTCCCCCATGACAAAGATCTTCCCTGGTGGAACCTTTATAGGGCCAAAGTTATCTCTAGGACTAACAGAAGCCGGGAGAATATTCGGGTCTGTATGTTGAACGCCAGGCGGCTCAACAAATAGCTTCCCATTAACATAGACTTTTTTGTTAACTATCTTTATCTCATCTCCAGGAAGGCCGATCACTCTCTTGATGAAATCCTTGCTCCTGTCCATCGGAAAGATGAAAACTACCACGTCACCTCTTTTAGGACTATTTATTGGAATCCAGGTAACACGGGTAAAAGGATTTTTGACCCCATAGATAAATTTATTTACCAATATGTGGTCCCCTATTAAAAGGGTTTTAATCATGGAGCCAGAAGGGATCTTAAAGGCCTGGACCACAAATGTCCTTATAAAAAGGGCCAAAATAAGGGCAATTACAATTGCCTGGGCATATTCCTTGAGTGTGGATAAGAATTTGTCTTTTGAATTTAATGATTCCATTTTATCTGGACGGCTATGTTAGCTCTCATAAATAGATATTGCAAGGTTGACGATTTTAAACCTTAAGAACACTCAAAAAGGCCTCTTGGGGAATTTCCACCTGCCCCACCTGTTTCATCCTTTTTTTGCCAGCCTTTTGTTTTTCAAGAAGCTTTCTCTTTCTTGTGATATCTCCACCATAGCACTTGGCAGTGACATCCTTTCTTAAGGGAGGTATGCGTTCCCTTGCAATGACCTTACTTCCTATGGCTGCCTGTATTACTACTTCAAAAAGCTGCCTTGGAATAATCTTTCTGAGTTTCGACACAAGTTCCCTTCCCCTGTAATAGGCCTTGTCCTTGTGTACGATTACAGACAAGGCGTCAACAGGCTGTTTGTTTATAAGGATATCAAGCTTCACCAAATTTGCTGGTCTATAATCAAGGAAGTCATAGTCGATGGAGGCATAGCCTCGACTTATTGATTTGAGTCTATCGTAAAAGTCAAGAACAATTTCATTAAAGGGGAGTTCGTACTTTAAAAGGACCCTTTCGGCAGTCAAATAGGTCATGTCCTTTTGCTTTCCTCTTTTTTCATCGCAAAGGGTCATGACTGGTCCCACAAATTCCTTTGGGACATATATCTCCATTTCCACAAAGGGTTCATAAATGGAATTAATCTTTCCTGCCTCCGGCATCTGTGCCGGGTTGTGAATGGTGATCCTTTCGCCTGATGTAAGCTCAACTCTGTATGCAACAGCAGGTGCCGTGGTGATAAGCTGAAGCTCAAATTCCCTTTCAAGCCTTTCTTGCACAATATCCATGTGTAAAAGCCCCAAAAATCCGCATCTAAAACCAAAGCCCAGGGCAGCAGAGCTTTCCGGCTCGTATGAAAAGGCAGGGTCATTTAGCCAGAGTTTTTCCACAGCCTCCTTTAGCTGATCGTATTGATTTGAATCCACAGGATAAAGTCCACAAAAGACCATTGGTTTTACAGGCTTAAAACCTGGAAGGGGCTCCTTTGCAGGCCTTTTCGAATCTGTAAGGGTGTCGCCAATTTGGGTGTCCCTTACATTTTTAATACCGGCCACAACAAATCCAACTTCTCCTGGTCCAAGGGTTTCAACATCCACACTGTGAGGGGCAAATACGCCAATCCTTAGGGCCTCATACTTTTTGCCATTTGACATCATCATAAGGCCCATTCCTTTTTTAAGAGTCCCTTCAACAACTCTTACCAGGACTATTGCGCCCTGATAGGAATCAAACCATGAGTCAAATATAAGAGACTGCAAGGGGTTATTAGGTTTGCCATTTGGCGGAGGGATTTTATTTACTATTGCCTCTAATACTTCTTTTGTGCCTATGCCCTCCTTTGCACTCACAAAAATAGCTTCAGAGGCATCAAGGCCGATTATATCTTCTACCTGTTTTGCAACTCCCTCAGGGTCTGCACTTGGCAAATCTATCTTATTTATCACCGGTATGATTTCAAGGTCATTTTCTAGTGCAAGATATACGTTAGCAAGTGTTTGGGCCTCAACACCTTGGGTCGCATCCACTACAAGAAGTGCGCCTTCACAAGCTGCTAGACTTCTTGACACCTCATAGGAAAAATCAACATGCCCAGGGGTATCTATCAGATTTAAAAGGTATCTATTTCCATCCCTGGCATCATAGAATAGACGCGCTGTTTGGGCTTTTATGGTAATACCCCTTTCCCTTTCAAGATCCATTTGGTCCAGAAATTGCTTTTTCATTTCCCGAGCTGTAACACTGCCCGTATATTCTAGGATTCTGTCCGCCAAGGTGGATTTTCCATGGTCTATGTGGGCAATTATTGAAAAGTTTCTTATTCGTTCAATATCAAACATGGTTAAAATTATTTGAGTAATTTTTAAAGATTATAACAAGATGCCTAAGATAAGACCTCTAATGATAACTTTCAATTTTATTAAGACAAGTTTTTTTAATGTGCTTAAGAAAAAAATAAATGAAGCCGAACCGTTTAATACATAAACAAAAGGGAAAGATAAAATTGCAATGAAAAGTTTTTCCTTGAAATCATTTTTTAGGCCAAAACAAAAACCTACCCTTGGAATAGATATAGGTTCTCATACCATAAAACTTATTGAGTTTGAGGGTTCTGGAGACAAAAGATGTCTTAAGACGGTTGGAAGGACTCTTCTTCCAAAAGGGGCAGTGGTAGATGGTTCCCTCAAGGAACGAGAGATAGTAGAGGAATGTCTTAAAAATTTAATTTCAAACTGTGCACCCAAATTGAAAAGGGTTTCTGCATCCATTTCTGGATATTCTGTAATTGTAAAGAGAATAAATGTCCCTTATCTCACTGAACGAGAAATCGAGGAAAATCTTATAATTGAATCTGAAAAATACGTACCCTTTGAAATTGAAGAGGTCTATATCGATTTTAGCATTTTGAAAATGGATGAGGAAAGGGGTGAAAGTGACATATTTTTGGTGGCAGCAAAAAAGGAAATTGTGGATGAATATGCAGATCTTTTGGAATCCATTGGACTTATCCCTTCTATAATTGATGTTGACGCCTTTTGTTTAGCAAATGCCTTTGAAATGGCATATGGCAGGAGTGATGAGGCGGCAGTCTTAATTGATATAGGCGCCACAAAAACAAATCTTAACATCGTTAAATCAGGTATGCCTGTTTTTACAAGGGATATGGCCTTTGGAGGAGAGCATCTAACAGAGGCTATAGAAGAGGCCACAGGTTTAAACAATCTAGAAGCAGAAAAAGTCAAGATCATCGGTACAAAAGATGACCTTTTAAAAAAGGAAGTAAGTGAGACCATTGTGAGAATTGTTGATCTTTGGGTAGAAGAAGTTGGTAAGGCAATAAATTTCTATAAAGCCAGTTCTCCAAATGACGGTCAGCCAACATGTATATTTTTAAGTGGGGGAACTTCTCTTTTAAGTGGAATAGAGACAATATTTACGAAAAAATTAGGACTCGAGACTAAAAAGTTCAACTGTCTCTCAGAACTAATTATACCAAAGGAAATTGATAAAAAATATGTTCAGAGAATTGAGCCCCAAATGGCCATTGCCTCGGGTCTTGCCCTAAGGAGTGTCGAATAGTGATTGCCATTAACCTATTACCAGTAAGGGAATGGAAAAAAAGAGAGTCTGTTAGGCAGCAGATATCCATTTATTTTCTTTCATTAATTCTGTTGTCAGTTTCCCTTTTTGCAGTTGGTTTTGCCATTCAGGGAAAGGTTTCTATTCAAAGAGAAGAGTTAAAAAAATTAGAAGCAAGGAAGGCTAAACTTTCATATGTAAATAAAAAAATCAACCAGGTTAAGAAAAAAAGCAAAGAGATTGAAACGAAATTTTCAGCCATTGAAAAATTACAACAAGGTAGGACCAAAACGGTCAAAATTTTGGATGAGGTGGTCACTTCTTTGCCAATTAACAGGATGTGGCTAACAAACTTGAGCCTTAAGGGAGAAACTCTTCATGTTTCTGGTATCGCCATGGATAACCACACTGTTGCATTGTTTATGAGGCGTCTGGATGCCTCCAAATTCACAAAAAAGGTGAAATTAAATACCACAAGGCGGAAAAATATTCAGGGACATGAACTCATGTCATTTGATTTGACTGTAGATTTAAGGAGTTAACAAGAAAATATGCCTTTAAAGACAAATCTACAATTAAAAATCCCATCTACAATATTTGATACAGTATATTCAATGCCCTTGTGGCAAAAGATACTAATTTTGGTGATTTCCTGGATTATCCCCATTGCCCTTTTTTGGTATCTATTTTTGTCGGTGAGAATGGGAGAAATTGATAGCATTTCTTCAAAAATTCCACAATTAAGACATGAAATTTCTGTCCTTGAGACCAAAAAAAAACAGATTCCTCGGCTTGAAAAAGAGCTTAAGGAAATGGAAAAGATATTAAAACAGGCATTAAGACTCCTCCCTGAAAAGGAAGATATTCCTTCTGTGCTCACTTCGATTTCTTCACTTGGTAATGAGGCAAGACTTGAATTTCAGGCCTTTCGTCCAGGTAGGGAACAAGTACATGATTTTTACGCAAGTATTCCGGTTTCTCTTGAATTTAGAGGGCCTTTTCATAACACAGTTGTCTTTTTTGACAGGGTCAGTCGCATGGCAAGAATTGTTCACATCAAGGACGTAACAATGGGAGGGGCAAAGGAAAGCTCTCAGATCTGGAGCCAGGTAAGTTCAAAGGCAAAGGGTGGTAGCAGCCAAGGAAAGGGAGCCGCTGGCGCTGATACCTCCAGTTCCAAAGGCGATTTAAATCTTGTTCAAAGGGGAAGTACGTGGGTTGTCAATACTAAGTGCACGGCCGTTACATATAGATTTTTAACCCCTAAGGAACAAAAAAAACTTCATAAGACAAAGAAAAAGAAGAGATGATCGGTAATATCAAAATAAAACTAAATTTCTTTTTATTAATTCTTATAAGCTTTTTGTTGTCTTTAAGCCTTCAATCCTTTGTAAATGCAAAAAATAAGAATGTTATACGAAATGGCAATAAAGACCATTCTAAATCTCAGGTTCAAGTTTCTCCGAGGATAAAAGAATACGAAAGGCGTCTTGCAAGGCTTTTGGCACCAGTAGAGTACCATTATTCTCCTTTGGGTAAGCCAGATCCATTTATGCCATTTTTTAGAACTACGGTCTCTAAGGTTAAGAGATCTGTAAAAATTAAAAATAAAAAGGATAAAAGGCCTCAAAAATGTAATACGCCCCTCGAATGCATGGATGTTGGTCAGTTGACCCTTGTTGGAGTTGTACTTGAGCCAGGTGGAGAAAGTTTGGCCATGGCTCAAGACGCTTCAGGTATAGGTTATGTTCTCAAAAAAGGTACAAGAATTGGATATCACAATGGAAAGGTTATTGCCATTTATAGAGACAAGGTAATTGTCCGAGAAGAAGTACAGGATATCAGAGGAAAAATGACCCATAGGGACAGGGTTTTATATCTCCATCCGGAGGAGGAAAATGGCTCAAAAAGATAAATATGTCAAAGAGTTGATTGAAAAAATTTTTATATTTTGGTCCCTTCCAATAATTTTTTTAGGACTTTTGTCTCCTAATCCATCTATTTCTCAAGATAAAATTTTGATAGCGAGTAAAGATGTTAATTTTTGGCTAAAGGAACTTGAAAGCAGAAAACCAGGTAGCACTAAAAAGCTAGCTAAGAAATCTTTAAAAAAGAATTTCGTCAAGAGCGATAATTTTAAAAATAAAAGTGATAGACAGAGTGCTCCTAAAAAGATCAGTGTAGATTTCTATAAAGTAGATTTACACAATGTTTTCAGATTATTAGGTCAAGTTAGTGGAAAAAATATTGTAGTAGATGAAGGAGTAAAGGGAACCCTTACTTTAGCCCTCGATAATGTTCCATGGACCTTTGTACTTGATGTGATAAAGAGTCTTAAAGGTCTTAGCAGTATAG
>WFZZ01000178.1 GCA_015489315.1 Deltaproteobacteria bacterium | reverse complement strand
GATTAAGGGAGATGTGCTTCAAAGATTTAGAATGCCCATTTTAAATAAATTAAATAAGGAGCTTTCTCCGATTAAGGTAAGTGATGTAAGACTAATGGGATATCTTTTAAGATAAATGGCTGATGATTTTGTAAATGAAGTTTATCCGCTGATACAAATTGCCCCAATAAGACCTCATCCTTCAAGCATAAAGAGAGAAAGAAGAGGTCGTAGAAGGGAACGAGAACAAAATAAAAATAAAGAAAAATATAAAGAAAAAAGGCAGTTACCTTTGAAAGATAAGGTTAGTTTGGGAGAAGATAAGAAGGGACCAGAAAGTCAGTCAAAAGAAAAGAAAAAAGAGGATAAAAAAGCATCCACGCCTTCAACAAACATCCGTATTGATCTCAGGGTCTAAAAAGTGAATATTTCACTTTTTCTAGGTGCAATATCCATCCTTGTAGATATCATTTTATTAATACTTATAATCACCCTATATAGAAAGATTCATATCTTAACCCCCAAAAAAGTTGATTTTTTAATAAATGAGCTAAACGAAATAAAAGGTCTTTATGGAAAATTGGAAGATATATTAAAAGAACGTGTTGAAGTAACAAAAAGTATTTCTAAAAAGGAGCTCGAAGAGGAAAGAAGAGATCCTGAGACCGTAAAGTACAAAGTCCTTGACCTTTACAAAAAAGGACTTGAGATTTCTGATATTGCTACAATCACCTCTCTCTCCCAAGGTGAAATAGAGCTATTACTGGCTATTTCCAATCCATCCAAAAATAAAATTGAAATTAACTAATATCCTCCATTGATACCACAGTGCACGTCATTGTATGTTTTATGGCATCAATATTTTGAAGTTTTTTCATTACAATTTGTGAAAGCTCGTCATGGGATCCAGTCTCTACTTGGGCAATAATATCATAGGGGCCCATGATTATGTCCAAGTGTTTTATTTCAGGCATCTTTTTAAGTGTATTTAAGACATCTGCTGTCTTTCCAATCTGGGTATTAATTAGGATATAGGCCTTTAATGACATTTTTCCCTCCTTTTCTTTTGTTCTAAAATATATTCTGCCAAAAGATCCATGGCAAAGCGAACGCCAAGCCCCACCATAAAAATAGTAACAGGATGAAACAGCTTTTCTTTTCTTGCTTTTTTATCCATTTGTACTGCATGCACTGCCACAGGCCAGACAACCTCCTTCAAAGAGCTTCTTTTTTACCCATCTCATACCATATTTTAAAAGCTCTTTTTCATCCTTTGAAATACGCTCAATTACTTCAGGATCTTCCATGTAGCGTTCTAGAGTAGGGCCTTCAAGAAAACTCTGTCTAAAACTATCGATATCGTAGCAGCCCATGTAAAATATCTCTATCTGATCTGCCGTAAGGTGTTCAATATTTGATTCTGTTTTAGCCTGAAGAAGCTCGCCAAAAATGTCATTCATTTCATTGTAGGGTTCAATGCCTTCGTTCTCTTTCCACTCTTTAACTGTCCATTCCTTGCAGTCCTTAAAACCTTTGCAATCGGGTTCTCTGACTATGTAATAAAATTCTTCCACTCCTTCTTTTTCCTTGCTTCTTTTTGCCATTCTTGCAAGGGGATAGGTTCTGCATGCTCCTGGTCTTGCGTCATAGACTGTGCACCCTTTACCTTCTTCAAGAAAGGGGCATTTCAGATAAGGCCCTTCCATTTTTAGTGTAACCACTGGAAGTCCAGAGCCAAAGCCAACATGGACAGAGGTATATTTTTTTAAAAATTCTCCAGAATTCATTCCAAGGTGATTTTTAAGCATCAGTATGTCATAGGGCATGAGCACAAGATTTATGTCATAGCAACATCTTGTAAAGCACTTCTTTTCAGGGGTACATGAAAAACAAAAGGTGCTTTCATCAGTAAGCATTTGAGAATCGTCTAAGTAGGCTTCAGGTTCGTGGGACATATTTTTCTCCTAATATACTTTAAAGAATTGATAGAAACATGGAACTCAGTCTGAATGTCAAATATTTTTCCAGCCCTCCCCTAAGATAAATATCATCTTGAACTCTAGTCAATATCTTAGTGAAGAGTACCTCAAATCCCATGTTAATATAACCATTTCCTCCCCTTTCATTTGTCACAAAAAGTAGCCTTCCATCTTTGTCTTTATAGGTTTTAAGACGCCAGTTTACCTGACTTATATTATTATAAAGTCTTATAAGTCTATTAGGATCTATCTGACAGCCAGTTATAAGTGGCCCTGGACCTGAGTCATAGGCCTCATCAATGGCCTTTTTTAACCCAAGTCCTATCAAAAAGATTCTATCTTTTATTATAGGTTGTTGACTAAAGGCCGATTTCAAAATTTCATGGGAAAACATGTAATAGAGTCCAGGATATGGATATGAAAACTTGTTGTCTTCAAAGATGGCCATTATTCTTCGTTCTTGCACCCTTTTATCTGGCATATATTTGGGGTTTTTGGCATAAAGCCTCCTTACCAGCTGTTTTATGCATACATAGTGTCTGGCCACATGATAGCTCAATATCTTTATGTCAAGACTACATACCGTCTCCTTAACTTCTTTTGGGAGAAACGAGCACGAAAGGAGAAATGTGGCCAAAAGGAATATAGGAAGAAGACTTGCCCTTTTTTTAAACAAAGAGGCTGAGGACATAATTTGAGATATACCTGCCCCTTTTTGTAAGCCTTATATTTTTTCCATCTTGGTCTATCACTAAAAGCCCCTTTTTAAGCATATTGGAAAGTTCACTTTTATAAAATTGAAAAGGATCAATTGAAAAACGCCTTTTAAAAGATGTTGTATCTATGCCTTTAATAAGTCTTAGCCCTATAACAAAGGCCTCCCTGAATGCCTTTTCTCTATCAAGTATTTCAATCTTCTTTAATGCTAGTTGCCCCTTTCCAATTGCATTGAGATATTTTTTAAGGTTTTTTTCATTAAAGCGTCTTTTCCCATTAAAATAAGATACTGCTCCGCAACCAAGACCCAGGTAATCCTTTACAAGCCAATAATTTATGTTGTGTTTGCATTCATAACCTGGGACTGAAAAATTTGAGATTTCATATTGAAAAAGTCCCTTTTCCTCAAGATATTCCTCAAGGGTGACCGTAAGCTCAAGGAGGGTCTCTTCATCGGGAAGTTTTAAGCTTTTTGTCTTTTTTAATTTATGCAATTCTGTTCCTTCCTCAATGGTAAGCTCATAGCATGAAAGATGTTTTGGACCAAGACTTATTGCTTCGTCAAGGCTTTTTAAAAGCCATTTTCTGTTCTGCCCGGGGATTCCAAAGATCAAATCAAGTGAAAGATTTTCTATCCCGCTCTTTTTTATTTTTTTTACAGCTACATGGATGTCATCTTTAGAGTGTACCCTTCCAAGGGTCTTTAGGCCCCTTTCGGTAAAATCCTGAGCACCAAGGCTTACCCTGTTGATCCCCTCATTCTTTAATTTTTTAAGGAACTCTTCCCTTACAGATTCGGGATTAAGTTCAATAGATATCTCAGGCTGTTTTTTAATGGTGAATTTTTCCCTTAGTCTTTTAAGACAAAGGGCAATATTTCTGGCCTTAACAAGGGATGGGGTGCCACCGCCAAAGTAAATTGTATCAAAGGTCAGATTTTTTAAGTATTGATCATTTGAAGCAATATCTATTTCCTTTAAAAGGGCGGCAAAGTATTTATCTTCTAGATCAAGTTTCCTCTCAAAGGAAACAAAACTGCAATAGAGGCATTTTTTCTTACAAAAGGGGATGTGAATATAAATACCAGGCAAGGTTACCTTTTAAGGCCTTTACAAAAAAGAAATTTTTCAACGCTTTCAACCCTTGAGCTTTTTGGCTTAAATATCTTTACGCTCTTAAAAACGGTCTGCATTTCTTTTTTAAGCGCTGGAAAGTCCTCTCCGTCAAAGGCCTTACAGTATAAGACCCCTTCTTTTTTTAAGAGCACCTTTGAAAAGTTTAGTGCCATTTGGGCAAGCTCAATGGAACGATAATGATCAACATCCTTTCTCCCAGATGTCTTAGGTGCCATATCACTGAGGATGACATCAAATTCACCCCATTTCTTTTTAATTTCATCAAGCTCTATTTCAAATATGTCAGCCTTTAAAAACTTAAGATTTTCAAAAGATAGTCTGAGACTATGAAGATCAATGGCAAGAACCATTCCTTCTTTCCCTATTATCTTGAGACAGTATTTTGACCATGAACCTGGGGCAGCCCCTAAGTCAAGGATCTTTTGTCCCCGTCTAAGGAACTTGAATTTTTCTTGGGCCTCAATAAGCTTATAAACCGATCGGGCAGGATAGCCCTCTTTTTTTGCTTTAAAGAAATAGTGGTCCTTAATCTCTTTCATTTTCGAATAGTTCCATTAAGTGAATTATCTTTACGTTTGGGAAATTGGAAAGTTTCTTTTTAAGCCAGTAAAGACATCCAGAACAGGTGGTAATTAATGTCTTTTGTCCTTTTTCCTTATCTATCCTTTCGAGGATATTTTTTTTGAAAATCTTTTCTGATAGGCTAGGATTTGAAAAGGAAAAAATACCTCCAAATCCGCAGCAGTCAAGAAAGTCCTCTTTTTTCAATCCAAAGCCAAAGGCATCAAGAAAATCCAAAATGCTATCTTTATTATCATGATCATATCTATGATGACAGGGTAACTGAAAGAATATTTTTCCCCCAATATCTG
Organism: Deltaproteobacteria bacterium; assembly: GCA_015489315.1. Classification (GTDB taxonomy): domain Bacteria; phylum Desulfobacterota; class Dissulfuribacteria; order Dissulfuribacterales; family QOAL01; genus JAADCZ01. The sequence continues at coordinate 8,362 of WFZZ01000178.1, read as the reverse complement.
CAATCCCACCCATAAGATTGTTTTTTTCTTCTATTAAAAAACTGCTTAATTCAAAGGTCTTTTTGGATAGTTCTTTTGAAAGATTAAAGAATCCCTGGTCACCTTTAAAGAGCAGGTGCCATTTTTTTATCATTGAGGCACAAGAGGCACAGGGTGTCAAAAGAACATCAAAATTAATATCTTTTATTAGCAAAAGGTTTTTTTGGGCAAAGGCCTTTGCTTCTTTAAAGGCGCCTTGACTGAATGCCGGAAGGCCACAACAAGTTTGTTTCTCAAGAATTATGAGATTTTTTGATGGGAAAAGCATTAAAAGCCTTAATGAAAGGTCTTTAAAGAGATAATTTTGTAAACATCCAAGGAAAAGGATTACTCTTTTTTGTGTTTCAATTAATGGCGGATATTTTATCTCATATCTTTCTGTATCTTTTAAAAAAGGCTTAAGGTCTTTTGATTCTTGAGGTAAATAAAGGTGGTCACTCCAGATTTTAGAGAGTCTCGAAAACAAAAGCCCTATATTTTCATCCCCAAATTTTTTCCAGATTGAAAAAAGAGACGAAGGTACACTTTTTAGATGGCTTACTTCCTTTCTTTTTTTTCGGATAAGGGACGCAATATCCGCCCCTGCCGAGCATAAGACCTCACATGCCCCACATTGAAGGCATGCTGAAACGGTTTCTTTTATGAGGCGTTCTCTCCTAGAAGGCTTAAACCTTCTTAAGATAAGATTTTTCCCCCTAGGTGAAAATCTCTCCTTGAGAGTTATTTGATAGACAGGGCAAAAGGAAAGGCATGCGCCGCATCGGGCACATCTGTCCTGTTCTTTTTCCTTAAGTACCTTTTTGAAGTTAAGGGCCATTTTTCCCGAATAATAATATAAGGGTTTTAAATGGAATTAAAACCTAAAAACAGAAAATCTTTTTGCCAAGGAGGGCGAAATGAGGTTATTAAATTTAGTAGGTAAAGATTTTTTCCCATTGCCTTTTGATCTAAAAGGACAAGGCAGTAACGGACCACAAAAAAATTTTATTCCATCTACAAAAGAAGCAACAGCTAGTCCAGAAAAGCCCTCTTATAATGGGGATACCTTAAGTCTTTCCTATTCAAAGACCACAAGTCTATCTCTTTCTTTTTCTGCCACATACACAAAGGTTGAAACTATAAAGGGAGGAAGGCTGCCTTTAAGTTCTTCTAAGGATATTGCTCTTTCCCTGCCTGGGCTTAAAGACATAATGAAAGAAGTTGAAAAGGGGCTTTCTAAATATAAGGATTTTCTTGATATGGATGCGAGCAAGTTAAGTCCTGAGGATATGCTCAAGTCCCTAATTCTAAAAAAGATGATGGGTATTGATGATATCGGGAGTGATTCCATTAAATCCTTTAATTTTTCTGGAATAAACAGTCAAAAGGTCGATTTTTCCTTTGATTATTCAGGAGTTATAAAATTTAATGGCTCAATCTATCAAACTGATTTTCACCTCGAATTTCATTTAGAACAGACCGAAACAGTACAGTTTTCCTATTCAAAGGACCTTGATGATCAGGGTCTCATTAAACTTGATGATAAAAATATTGATACAGGACGCTATCTTATTTCCATGGAAAGTGCTTCATCTGTCAAGATATTTGACAAGTTTACGAAGCTTTCAACCACCATATGGGGAGATCCTCATGTAAACCTTTCCGATAAGGAAGGCAACCTAAATGGTGAATTCAGTGATCTTAAAAAAAGTACCATTTTAACTTCCCTGAAGCTTTTGGACAAAACAACAGTTGTCATCAAGGCACCAGACACCGGTCAAATTGAAGAGGTCGATGTATTTAAAGGCAATAGTCATGTGAAGGCCGTTGGAATTGGGAAATTTTTCAAAAAACTTGCTTCCTTTGAAAAAATGTTAGGCGAGGATCAGTGGAGACAAAGGCTTCCTGAATTGAAAAGATTAATGGAACCAATTGGCTTATTTGGAGAGATTGATAACAGGGTAGATGGTCTTAAAGGGCTTTTGGCCAAAAGCGATGTGGTCAAGGCCGGCGGGGATGGAAACGACTGGTATGATGAAAACGGAAAGCTAATTTGGGGAGGCTAGAGACAAAAAAAATAGGTTTAGAGTCAGAGGGCCATTTTCATTTTTTAAAAAGGCCGAGGTCAGAGATACTAGCCCTTTTTTTGGCCCTTTTTTGGCTTATTTTCATTACACTTTTACATTTTTATATTTCGTATTCAGAAAGCGCCCCCAAAAGGGAATTATTGCGTATCGGCTTTCTCCCCATTACCTGCCATCTTCTTTTGCCAGTAACTTTAAAAAGGGATAATTATTTAAAAACCAGAATTGACCCTATCAAATATTCCTCCTGGCCTGATATGATTGAATCCCTTAAGGGTGGAGAACTTGATGCTGCCCTTATTCTCGCACCTATTGCTCTTTCGCTTCAGGAAGAGGGTGTTCCCGTCAAGATTGCCCTTTTGGGACACAGGGAAGGGACGGGTCTTGTTGTATCTTTAAAAAGCCATATTAAAAGGGCAGGGGACTTTATTGGAAAGACCGTTGCCATACCCATCAGGTTTAGCACCCAGAACCTAACTCTTTTGAAATACCTCAAAGAAAATGGTGTCAGCCCAGATTCATTAAACATTGTTGAGCTTCCTCCACCCGATATGCCCTCAGCTATGGCCTCTGGATCCATAGATGCATACATCGTGGGTGAACCTTACGCCACCCAGGGTGAATTTACCCAAAAGGGAAGAATCTTTTTGCGAAGCAGAGATTTTTGGCCGAATTTTATATCCAGTATTTTAGTTGTAAGGGATGATGCAATTAATAAAAAAAGAGAGCTTATAAACAGCCTTATAAAAGGACTTTATTTACAGGCTCGCTGGGTAGAAAAAAATAGGACCAGTGCAGCCATCATTACAGCTAACTTCTTTGGTCTTCCGGAAGGTCTCATAAGGGCAGTTTTAGAAAAAAAGGAGGTATTTTACAGGGATTTAATACCCCAAAAAGACGAATTTATTCAAATTGGAAAGATGATGAAAAGGTATGGACTGATAAAAGAGGTACCTCCTTGCAGACTCTACCTGGAGTGGTTGAAATGAGAAGATTTTCATTTCTCTGGGCCTTTTTGTTTTTAATTTTGTTATGGGAGGGAATAAAACTTGGCCTTAAAATACCTGAATATATGCTTCCAAGCCCTCAAAGGGTTTTGTCTGCTCTTTTGTCCATGCTGGTTTCAGGAGAGCTTTTAAAAAATACTGTTGCTAGCCTTTTTCGTGTCACCTGGGGGTTCTATCTGGCAGTCTTTACAGCTATTCCCATTGGCCTTTTCCTTGGAAGAAATCTACTTGCAATGAAGGCCTTTACTCCGATAATAAATTTTCTAAGACCCATTTCACCCCTTGCCTGGATTCCCATTGCTCTTATGTGGTTTGGAATCGGGGACAAGCCAGCAATTTTTCTTATTTTTCTTGCATCATTTTTCCCCATGCTGGTCTTTACCATGAGTGCAGTCACCAATATTAAGCCCATTTATTTTCGAGTTGCCAAAAATTTTGGCCTAAAGGGCAGGGACTTATATCTAAAGGTGATACTGCCTGCTGCCCTTCCTGAAATCCTTGTGGGGGTACGCATTACTCTTGGTACTGCATGGCTTGTAATAGTTGCCGCAGAGATGATAGCGGTGAAGTCAGGGCTTGGATATCTCATAATAGATGCCAGAAATTCCCTCAGGATGGACAAGGTAATTGCTGGGATGATTGTAATAGGCATTGTTGGTCTTATCCTTGATATATTTATAAGGCAGATCGAGAGATTCCCAAGTGTTGAATGGAGCCAGATGAGGAGATAAGTGGAAGATAAGATTCTGGTAAAGGACTTAAAAAAGATCTATCTGGAAAGAAGGGCCAAAAGGCGTTTTTTAAGTCAATGTCACTATAAGGAAGAGTGTCTTGTCCTTAATGGTTTGAATTTTCGTGTAAAAAACGGAAGTTTTACCTGCTTTATAGGCCCATCAGGCTGTGGAAAATCAACACTTTTAAGGATAATTGCGGGATTTGACCGGCCGACAAGCGGTGAAATAGTGATAGATGGTAAAAGGGTGAAAGGGCCAAGTAAAAGGCATGTATTTGTCTTTCAGGAAGACGGACTTTTCCCCTGGCTTACAGCCAGGCAAAATGTTGCGATAGGCCTTAAAGAAAGAAGTAAATCAAAAGAGAAATGGGATAGTGAGGTGGATGAATATCTTGAGCTCGTGGGGCTTACGGGCTTTGAAAATCATTATCCACATGAGCTATCAGGCGGAATGAGAAGAAGGGCAGAGGTTGCCAGGGCCCTGATTTCAAACCCTGATATCCTTTTTATGGATGAGCCCTTTGGGGCCCTTGATTTTGTAACAAGGCTTCAGATGAGAGAAGAGATGGTAAATGTCCATGCCATGTTTGACATGACTATCCTTTTTATTACTCATGACATTGATGAAGCCCTCCAGCTTGGAGACCAGATAATCGTCCTTAGTGATAGACCTTCAAAGATAAAAAGGGACATTATCCTTAATTTTCCACATCCAAGAGATCTCACAAAAGGTGAACTAAAAGAGATCCGTAAAGAGATATATTATCAGATGGGGCTTCATGTGGCCCTTTAGGGCTAAGTATCTGCTTCATTTCCTGGGCTTACTTTTGCGCCGTCAAAGGTAGCCATTTCTGAAAATATCTTTAGTCCGGCCTCAATTAGATTCATGGCAAGGACTGCACCTGTTCCCTCACCAAGTCGCATATCAAGATCTAAAATCGGTTTTAATCCCAGATACTCCATTTGAACCCTGTGTCCCATTTCAACAGATTGATGACCTGCAAACATATAATCTGTCACATGCTGACAAAGGGCCTTTGCTAGAACTGCGCCAGCACCTGAAATAAATCCATCAACCACAACTGGCACTCTAAGTTCGCTTGCCTTTAGGATCATTCCGCATATTCCGGCAATTTCAAACCCACCAACCTTTGAAAGACAATCAATAGGATCATTTGGATCTGGTCTATTGACCTCCAGGGCCTTTTCTATAAGATTGATCTTTTTCTGGTAGGCATCTTCATCAATGCCTGTCCCTTTTCCTGTTACTTCCTGGGGTGATTTTTTACAAATTGCTGCTGTAATGGCACTGGAAGGGGTAGTATTTCCTATCCCCATCTCTCCCGTTGCAAGAATTGTGGCCCCCTCTTTTATAATTTCTTCTGCAACTTCAGCACCATTAAGAATTGCACAAATTGCCTCATCCCTTGACATGGCTGGTCCCTTGACCATGTTTTTGGTGCCCCTTGAAACCTTTTTGTGAATAAGGCCTTTCATGTTTTTAAAATCGTAGTCAACCCCAATATCAATTACCTTTACTTGTGCTCCCACATGTCTTGCCAGAACATTTATCCCCGCTCCACCATCAAGAAAGTTCTTTACCATTTGAAAGGTAACATCCTTTGGAAATGCACTTACTCCTTCTTCTGTAATTCCATGATCCCCTGCAAAGACAAGGACAAACTTTTTTAGAGGTTCAGGCATGACTTTATTGGTCATAAGAAGATATTTTAGGGCAAATTCTTCAAGTCTTCCCAGGCTTCCCTTTGGTTTCGTAAGGTTATTTAAATGAGCCTTTATTACTGGCTCCAGTTTTTTTTGAATAGGCTTTATATTGCTTATTATTTCCTTTAGTCTGTCCATGGTGAAAATGTACCTCTTTTTATCACTTAATCTTTAGCGGTATCCCGGCGGCCATAAATATTACAGAAGTTGAAAGCCTTGCAAGCCTCTGATTAACTTTTCCCAATATGTCTCTAAATTTTCTTGCCATTTTATTTTCCGGCACTATTCCAAGTCCTATTTCATTTGAAATCATGATTGTTGGAGTGGTTAGCTCATTAAGGAGCTTTTCTAAGTCCTTTATCTCATTTTCAAGCTCCTTTTCCTTATTGAGAAAGAGATTTGTTATCCACATGGTGATACAATCAATAACAATGACATCAAAGCTACCTGCCCTATTTCTGAGACAATTTGCAAGATAAAACTCTTCTTCTATTGTGTGAAAAAGCTCGCCTCGTTCCCTTTTATGGGCCTCAATCCTTTTTTGCATTTCTTTGTCCTTTGGAGAGGCAGTTGCGAGAAAAAGGGCCTTTTTTGAAGGGGTTTTATGGGGCTTTATAATATCTTTGGCTAGAGTCAGGGCATAGCTGCTTTTTCCACTTCTTGCACCACCAAGGATGAGTATCTTTTCATCGTTTTTTTGTGTCAAAAGCTTCTAACCCTCCCGCAATCAGGACATACCCAGGTGGCACCATTGCTTAACCCCCACATGTTTTCCCTAAAACAGCTGTCACAGATTTGAAAGCCACAAGGACAGTTCCAGCAAAAAGGCACTTCTTTTTTGCAGGCATGACATACATATTTGGTTTTTTTACCCCAGCCTGAACGCTTTTTGGGATGATCCCTGTTAAAATTTTTTGGTTTAAGAATCATTTCTCTTTTCATTGTCTTCCTTTTTCACAGGAAGGTGAATAATCATCACTGTTTCCATTCCTGCATCAACAAAGCGTTTTTCCTTTGGAGGAGACTGTGCTTCAATGTAGCCGCCATGGTCTTTAATAATTCCAAAAGATACAGAAAGGCCAAGGCCTGTTCCCTTCCCTACACTCTTTGTGGTAAAAAACGGATCAAATATCTTATGTTGAATTTCTGGTGGGATACCTTCTCCTGTATCTCCGACAATTACCTTTATTTCGTTCTTTTCTTTGTCATATTCTGTCCATATTCCTATAATGCCTTCGTTCCCAATGGCATGATGAGCATTGTTAAGGATGTTTATAATCACCTGCCTTAGTTTTTCTTTACTTCCTTTTATATGTGGAATGTCCTTTGAAAGGTTCTTGTTCACATATATCCTGTCCATATTCAAGGAGTGTTCTGTTACGGCCAAGACATCATTAATGCATTCGTTAATATCAAGTTCTGTGGTTATGTCGTCAGAGCTTGAACGGGAAAACTTCAAAAGATCAGCCACGATGCGTTTGCAAATGTTTGCCTGTTTTTCAATGATCTTTAGCGATTCATATGCCTCTTTGTTGTCTTCAAAGTCCTCTTCCAAGAGCTGTGCGTAACCCAATATTATTCCAAGGGGTGTATTTATTTCATGGGCAACACCTGCTGCAAGCTGACCAACTGAGGCCATCTTTTCTGACTGGATCAGACTTTCAGTGACCTGTTTCATCTTGGTAATATCTTTTCCAATGCCTTCACAGCCCTTTACGCGCCCAAATTCATCTCTCATAACCGATATGGTAAGAATTACATAAATTATGGAGCCATCTGCCCTTACAAGTTCTGTTTCAAAGTCTGTTGCATGTCCCTTTTTGTGGACTTCCTTATTAAGGTCTTTCCAGTGTTCTTCGTCCTTAAAAAAGTCTTTAAAAGGCCGTCCAATAATATCTTCCTTTTTTTCAAAACCGAGAAGTTCAACTCCACTTGGATTTATATCTTCTATAACGTGGGCCTCATTGCAAAAAAAGATAAGATCCTTTGAGCCTTCAAAAAGCCCCCTGAATTTTTTTTCTGATTCCCTTAGCTCTCTGGTTCGTTCTTCAACCATCTGTTCCAGATTTTGGTTAAGTTTTTTTAATGCCTCCTGGGCCTTTTGTAGTTGGATGTTGGCATGGTAAAGGGCATCGGCATCGCTTCTAACCCTTTCGATTACTGCCCTGACATTAGAGTAGTAAAAGGTAAGTACAGCCACTGATGTAAATGTAATGGTGTTAAGGCCACCAGAAATAGGTGCAATTGATTTCCATATATGTGGATAACCGAAATAGAGGAGGACAAAACGGACACTATGGCCAACACCCCTTGAAACTGCAAGGGCAACAAGAGCCATACTAAACCAGAACATGTAGGTCCAAAGTACACTTTTAGGTTGAAGTTCTGTGAGCCTTTTAGCGTATTTAAAGGCGATCAAAGAAAAAATGACCATTAAAAGTGCGCCAATAAAATCCACCACATAGACTGGAAAAAGAGGAAGATAATTCATTAGAAGCTACCCACGTCAGAACCTACTGAGTCCATGTCTTTTTCAACCTTTTTGCAAAAATGCTTAAGGCTTATTGCAAGACAAACCATTGCAGGAACACAAAGGAAATGGTCAAATTTTCCAAAGTAATAGAGAAGTCTTTCAAAATCAAATGGTCCAACAAGTTTCAAATAGACAAGATGTGGACCTGTAACAATAGCCTTTTGAGGAAGCCTTACGGAAAGGATATGGACCATAAAGGTGTCAAGGTTCCATATAAGCCAGAAAAATATTGATATCTTAAAATATTTCCATGCCTTAAAAT
>WFZZ01000177.1 GCA_015489315.1 Deltaproteobacteria bacterium | reverse complement strand
GCGCCAGGGTGAGGCCCCAAAAAGTGCAGGAATTGCACAAAGTGCAATTTTTGCACCTTGAAGGTGTGCAATTTTTGCACTTACGTTGCGGTATATTTTTAAGTTCCCAAAACAATACTTCTAAAAAAACCATATAAAAAACAAAAGCAGACCAGAAACCCTGGGGAAAATACCTCTAAAAGACGCATTTTGTCGCCTTTTTTGACAAAAATAAGACAAAAAAAGAAGGCCTTCTTTTAGGAGGTATCAGAAGGCCTTCGGGGAGAGGAGGGTTGGGAGGGATAGGGAGTTTTTGCTGTGTTCGTTTTTATTTAAGCAATACCTGTGCCAACCTTAACAATTCGACTTCATGATTGCTTTTGTTTTAAGCATATTCCATGCCAACTACAACATATTCTAACGTACTCCATACTTTTTTAACTTATATTGTAGTGTTCTTAGAGAAATGCCCAGAATATCGGCTGCCTTTTTCCTGTGACCCTTTGTCTCCTCAAGGGCCTGCTCTATGGCCTCTTTTTCAAGTTCTTCAAGTCTTTTTACCCTAGTTGCAGTAAAGCCTTGTTCCCCTTTTCCATTCGATCTATCTCTGACAAACTCCAAAAAACCTAAATCATCCTTTTTTAGTTTGCTAGAATTTTCATCTGCCAAAATTATTGCCCTTTCAAGGGCATTATAAAGTTCTCGTATGTTCCCTGGCCAAGAATAGTCCTTAATTAGCGAAATGGCCTCATCTTCAATCCCTTCTATATGTTTTCCTACCTTTGGTGAAATAGTTGTTACAAGATATCTAGCTATTACCTCAACCGCGCCCGTCCTTTCTCTTAGAGAAGGAAGGGTAATTGGAAAAACACTTAGGCGATAATAGAGATCTTCTCTAAAGGCCTTTTCATCAATTCTTCTTCTGAGGTCCTGGTTGGTTGCAGCAATAATTCTCGCATTTGTAGTCAAAGTAACCGTGCCACCTACTCGTTCAAAGGCCTTCTCCTGTAAAATACGCAGAAGTTTTGCCTGGGCAGATAAAGGCATTTCTCCAATTTCATCAAGAAAAATTGTACCATCCCTTGCAAGCTCGAATTTTCCCTGTTTGGTTTTTACTGCACCAGTAAATGCGCCCTTTTCGTGTCCAAAAAGCTCACTCTCAATAAGGGTTTCAGGTATAGCTGCACAATTTAACTCTACAAAGGCACCCTTTTTACCACTTAACTTATGAATCACCTTCGCAATAAGACTTTTGCCTGTACCACTTTCACCCTGAAGAAGAATGGTAGCCTCAGTAGTTGAAACCCTTTGAATCTCATGCCATACCTTTTCCATACCAGCAAAAATGACATCTGTAGGGGGCAGACCGTGGGCCAGTTGCTCTCCCCAAAGCTTATTTGCTGCAAGCATCCTTTGCCTTTCTAGAACCTTTGAAACAGCAAGACGCAATTCATCAGGGCTCTTTAGTGGCTTAATGAGATAGTCTAGTGCCCCACATTTCATGGCCTCAACTGCGTTTTCCACCGTTCCATAGGCTGTGAGAATAATAAAATCTATCTCCGGGGCCTTTTTCTTTACCTCTTTTAAAAGGTCAAGGCCTGACATGCCTGGCATTTTGAGATCACTTATTATTAAGTTTGGAGCAAAAGTCTTTAGAATCACAAGGGCTTCTTCCGCATCATATGCGCCTTTTACCTCATAGCCCTCTTTTTTAAGTATCCTTGATACAAATAGCACCAAGGATCTTTCATCATCCACTACAAGTATTTTGAAGTCACCTTTCTCCATATTCATAATTTAACTTTATTTAATGGCCAAAAAATTCAAATAGAGTATTTATAAATTAGTTACCTTATCTTATGCTAGCAAGTTAATGGATTGTGTCTTTTTTATAAACCCAAAATCTGGTGCAGGCCATGGCTATGAGCTGGCAAGGGAACTCGATGATTTTTTCTTTCCTTCTCCCATATTCAAACAGGTAGTTTTTACCGATATTAACAGGCTTTCATCACAGGTCTTTTCCCTGTGTAATGACAAAGACCTTGTAGTCGTTTGCGGAGGAGATGGAACCGTAAATGCCGTTGTATCAGAATTGGTCCATATGGATAAAGTTCCTCCATTGGCCATCATTCCCTTGGGCACGGGTAACGACATAGCCAGGGGCACAGGCTGGCTAAAGAGTTGGGAAGACTTTGGGCTTTTAGGGATATCTCATGCACTTCGACAAAAAAGAGTTGAAGACCTTGACATTTGGGCAGTTACTATTGCAGAACAAAAAAATATAAATTCCTATGCCTTTTTGGCCTATGCAGGTTTTGGGTATGATGGCCTTGTATGTCAGGCCTTCTCTAGGCTAAACAGTAAACTTTCAAGATGGAAAATACCTCTTTTCTTAAAACAGTCCCTTTACATTCCTGCAGGGCTTTTAATCTTTTATAAATCCCTGGCCCTTTCTGAAAAACCGAAATGTAGCCTGAATGAATGTCTAATCCAGTTTGGTCAGCTACTTTTTCTAAATTTTGGATTTTATGCAGGCGGAAGTCGCCTAGTAAAAGATTCATCATATAAAGACGGAATCATTGAATGCCTTTCCTTTGACAACTATCTTTCCTATCTAAATGCAATCTTTCAGGGGAAAATAGGGCGCAAGCCCAAAATAAACTTTAAGAAAGGAGGACACTTTTCAATACACATGGTCTCTTCCTGCCATTTCCAAATAGATGGAGAACCTTCTGGCATCCTTGAAAAAGGTACCTTATTAAGAATAGAGCCTTTAAGAGTCATCCCACTTTTACGTCCTATTCTGGATCCAATTGCCAAAGAATGTGAAAAAGAAATACAGAAACAGAAAGCCCTGGAGCCTTCGGCTGCAACTCCGGCAATAACGTCTTGAGCCCTTTTTGACGATTAGAATATTATCAAAAGAAAGGCGTAGGCCAAAAGGAGTAATATAGATATGGAAAGAAGAAAAGCGCCCCGATATCCCATAAGGCTTAGGGCCTATTTCCCTGAACATGATCTTTGGGGAGTTACAAAAAATGTTTCCCTTGATGGCTGTTTTGTAGAAGTTGAACGATTCATTTCTGAAGGCTTTCTGGCAGATCTCCAGCTTGAGCTTCCCATAATTGGAATAGTCTTTTTAAAGGGATATGTTCACCATACGGGACAAGGCGATGGAGTTGGTATGCAATTCGTCCAGGTCCGATTCTCCGAAGAACAGTCTGATTATTATCCTCTTTATGTAAAATTTATAAAGCTATTGCCCAATCTTGAAAAAATAAAGGCTGAATATCTTGAAATGGTCCAGCAAGGAAAATTGAAACTTCAAACATTTCCAAGCAATTCATAAATTGATAACCTTGAAACAGTTTATGGCAATCCCTCATTTTTTTATTGAATCGATAATTTTTATTTTTGGACTTTGCATAGGAAGTTTTTTAAATGTATGTATCTATCGACTTCCAAAGGGTAAATCCGTAGTTACGCCTCCTTCATCTTGCCGAAAATGCGGCCACAAGCTAGCCTTCTGGGAAAATATACCGATTTTAAGTTATTTTTTATTAAAGGGTAGATGTTCAAAATGCCAAGAAAGGATATCCCTCAAATACCCATTGGTGGAATTTCTTACGGGCATTCTCTTTCTATTTTGTTTTGAAAAATTTGGGACGTCCATTCCATTTTTTTCTGCTATCACTCTCTCAAGTGCCTTAGTGGTTATTACCTTTATTGATCTTGAACATAAAATAATACCAGACACCATTTCATTAACTGGCATATTGATAGGTTTTGTATTTTCGTTTTTTATTCCCAATATAGACTGGTTGGATTCCCTTTTGGGCATTATTCTTGGAGGCGGGATTCTTTAT
>WFZZ01000176.1 GCA_015489315.1 Deltaproteobacteria bacterium | reverse complement strand
CATGGTACAATATGGACGTGGACATGACAGAGACCTCCTTTTATTTGATTAGGCTCAAATAATTTGTCTCTGTTTATGTCCACCTTCAACTCTCTAATTCAACACAGGTACTCATATGCCGGAAGAACCAAAAAACTGACTCCCCCAACAAGAGTGACGATGAAATCTTTGAAACTGTACATGCTGTGGCGGACAGCGAGCTTGGTAATCATATCGATATCATTATGCTTGGCGGAGGTACTCCTAATACACCTGATAAAGGAGCCAAGAGATTTGCATCGTTAAGTGTGAGATTAAAAAAAATAGTCCCGTGGCGGGTAACTGCTATGTTGGTTCCACCTAAATCTGCCACGGATTTGCGACGCCTTCACGATGCCGGTGTCAAAGAGGTTAGCATAAACTTGGAGTTTGGTTCGGACAAAGCCTTTGCTCAGTTTACTCCAGGAAAGGCAGGCTTGATAGGACGTAGACGGTATTTTGATTGTCTTGAAGAGGCAGTAAAGATTTTCGGTGCTGGCAATGTACAATCTTTGCTTGTAACGGGCCTTGAGCCTGTGGATGAAACACTTTGGGCAGTTGATTGGTTGGCTGAACGAGGTATTATTCCTGTGCTTTCTCCTTTCAGACCCTTGCCGTTTACGCTCCTTGAGAAAGAATGCCCCCCGGAGGTAAATGATGTGTTAAGTTTATATTTTGAGGCCAGGAAGGTGGTTGCTAGCCACAAAATGTTTTTAGGTCCAAGATGTGCTCCATGTCAATGCAATACCATGGCCTTACCTTGGGACGTACCAAATTCATTCATAACATGAAAGTGGTTTTACCAAGGCATATTCCTTTTGGTTTTATTGCAGAGCAGTTTGGGACTCCGATATATGTTTATGACCTTGATGAAATTCAAAGCAGAATTGAGCGTATAAAGAAGGCCTTTTCTTCCATTTCTTTTGATCTTTTTTATTCGATTAAGGCCAATCCTAACTTAAGTATTTTGAATATTGTCCGTGATGCGGGAATAGGGGTTGATGCTTGTTCGGCAGGCGATCTTTGGATTGCGGAAAAATGCGGATTCAACGCTGATCAAATTACTTTTACAGGAGTTGCCCTTGAAAATAAGCTTCTTTCCATGTTGCATGGTAAAGGCATCCGTACAAATTTGGATTCCGTGTCGGAACTCAAACGATGGTGTTCATTGTCACCGGCACGACCTGTTGGCCTCAGAGTTGCGCCAGATGTAAAGGCCGGCTTTTCAGAACATTGCCGAGGTGGCGTATGGGGTGAGAAGTTGGGTATTGGGCTTGAATTGATCCCAATCTTAATAGAAGAAGCCAAGAAGAATGGAGTAATAGTTCAGGGCCTTCACATGCATATTGGCTCAGGAATGCTTGAACCTGCTCCTATCTTAAAGGCTGTTGATCGTCTTCTGCCCATATTTGAACATTTCAGGCAACTAGAATATTTAAATATTGGAGGTGGCTTAGGGACCTCATATCACGATGATGAGGATGAGATTCCATTAGAAGAGTTTGCACTAACACTATGTGATAAGGTAAAGCAATTTATTCATAAAAATAATCGTCCATTACGATTGCAGGCAGAGCCAGGGGAATTCATTTCTGCTCCTGCCGGCTATCTAGTGTCTAAGGTGATTGTAAAAAAGATCTGGAGCCGCAATGGTGAACGCCGGGAATGCCTTATTTTAGATGCAAGTGTAAATCACTATCCAGCTGGCGTTTTATATAATTCTATGAACCGTGTTTTCCTTCTGCATGATCCAGACGCACCTGCTACCCATAAATACGATATTTATGGAAATACCAATCAATCAGGCGATCGCTTTGGCGCCACTAGATATTTGCCTAAAGTCGGCGAGGGGGATATTTTAGTTTTCGGAAGTTGCGGAGCATATGCAGCCTCGCGTGCATCAACTTTTAACGAACATCCTTTAGCTGCAGAAGTAGTTATATCACAGGGACGAGTTGCTCTCGCTACAAAACGGCAGACTTATGAAGAGCTTTTCGGACGCTTGATACCTGAATTAGTCTGGATCAAGTCATGAGAAAGACAAAGCAAAATAAGTACAGACCTGACTTGAATGTCAAATCCACCTTATATGTTAAGCTTCATTCTAGAATTTCTGGAGTTAGGTTTCAGTTCATTAATGATAAACACAACTTAGATGGAACGTTGGCAGTTGATCTTTCTAAGTATATAGGAAAACTTGACGAGAAAGAACTGGACCTTGTTGGTGCTGCAGCTTTGCTTGTTGTTGCTGGTCTTTTTATACCGTCTTCCATAGTAATACAATGGGACTCAAATGCTGCCAGATGCATTGAATTTTCAAAGATTTTAGAAATTCTTTACAATGTAAGAGCTTATTGTGCCAAAATTCCTATCTTTTTTCCTTCAGTTACAATACAGTCCTCCAACAACAAGAAAGAAACCGGACTTACTAAGATTGTCTCAGATTCTTGCTTTTCCTCTCGAAGTACTATTTTCAGCCATATAGTATTATTTTCCGGTGGCATAGACTCAACCTATTCCATGCTGAGGCTGCTAAAAGAAGGATACAAACCATTAGCTCTATTTTTAGGAGCTAATTCTGATACCCGTGAACTTGAATGGGAAGCATCCCGTCGTATTGCATCAAAACTCGGTGTGGAATTGTTGAGGTACGATTTTGAGATAAAAGGTTTCCCGAAGAAAGGAGCTGACCCGGATATCTGGCCACAATTTGGACAATTTCCTTACTATAATTCTATACCCCACGGTCGGGATATTTTGAGTGCTGCTATAGCGTCCATAATAACAAGACGGATGAACATTCGTTTCATAGCCTTTGGTCAGGAAAAAGAATCACGAGAAAAGACTATCTTTTATCGTGGACGTAAAATATTACGCCATGATATAGAATCGCGCGAGGGTTCTAAAATTCTTAATTCGTGGCTCAATCGTTGCCTGGGATATGATTTTAACTTATTTTCACCGATAGAGTCTTTCAGTATTGAAGAAATTAGGCTCGATATGATTAATCGATATCCCGACTTGTTATCAATGACCCAGTCTTGTTTTTGGGAACGCCTCTGCTGCAAATGTGTAAAATGTATTAGTCTATATCTTATGCAAAGGGTAACCGGTAACGAAATAGTAAAATTCCCAATCAACCCACTGGCTGACCCAACAAATCTCGACCTTGCTGATGCTGTTGATAGCGATATTCCAGATAATGAAATTGGCTATGGAGTGCAAATCCGCAGAGGAATCCAGAAAATCATTGAAAAACGGACTTATACTGAACAAGACTATTGGATTTTACGTGCCATAGAAAAACCGTTTCCACCCAATTATATATCACCCAAAGCCAAAAGGATCGCATATGCTTCCTCACCACGGTCTTGAAAGCTTTTCCTCAACTGCCCGCCTTGACACTACCTTTTCCCAGAGCTCCCAGCGGTTTTTGTCAGGGTCGATCTCTTCTTCATAGCGGATAGAAAATTCATCCTTGGCCTTTTTACGAAGATGGATGTATTTGTCCATCATCTCCTCCAGCCTTTCCTGGTCTTCTATCCAATCATCTTCGATAGTATCAGGGAGGCTGCCAAATATATCGAAGCGGTCCTTCATCCTCTTGGACAGTACTTGGTAAATCCTTTCATCCTGGGTATCCTTGTAAACGAGATTCAGCATATCCACATTCCGGCGCACCTGTCCTATCCTCTTGATCCTGCCAAGTCTTTGTTCCAGGCGTGAAGGATTCCAGGGAAGGTCAATGTTTATCAGGGTTCCGAGGGTCTGAAGATTAAGCCCTTCCGATGCTGCGTCTGTTGCCACAACGAGCCTGATTTCCCGCTCTTTTACAGCAGCCTTGATCTCTTCCCTGTCAACACTTGAAAATGTCTCTGCCTTGAATATGCCGCTTTTTCCGCTTCCTCCGTAAACGGCAACAAGTTCACCCGGACACAGCCTCGCAAGCTCCTTGGCAATCCAGTAAACCGTGTCGTAGTACTGGCTGAATATAATGGAGCCATGCTCTAGCCATGTCTTCCCCTCAGTTCTAAAATCTTTGAGAAAAAAGGACACTGCTCCAAGTTTTGGGTCATGGGCCTCTGGCCTTG
>WFZZ01000175.1 GCA_015489315.1 Deltaproteobacteria bacterium | reverse complement strand
ATGTCGTCGGGGATTATTTCGTTCAGGGTTTCGTAAGATAAAGAACCTCCATGACCTGCTTCAAGGAGCTGATCCATGTATGCCATTGATTCATCGGTAGTATTTTTTCTAGGAGTTTTTGGAGACATATGAATTAAACCTCTATAGAAGTTTATGGAAGTCTTTTTCAGATTGCAGCGAAAACATAAAATTATAAAAAGAATTTTCTATGGTTGCAAGTAAAAATAATTCTTTTTGTTTTTGCTCAAAAAATAGGCATCTTTTTGAAATAGGCAAGTATTTTTTTAGGTGTTTTTTGTTCAATTGTTGGGCTATCTTCTTGACATGTCCCATACATTTTTTATTATTCGCTGATTCCAATTAGAAAGGGGGGATACCCTTGGCCATAGTTGTTGAGGTCCAGGACAACCTGGAAAAGGCGCTAAAGCTGCTAAAGAAAAAGATGCAGCTTGATGGTCTTCAGCGTGAGCTTAAAAACAGACGCTTTTATGAAAAACCAAGTGTAAAGAGGCGTCGCAAGGCTCAAGAGGCTGAAAGAAGGCGCAGAAAGGCCAGTCGTAGGCGTAAAAGATATTAACTTTAATTAAACTAAAAAAGGGGCTGTTGCCCCTTTTTTGATCTTTATCCTGCCTTTTTTAAAGACGTAGCTGACTTAGATAGTCCCCTTACAAGGTCGAGCAATTCTGAGATATTTGCCTGAATCTTTTCTTTAAAAAATTCCAGTCTAGTCTTTCTGTCAGCACCTTTTATGCTTAATGCTTTAAGTTCTTCGGCATCCTTATGAAGTTTTACATGTATTTCACTTATCCTTGACATTATATCAGAAGGAAAGGTTGGGTCGGACATATACTTATTTAGCCATCTTCCCATGAAACACTTTCCTGGATTGAGTTCAACATCTGGTACTGTATCATTCAATATAGCTATTCTCAGGTTTTCAAGCCAGGTGAAGTGCGCAAGAAGTGCCCCGGTTAGTGCAGCTTTAGGCATTGTGTAATTGGATGCAGCCTTTAGAACATCAATCTTACAGTTATAAAGTGAGGATATTTCATTTAATTGAGTGGAAAGGGATTCAATAATTCCAACAGTCATATCAATTGTATGTGCTATGGCTGAAAAATCAGAGGCCTGATCTGAAAGCTTGTGTGCCTGACTTTCAAGTCCTTTTACTTTTTCCGCCCCTTCAGAAACAGCCTGGTTTATCTCTGAAACCGTTGCGGTCTGCTCTTCTGCTGCACTTGCAATGGTATTTGTAAAATCATTTACTTGAGAGACGGTCTGGGTAATTTCCTCTACTGATTCAACAGCATTTTTGGTACCAGATTGGATTACCTGTATCATCTTGGTTATCTCTTCAGTGGCTTCAGCAGTTTGTTTGGCAAGCTCTTTAACTTCATTGGCCACAACTGCAAAGCCCTTTCCTGCCTCTCCAGCCCTTGCTGCTTCAATGGTTGCATTAAGGGCAAGAAGGTTTGTTTGCTCTGCAATTGAATTTATGACCTGGATGATCCCTCCAATTTTTTCTGAATTTTTACCTAGTTCTTGTATAACCTCATTTGTATATTGAGCCTTTTCTTGGGCTTCATTAGTGGCTCTTGCCGACTCTGCAACATTTTGAGCTATTTCATTAGTGGCCTCTGTTAGTTCTTGAATGGCATTAGCTACATTTTCAAGGGTTGAAGCAGCATCCGAAGATGCATTTGCAACCCGTTCTGCTGCAGAATCAATATCTTTTGCACCTTCTGTTACAATTTCATTAACTGTTTTTAATTCATTAACAGTGCTTTTTGCCCCAACTGCCTGTTTTTTCAAAAGATTAATAAGGTGACCTGTGGTATAGACAATGTTATTGGTTCTCCTGCCGATCTGTCTTATCTCTTTTGCTCCTTCTGGTTTAAGCCATTTGGTGAAATCGCCATGAGTGACATCAGCAAGGACTTCTAATATTTTTCCAAGAGGCCTTTCAAGATTTATTCTTAGGCCAATATAGGCCAAAATTATTGCCAACAAACAGGCAACTACTGCTATTATGGCCTGTTCCATCAACTGTTTATTAACTTGCCCGTTAATTCCAGCAAGATTCAAATATTGGACATAAACACCGGTTGGTCTATTTTTATAATCATTAAGTTTTAAGCCAATGGCAAGAAAGTTATCGAGATTTTTAAATGCATGACCTTCTCTTAAGGCTTTTTCCAAGAAATCTTCATTAATTGCATTTTCAAGTCCAGCAGGTGTGGGAGTAAGAATAGTAAATTTTCCAATTCGATTTCTTTCAAGTCCGGCTGTAGCCTTTACAGTTTGGAGGCCAAAAAGCTGAATCTTTCCGTTTATATCGTTTTGTGCAATCTTTGCCACTTCAGAAAGGCTAGTTATTGCCTCTACACTTGCAATAGGTCTCGATTGACCTTCAACAAATATTGGAGCAACTCCCCTGATAGCTAGGCCAACTCTGCCAGCCTCAATTCCTTTTACAGGCATTCCATTTGTCAAGACATCTACTACGGTCCTTCTAAATCCTGATATATCATCGCCAAATTTTTTTGGCTTCCAGACCCTTAAAAAGGATTTTCCTGGTGGAACATGAAAATGTATCTTGATTCTAAATCTACTTTTGGAGTTAATGGATTTAACAAGTGGCTTGACTATCCCATATAATTTTTCTCTATCGCCATTTTGGATTGCCTCTTTTACCCTTGGCATATTTGCAAAAAGGGATGCTACCACCAAGTTTTGTGATGCAATGACATCAATCTCTTCAAGAAGATTTTCTGCGTTTTTTAAGGCAGAATGTTTAATGTCCTTAATCTGTTCATTGGCAGACATCTTCACCTGTGCCATTTGAAGAACAACCAAAAATACAATAATAACACTTATTCCAAAAAGTATCCTTGTTAAAAGGGATGTCTTTGAATAGAGATTTAGAATGCCTTTAAACATGACCACACTCCTTTAAATTTTGATAATTGGCCTTCTTTGTTTTAAATCGGAATTATCAGTACTTTTCTTAAGAGTCTTTTAGTGTATCCGGTCCAGGTAATGCCCTTTTTGAAATATCTTCACATGGCCAAAGCCTTTTAAGGAGTTCGATTAATTCAAGGGCCTTTTTAGGGCATGGGCCTTTTGGAGTAAGAATGTTTATTCTTAAAAGCATGTCCCCCCTTCTTCCATTTTCATCTATCCATCCGTGTCCTTTTATTCTAAGAAAGCGTTCCCTTTTAATGCCTGGTGTCAAAAATATTTTTTGGGGGCCATCTATTGTATTAACTTGTATGTATCCACCTCCTATATGAGTCCAACAATCAATATCTATTGTGGAAATGATATCCTTTCCATGTATTATCCAGCCCTTTGGATTTTGGACTTCTATTTCAAGAAAAAGGGTTGTCCTTGATTTTTTTTCAGGATCGAAAGGCCCTTCTCCAGGAAATTTTAGGATGGTGCCATCTTTTGTGCCTGGTGGGATTGTAACCTTTACTTTTCTTATAAGGCTAATGAAGCCTTTTCCCTTGCATTTTGGGCAAGTCAAAAGTTTTTCATAGCCCTTTCCACTGCAATACTTGCAAATTATCTTTAATTCTTTATTGCCCCAAGGAAGTATTCTATATCCTTTTCCAAGACATTTTCGACAAAGTCCTTGATTTTTTTGTGGGATAGAGCCAAGCCCCTGGCATGAAGGGCAAAAGTTATCGCCTTCATTTACCTCAATTGTAATTTTGGTACCCTTTAGTGCCTTTTCTATTGGTATTTGCACAAAAGAAAAGGCGCCTTCAGGAAAATTAGATTTTTTTAAGGACTCTTTATTTGAAAAAAAACTTTTGGAAAGGTTTAGATTCTTAGAAGGACCTTTTCTCTTTACTTTTTCTTTCAAAAGGATGTAGGCATCCTTTATGGCCAAAAAACGTTTGATATTGGCCATATTTTTCCCACAAATATCAGGATGCCATTTTCTAACAAGCCTTCTGTAGGCCTTTTTTATTTCGTCAAGGCTTGCCCCAGGAGTTACTCCCAGAATATCATAGGGATCTTTTTCAAAATATTTCATGGACAGGAACTAAGTTTTAGTTAGTTCCCCTGATTCTTATTATTCTCGGCTTGCTCCAGGGATTTGCTGTTAAGTATTATTAAGAGCCTACTTTCTAGTTTACAAACCTGATCTACATATTTGAGATTTATTCCTTCTATCATATCAGGAGGAGGACTGATTTTATCTTTTGGTATGGACATGACATCCCCAATTTCTTCGACAAGAAGGCTTACAGGTTCTTCCCTATTACCCATTATGACATTATGTAGCTCTTTTTTTTCTGAAACCTTAAAGTCCTTAGCACTTAACCCTATTCTCTTAGCTAGATCTATTGCAGTCAGTATCTGCCCCCTTAAGTTCACAACTCCAGATACATATGCAGGTGCCATTGGAACAGGCGTTATGTCAAGGGCCTTGTTTATTTCAATTACATCATCAATGGGAAGCCCAAAGAAGTGTTTGCCATAATGAAAGGTCACGAATTGGGCAGTGTCAGAAATAGACATTTCTACAAGATTTTTTTCTCCCTCGACAGGTAGATTGTTATTTTCCTGGACCATTATAAAACCTCCTTAGGCTGCGTTGGCTAAAGATTTTTCCTTTAAAAGTGTGGCTACAGAAGAAAGAACCTGGTCTCTATCTAATTTGGCCTGGTAATCGTCAACACCAGCTTCAAGTCCCTTTTGTCTGTTTTCTTCACCTGAAAGGGATGTTACTGCAATAATTGGAACATCTTTGTTACTGCTTTCGTTTCTTATTTTTCTAGTTAGATCAAATCCATTCATCCTTGGCATTTCAATATCAGTTATTACAAGGTCAACATGTTCTGTTTGAAAGAGTTCCCATGCCTTTGCTCCGTCCTCTGCTTCAAGGACTTCATATCCAGCACCCGTTAGATAAGAAGATAAAAGATTTCTATAAAAAGTTGAGTCTTCTGCCAAAAGTATTCTCGCGGTTTCTATTCCGGTTACGTCATCTTGGATAAAGAAGTCAGGGTCATGCATGGATATTATTTGATAAACATCTAAAAAAAGAGTTGTTCTTTCCTTGATAATGGCAGAGCCAAGGATTCCTTCCTGTTTGAAAGTTCCTTCCTCTACATCAATGGCAAGGTCTAGGCTGTCATCAATTTCAGACACCATAAAGGCAATATCTTTTTCATTCATGTGAAATACAATTAAATGATATTCATCTTGTTCAGGTAATGGAGATATGGGTAAATAATTTTCAAGGCGAATAATGGGCATGGAGTGGCCTCTATATTGAACTACCTCTTTTCCGCCTACGTATTCAATGTCAGATGCCTTTATCTTGTCCAGTCTATTTACAAGGGCTAGAGGAAGGGCAAAGTATTCATTTGGACCTATTGTGCAAAGAAGTAGAAATTGATGATCTTCTTCACCACCTTTTCCTGTTACAATAGTTGTCTCCTTCATTCCCTCTTCCCCTGCAGTTGCAGAAGAAGTTATACCTACAACGTCAAGTATCAGTGCCACCTTCCCATCTCCCATCAGGGTAGTACCTGCAAATATTGGGATGTGTTTTAGATGGCTTCCAAGAGGTTTTACAACTATTTCTTCTGAGTCACTTATAGAATCAACAACAAGGCCAAAAAGGTGCCCTCCAGCATTTAGCACTACAATATTCATACCTTCCGATGAATTTTTCTCTTCCTCATCTTCTTGGAAACCAAGAACTTTTCTAAGTCTAACAAGGGGGAGTATTTCACCCCTTAGTCTGTAAAATTCCGAATTTCCAATCTTCTGGACATCTCTTTCAACAAGCTTTGGATTAAGATGGACAAGTTCCACAAGGTTCACCTGGGGAATAGCGTATCTTTGTCCTCCACTGGTAACGATTAGTGCTGGAATAATGGCAAGAGTAAGAGGAATTTTTATCTTTATGGTTGTGCCAACATCCTTTTCGCTATTTAACTCAATAGTGCCTCCGAGTTTTTCAATATTAGTCTTAACTACATCCATTCCAACTCCACGGCCAGAAATATTGGTGACCTTTTCTGCAGTGGAAAAGCCCGGTTGAAAAATGAGCATAAGGGCTTCACGTTCACTTAAAGCCTCAGCCTGTTCTTCGGTTAAAAGTCCTTTTTCAACAGCCTTTTGCCTTATTTTATCCGGGTCTATACCTGCTCCATCATCGACTATCTCAATTATGACTTGGCCTCCTTCGTGATAAGCCTTCATTACAAGGGTACCAATAGGGGGCTTTTGTTTTTGAACCCTAATATCTGGAGATTCAATCCCGTGGTCGATAGAGTTTCGAACCATATGGGTCAGGGGGTCCTTGATGCTTTCAATTATTGAACGATCAAGTTCTGTTTCAGCACCCTCTATCCTTAACTGCACCTTTTTTTCAGCAGCCTTGGCAAGGTCTCTTACTATCCTTGGAAATTTGTTAAAGACATTTCCAATAGGCTGCATCCTGGTCTTCATAATGCGCTCTTGAAGCTCGGTAACCACAAGACTCATTCGCTGATTGGCAGTTAGGAATTCAGGGTCATTTAGTTGATTTGCAAGCTGGGTGAGCCGATTTCTTGAAAGGACTAGCTCACCTGCAAGTGTCATTAACTGATCAAGAAGATGGACATCTATCCTCACATGGCTTTCAGTTAGATGTGCAGTAGTTGGAGGGGCCTTTCGAACCGGCTTAGAAGAAGGTTTTTTATCATCTTTTTTCTTTATAGAATCTTTGGATTCTGTCTGTTTTGTTTCATCCTGTTCTTTTTTAAGTCTCTCTTCTTCTTTCTTATCTTCTCCATTTTCCTCCTCTTTTTTGTCTATTTCTTTTGCTTCTTTTTGTTCAGAGGCTTCCTCTTTTTCGCTTTCACCCTTTTCTTTTTGTTCATCCGTGACTCCAGCCTCTTTTGCTATCTTTTCAGCAAAATTTCTAAGATCCACTATGAAATCAAGGTATTCTGTATCCACAGGTTCCTTGCCAGTGGCTTCCAGCTCTGCAAGGATGGCCTTAATATAGTCAACAGACTGGAGAAGCACAGTGGTTATGTCTTCATTTACCTTTACAAGCCCATCCCTCAGCTTTGAGAGTATATCTTCGGCAAAGTGTGCAATCCCTTCAAGGGTGGTAAATCCAAAAAAACCAGATGTCCCCTTAATAGTATGAATGGTTCTAAATATGGATTTAATCAGTTCTTCATTTTCTGGATCTTCTTCAAGCTCAACAAATTGCTGATCTAAAAGCTCCAAGTTTTCTTTTGATTCTGCCAAAAAATCTTTTAGGATGTCGTCTTCCATACCCATATGCCATCTCCTTAGTTTTTATGTTTTTTGCCAACAAGTAGCACGGCCAAAGGTTCTTCTTTTCATATTTGTTGGAAGACCTACAGGTGTTTCTGTGGCTCCCAAAAATAAATAACCGCCTGGATTTAATACCTTGACTAGTTTGTTAAGTATTGCCTTTTTGGTGTCCTGATCAAAATAGATAAGGACATATCTGCACATAATTACATCTATGTTATTTATCCCAATCAAGGGCCCCATAAGGTTTAGTTTTTTAAACCTTATCATCTTCTTTAATTTTGGATCTATCATCCAGAAGGCCCCCTGCTGCTTGAAATATTTGATGAGAAGCTGAATTGGAAGTCCGCGGTTTACTTCAACCTGGGTAAATCGCCCGTCTTTACCTTTGTCTATGGCCTGTTGTGAAATATCAGAGGCAATAATTTCCCTTCTCCAAGTCTTTATATTTGGGAAATGTTCTTCAAGAATGATTGCTATACTATATGGCTCTTGGCCAGTAGAGCAGGCCGCACTCCAAAATTTAAGTTGCTTTTTGGATTTTCTAGCCTCAATGAGCTCAGGGATTATGTTGCTTTTTAAGGCCTCAAAGGGATGTTGATCCCTAAAAAAATAGGTCTCATTGGTAGTCATGGCCTCAATTATTTGTTCCTTGAGCTTAGGGGTGGGATTGAATTTTGCCTTTTTATAGAGTTCATTTATGTCCTTCATCCCAAGGACCCTGGCAAGCTCATTGAGCCTACTTTCCAGTAGATACTCCTTGCCCTTTGTTAGAGCTATTCCACTTGACTCCTTAACCAGTGTAGAGAAGAACCGGAACTGTTCCGGGTTAATCATTGTTCTATCTACCTCACTTTTCTACTGATCAAAACTTATGTCCTGATAGCTCAAGAATGGTTGAAGTTATATTTCCTAAGGGCACAACCCTATCTGCAAGACCTGCATCAGTAACAAATTTAGGCATGCCCCATACAACGCAAGTTTTTCTGTCCTGGGCAATGACTATAGAGCCGGCCTGTTTCAATGCCCTGGCACCATTAAGTCCATCTTGCCCCATTCCGGTAAGAACTGTTGCAATCACCCTGTCCTTATATGTTGCAGCAAGAGAGCGAAAAAGGACATCAACTGCTGGTCTGCAACTATTTTCTGGAGGTCCCTGGTTTAGCTTAATTTTGTAGTTTTTATCTTCTTTTCTAACTTCCATGTGATAATCTCCAGGGGCAATGTAAACAGTGCCACCTTGAACCAACGTGTTGTCCTTTGCCTCAACTACCTTTAGCTTTGATCTTTGATCAAGTCTTTGAGCTAACTGTGCTGTAAAGACAGGCGGCATGTGTTGAACAATAAAAATGGGTAATCTGAAATTCTTTGGAAATTTGGGTATAACTTCGTTTAGGGCGTTTGGACCACCGGTTGATACACCTATCCCTATGGCCTCTATGCGCCTGCCCTTTAGTGTCCTTGCTCTCAGTGGTTTTTCTGAAGAAATAACAACCTTTTGATGAGTTTCAGGTTTTGATGATTTTAATTTTACGGTTGAAGGTGCCTTTTTTTGAATTGGAACCCTTACTGTTTTCAGATGCCCGTTTCCAAGGGCCTCTATCTTTGGGATCAATATCTCCTGGATGGTTTTAACGCTTTGTGAAAAGGCACCTGTACCGGTTGGTTTTGGTACAAAATCTGTAGCACCGCGTGAAAGGGCCTCCAGGGTAGTTTTTGCACCTTGACTTGTAAGGGTTGAAAACATTATTACTGTGGTTTTAAGGTGTTGCCTTTTTATTTCATTCAGAGTGGAAAGCCCATCCAACTCAGGCATTTCTACATCTAGAATAGTAATATCAGGCCTAAGAATTCTTATCTTTTTTAATGCTTCCTTTCCATTGGTAGCTGTTCCAACAACCCTTATATTGGGCCTTTTTCCAATGGCCTCCTGAAGTATCTTTCTAAATACCACTGAGTCATCTACAATCAGGACCTTGATCATAGTCCAAGAACCATCCTTACCTTTTCTTCAAGCATTTCTGGAGTAAATGGTTTCATAAGATATTCATTGGCTCCGGCCATAACTGCCTTAATCACATTTTCCTGCTGATTTTCTGTGGTTACCATCATGACCTTTGTATCATTCCATTCAGGCCTTTTTCTTATTTCCAAAAGGCAGTCATAACCTTCCATCTCGGGCATATACCAATCGAGAAGGATAAGGTCGAACGGTCCTTTTTCTTTTATTTTGTTTAGGGCATCGACACCATTTTCCGCCTCTTCTATCCTTTCAAAGGAATTCATCTTCTTAAGGCCGGCCTTAACTATGTTACGCATTGACTTAGAGTCATCTACAACTAATGCCTTCATAAAAGTGACCCCTGGAGTTGTGTTTTTTTAAACTTTTCAATGTCTATATCGAAATATTAGTGAAATTCATTAAGCCTTTATGAGATAAATTTTTAAAACTCCTTGAGCGGATAAAAAAAATGGGCTAAGACAAGGCAACAAAACTGGAAATGAAAAGGTGAGACCTTATGGATTATAAAGATACCCTCAATCTTCCAAGGACAAAGTTTCCAATGAAGGCAAATCTGAGTCAGAAAGAACCTCAGATGTTAAAAAAGTGGGAAGAATTGCGTATCTACCAAAAACTCTTGGAAAAAGGGAAAGACAGGGAAAAATTTATACTTCACGATGGTCCTCCTTATGCTAACGGGCATTTGCACCTCGGACATACTGTCAATAAGGTCTTAAAGGACATAATTGTAAAGCACAGATTGATGTCTGGTCTTAATGCTCCCTATGTCCCTGGATGGGATTGTCATGGACTTCCAATTGAACACAATGTTGAGAAAAAGCTTGGCTCAAAAAAGAGCCAGATGGATAAGCTTGCCATAAGACTGGAATGCAGAAAATACGCTAAAAGATTTGTTGATAT
>WFZZ01000174.1 GCA_015489315.1 Deltaproteobacteria bacterium | reverse complement strand
CAAGATAGGTTTCACCCTCAAAGCTTTTGGGCATGTGGAGTTTCAGATTATCTACAAGCTCCATCATGTACCTTTTAAGTTCTTTTCCAAGGCCCTGTTCAAGCTGTATTGCAATAGGTATATCAGGGTCTTTAAAGTTATATACATAACAAAGGTCTTTTGGTTTATGTCTGTCCGAGGCAACAAGCTTTTTGAGTTTGGAAATAGCAAGTTCCAGGGCACCTGCCTCTTGAAGCCCTGCGACAAAGCAGTTAAACCCCTGGGCCTTGATATCAAGGCCCACATCAAGGGCACGTTCTGCACGTTCCTGTGCAAAGACACTGGAAGCGCCCGGCTCTATCTCACTGATATATTCAAAATCAAGGCTTTCAGGATCGATTCTGAATCTCAATTTTTCAGGTGTTAACTGTTCCATACTTGAAACTCCTCTATCCCCTTATGGCAATTCCCAGATGTCTATAGGCCTTTTCTGTAGCTATTCTACCCCTTGGTGTCCTTTGAAGATAACCTGCTTGAACAAGGAAGGGTTCATAGACCTCTTCGATAGTGTGGCTTTCTTCACCAATGGAAACGGCAATGGTGTCGATTCCTACAGGCCCTCCATTAAAACGCTCTATTATTGTAAGAAGTATTTGGCGATCCATCCTATCAAGGCCGTTTTTGTCAACTTCAAGAAGGATTAGGGCCTCATGGGCCACATCCTTTGTAATTATCCCGTCTGCCCTGATCTCTGCAAAATCCCTGACCCTTTTTAGAAGCCTGTTGGCGATCCTGGGCGTGCCCCTTGAACGTTTTGCAATCTCAAAGGCGCCGTCTTCATCAATTTTAATACCAAGGACCCTTGATGCCCTTATTACTATTTCTTTAAGCTCCATTTCAGAATAAAAATCCACCCTCAATATCACGCCGAATCTGTCTCTGAGTGGAGGCGAAAGCAGCCCGGCCCTTGTGGTGGCCCCGATCATTGTAAAATGAGGGAGATCTATCTTTATGGTTCTTGCGCTGGGACCTTGGCCAATTATGAGATCGAGTTGAAAGTCCTCCATGGCAGGATAGAGAATTTCCTCGACAGTGGGGCTTAAGCGGTGAATTTCATCTATAAAAAGGCATTCTCCATGTTGAAGGTTTGTCAATATGGCAGCAAGATCCCCTGGCCTTTCAATTACAGGGCCTGATGTGCATTTTATCCCTACGCCAAGCTCCTTTGCAATTATGTGGGCAAGGGTTGTTTTTCCAAGGCCCGGATGTCCGTGTAAAAGGCAGTGGTCAAGGGGCTCTTTTCGTTTTTTGGCTGCCTCTATGAAAAGGGAAAGTCCTGCCTTGAGTTCATTTTGGCCAATATAGTCCTTTAATCTTTGGGGCCTTAGGCCCTTTTCAAAGGAAATGTCATCAGGCCTTGTTTTGGGAGTAAATTCCTCCCTGATTGTTTTATCTCCTAAAAATTCATGTCTTCCTGTTGCAGTCGAAGCCATTTATTTTACCTTTGAAAGGACCTTTAGGGCCTCTTTTATCATCTTATCTAAACTAATATTGCCCTTTTTTAAAGCTATCTTTGAAATGGCATTCCTAGCTTCCTGGGGTTTATAGCCAAGGTTTAAAAGGGCAGAAAGGGCATCTTCAAGGATATTTTCATCCATAGAAACCTCTTTTTTTGAGGATTCGGTTTCCATCTTGCCTTTTTTTTCCATTAAAAGCCTTTTTGCCTTTTCTTTTAGATCAACACAAATTCTTGCAGCAGTCTTTTTGCCTACGCCATGAACAGATTGAAGCCTTAGTGATTCTCCCTTAGATATGTCCTCCAAAAGGTCCATGGGCGGAATGACAGAAAGTATATTTAGTGCAAGTCTTGGCCCAACGCCTGAAACTTCCAGCAGGACCTTAAAGATGAGAAGGCTTTCTCTTTCCAGGAATCCAAAGAGACTGATTTCGTCATCCTTTGAGATAAGATGTGTAAAGACCTCAATTTCATTACCAGGTGGAG
Organism: Deltaproteobacteria bacterium; assembly: GCA_015489315.1. Taxonomy (GTDB): domain Bacteria; phylum Desulfobacterota; class Dissulfuribacteria; order Dissulfuribacterales; family QOAL01; genus JAADCZ01. The sequence goes on along the minus strand of WFZZ01000174.1, from coordinate 3,149 downwards.
GCAACCTCTTCATGGTTGAAGCAGGTATTTGAACCCTGTAGCCAATGCCACCAACTTTTATGACAATACTTTGTTCTTCAAACCACAATATGGTTCCATTAAGGTAGCCAATCACCTCGTTATGATCCTTTATAGTTGAACACTCAAAAGCTCGTTAAAGCCTGCTATCTGAAGATGGCACAAGGCAACAGCCAGTGCATCTGAGGCATCTTTGGGAATAGGGGCGTCTATTTCTAAGATTACAGAGACCATACTTTGGACCTGAGATTTTTCCGCCTTTCCGTAACCAACAACTGCCCTTTTTACCTGAAGGGCAGAGTATTCATGAATCTCAAGTCCTGAATTAACTGCTGCCATGATAAGCGCTGCCCTTGCATGGCCAAGTTTTAATGCAGAACGCACATTTTTGGCAATGAAGACATCTTCTATCGCAAAGGCAGTCGGAGAATATTCTGCTATTATATTGTAAAGTTCGTCATAAAGGGTCTTTAACCTTAAAGGAAAAGGATCCCTGGGGTTTGTCCTAATGACTCCAGCACCTACAACCTGGATATCATCTTGGGTAGAAGTTATCAGGCCATAGCCGGTTGTAAGTGAACCTGGATCAACCCCCAGGATCAATTCCCCTTTCCCCATCTAGGCCACCTTTTGAAGTATTTCATCAGGGATATCAAAATTGGCATAGACATTTTGGACATCATCATTTTCTTCAAGGGCATTCATAAGGGCAATTAGCTGTTGGGCCTTTTTTTCATCATCAATCTTGACCACATTTGATGGAACCATGGTCACCTTAGCGGAAAGTATTTCTATACCATTTTCTTCCAGTGCCTTTTTAACCTTTGGCAACTCTTCAGGTGAAGTTACTATTTCCCACTCGCTTCCTGAGTCTTCAATGTCATCTGCACCTGCTTCCAGGCAGGCATCCATTAGGGTTTCTTCGTCAACCTTGTCTTTTTCAACTATTATAAGGCCCTTTTTCTCAAATATCCAAGAAACACTTCCTGGCTCTCCAAGGTTTCCGCCCCTTTTTGAAAATATATACCTGACCTCAGATACGGTTCTTTGCCTATTATCAGTGATGGCTTCAACAAGAACAGCAACACCTCCAGGTCCGTAGCCTTCATAGGTGATCTCTTCATAGGCCACGCCCTCAAGCTCACCTGTTCCTCGTTTTATTGCCCTTTCAATGTTACTTTTTGGCATATTTTGGGCTTTGGCAGCTTCGATGGCCGCTCTAAGCCTTGGATTGGCCGCAGGATCTCCACCCCCCAGTCTTGCGGCAACTGTTATCTCCTTTATGAGTTTGGTAAATATTTTTCCTCTCTTTGCATCTTGAGCTGCCTTTTTATGCTTGATGGTGCTCCACTTAGAATGTCCTGACATAGTCTCCTCCAGATTCCTAAAAAGCCTATTAAAAACGACTTACCTTTTCATAAAATTGTTGTAGGTCAACCTTTAAAAAGCCCTCTGTCTTTTCAAGGTTTTTCTTGTGTCTTATCCATATTTGGTGTCTGGCCTTTTTCCTTATTAGGTCAGAGACCTTTGACCTTATCCTGTCCCATAGGTCCTTCTCATAGGCAGATTCAAGTTTGACAAGGCTATCGGGGTCCCTGCTGTAGCTATCAATTAGTTTTGGGAAACCAACCTTTTGAAAATAAAGTGAACCAACACCAAGGACCAAAAGAAGCCAGATAACTGGCCAAAGGAGCTTGTCTGAAGAAAAATTGCCTGTAACAAGGGATGTTAGAAAGGGATCATGGGGATAGTCAATGGCAAGATTCATTACTAAGTCTCCCAACAAAAAGCCCAAAAGGCCCGATATCCCAATGGCCTTTCCAAAGCCCTTAAGTCTATTTATAAATACCGATTTAAATCCATCCATTGCCTTGATGGTGAGAGAAAGTTCTCTTACTGCCTTATCTACTTCTTGAAGCATGTGGAATAGACGCATCCTCGGGGCCTCTAAAAAGGTTTTTTTAAGTTCTTCCCGTTCTTTTTCCCAAACTTCAAAGCCCGGGGGTATCTTTCTATCCGGTGTTTTTGCATAGGTAAGAAAGATTCTGGGAATATCCTTCCTACCGGTCATTTGGGAAAGGTTCCAGCAAAGGGTCCCATAGGCCCTTACGAGGTCTTCAAGGCTTTCACATTCATCCACCCTGTTCATCACAAAGGCAACCCTGTCCTCTCCTGTGGTGGCTGGAAGAGTCATCCTAAGTACCTGGTATGTCTCTTTGATGGTTCCTGCCTTATGTGGGTCAAACATTAGGACTATAAGGTCAGAAATTTTGGCAAACTCACCAATAACACCCAGGTAATCATAGCCTCTGTCCTTTTCGGTAACAGAGTCCAACATTCCAGGGGTATCAATTATTGCAATTTCTGTCAGGTGCTCAATATCCACCTTTTTCATTAAGAGATGTGCGAGGAGTTTTTCTCCAAAACGCCTTAAAACCCCAAAGGGAAGGCGGTCATCACTAACAATGGAATTTCCTGTAATATCTCCTTCTGTCTCCCCTGGCTCAGGGGCAGTAATAATAGTGAAACTGTCATCTGTAGGAGCTTGCCCTGTCCTTTGGATTTCACGCCCTAGGAATTCATTTATGAAGGTGGATTTCCCTGAAGAATAATTGCCTATTAAAAGGACAATTGGTTTCCATTTTAAGGGGGTTAATAGCTTTTCCAGATTACAGGAGTAATTTTCAAATATGCTTCCAAGCTTTTGTGGAAGGACCCTTTCAATTTCTCTTTTTAATTCATTCGCACTTATATTTGCCATGAGATACTCCTTGGCCCCATATGAAACTTTTCAGAAAAAGTCAGTCATTTTGGAATCTATTTTACATTTTTTTGTAAAAATGTATAACTAAAATGTTTCAGGAGGCCAATTTTAATAAAATTTAAAAAATTCCAAATAGGTCTTTGGTTATGTTAAAAAACTACATTTAAAAATATGCAACTCTTTTATGCAAGAGGTTGAATAGAAGGAGCTTTTTACTGATTTTAAGGTAACTTGAAAGGAAAATTTTTGTTAAAGGGCTACAGTTTTATCTCTACCGCTATTTTTGGCCGAGTAAAGTGCCTGATCAACTCTTTTTAAGACTTCCTCCAACTCTTCACCTGGCTTAACATCTGTAACGCCAAAGGAT
>WFZZ01000173.1 GCA_015489315.1 Deltaproteobacteria bacterium | reverse complement strand
GTTTAAGGCTATCAACACTCATTTCCCACGCTTCCCTGTAGCGTTTAAAGGCTTCTTGAAGGGTTTTATTGGGCTGGAGATGGGCAACATATTCTGCTGAATATTCATGCTTTAAAACGAAAAGAATATTAACGATCTTGGCTATTGTTTTTGCACCTATAAAGGATGTTTTATGTCCACCATTACCACCAGGGCTATAATCAGTTTTATCTTTATATGGATTACCAAAATTTTTCTTGAACCAATGAATAAAAAAATTAATTAAGATCGCATCTTGATTCTTTTTGGCATGGGGATTTTTGAGATAGGAAAGCTCTTCTAGTCGCTTTGCTATGCCCCTGTTTAAAGATGGTAGGGTTTCTTGGAAGCCCAGGGCCTTAAGCTCTTTCATAATCGCTTCCAATCGCTTGATTTCTTCGTGTAATTCTCTTTTTCTTTGTTCAAGGCTGTCTTTATTCGAAAAGCGATGATAAAAAAGAAAGGCCTCTAAGTAGCCCGTAAATAACTGATCGTAAAAATAATATTCTATGGTTTTTTGATTAACCAAGGATGCCCGATGTCTCATATCTCGCCTTTCATAGCCCCTCCGACAGACAGATAGCCACCACTTTCCTTGACTTATTTTTCTTCCATGGACTGATTCTGTTTTATTAGCAATTTTTAGTATTCTTTTAAGGAAAACACACTCACCTAGGCCTAGACCGGAATCTATGTCTTTTTTGTTGGGGTCTTTCTTTTCTAAAAGCCTTTTCCTTTCCAGTAAAAACGGGGTAGGGAAGTCATCGGTAGAATGCGGGTCATTAAGGGTGAAGGAAAAAACTTCTATTTGTTCTCCATAGTATGGACAAGGAAAATCATCTCCAATAACCAGTGCATTATAGGGTACTTTGATTATAGGGTTGGTTTCTAAGTGGGCCTTAGCCTTCTCTTTAAGCCTTTCTTTGACCTCTTCTTTAGTATTTCCAAAACAATGAACTTCCGGGACAACAACCCAATAACCTAGAAATTTCTCTGGATTCTCTGAAACCAGAAGGACAGCCCCAAAAACATTGACCTTATGTTTTGACATGGCATCCCCTGTAATGCCCCCTGAAAAACAGTAACAGGGCCGGAGCGGTCAGGGTTTCCGCCTTTCGGTGCGTCCACCTAGGCCCTGTTAAGTTCAATTTTAAATGATTAGCATTTTAACATTTCTATTATTAATGGTTTGCGACACCAAAACGACTCTATTTTTGAATCTATTTTATTAGAATTTAAATTATTAGCATATTTTTCTTTATAATTACCTAAAATCATTACACTTTCTGAAATTTCCACAGTGGAAATGAGTGGGAAATGGACCCAGGCCGTGCGGGCCGGCGGCTCGCATCCCGGATACATACAACAAGGACCCAGTAGGGTATATGAGCCCTGGGAGTTCTTTCCATATTTTTTACGGTTCTATGCTACCGATTGCAATTCCATTTTGTTTATTAGGTCTTTGATCGTTTCCATCACCAAAAGCCTCTTTGAGGCATTAAGGATTTCTATCCCTAAGACACGTCCATCCTTTGTAAAGTCAACAATGATACCAGGCTCTACCTCTTCTGTTTCTGAGGCCTTTTCATTCAAAAACTGGAAGTATAGGGCATCTACTTCCTTGTCATAATCTATTTTCATATCTTTTTAACCTCCTATCAAAGAAAACGGTTACTATCACCTTTGTCACAGGATTGACCACAACCTTTAAGACCCGTCCCCCATATTGTGAGATGTCCTTGTAATAATGGACTTCATATTCTGAGACAGTTTTAACCATCAACGGTGATTCTAAGGCCTGGGCTATCCATTTTGTTTTTATCTCAACCCTCAAATAAAGCCTTTCCTTTGCATGATTGGACAATTTATATCCGGCAATCAACATGCTAAATCATTACGTTAAGTTCCGGTTATGATTAACGGGAAGCCTTTTTGAGCTTGAAGTTGACTACCTTACTTGTGAAACTGTGGTCCATATTTTCAGAAATGAGCTTTGCTGCCTCTTCAGCCGCCTTCCTTTTAGCTTCCGGTAGAAACTTTGCATAACGCCTGGTTACCTTTGTGTCTTTGTGGGTCAGAAGCTCTCCTATCATGTCCAGGGTGAAATGGCCAGATGAGGCAAGGGTGACTGCAAAATGATGGCGTAACCCATGAAATGGTCTAAAGGACTTTGGAAGTCCAGCAGCCTTTTTAATCCGTTCTACTGCTGAACAATCCACCCTTTGCCCCCCATTTCTTCCTGGAAATACAAAAGGGCTTTCTGGGTATTTTTCTTTTACCCATGCTATCTGTTGTTGTAGTAGCTCCTTAACTGGCTTGCTTATAGGAATATGCTGTGTTTTGCCACCTTTTGGATTCACAAGGGTGATGAGGCCCTGGATAAAGTCAATGTCTTTAATCTTTAATTTAAATATCTCTCCCCTCCTCATACCAGTAAGCATGGCCAACTTGACCATTCTGGCTACATCCTGGCTGGGCCAAGAATCAAGAATTTCTATTAACCGTTTGGATTCTTCTTCGGAAAGATATTCGGTAACTTCATTATCTTTCTTTGGAAGTTCAATTGTGAAACCAAGAGGAGGACAAAGGTTGCGTTTTACTCCAAAGTTGATGATTCGCCTTAAAAGTTCAAGAGCATTAGCAATAGTTGCAGGCTTTTTGCCTTTCATGGATCGTTTTATTCTTTCAATGTCAAGCTCTGAAAGCTCAGAAACCCTTTTATTTCCAAGAATGGGTTGAATATGTTTCTCCCACCTGTTAAGGTCTGTTTTCCTTCCCTTTAAGCTCAGGCCCTTGCTGGAAAAATATGTTTCTTTTAGTTCGTTAAGGGTTCTGTTGGTCTTTAATTTTTCTGCCTTGATTTCCTTTGCAGTTTTGGCATCTTCACCGTTTCTGATCTTCCTAAGTTCTCTTCCACGCAAATGGGCCGTTATTTCTGCTGTAATGCCTTCACTTGCCCAACCAACAAATCGCCTTATAAACTTTCCGTTTCGTTTGAAGGTATAAAAATAATGCCTGTCAGGCTTTCCATTCACCCTTGGTCGGGTTTTGGATTCCTCAAAATAAACACCAACAAATCTTTTTACTTTTACAAATCTTCTTTTAGCCATCGGGTTCCTCTCTTTCGTGACCCGTCGGTCAAGTTTGTGCAACCAATGTGATACCTCAAGCTAGATTTTTACGGTATTTTTTAAGGAT
>WFZZ01000172.1 GCA_015489315.1 Deltaproteobacteria bacterium | reverse complement strand
CCTTTAATGGAGTTTGTCTGCGACTGAGTGAAATTAATGGGCTTAATAGAAATGAATAAATATTGTTATTGTTTTTTGAAAAAGAATTAGCTCTTGACAGAAATAGATGCTTTCTTTATCTTCTTGAACACTTTATTTTTCAAGCGGTCCCATCGTCTAGCGGTCTAGGACGCCGGCCTCTCACGCCGGAAACAGGGGTTCGAGTCCCCTTGGGACCGCCATTTTTTAATCGGCCTTTTTCCTCATAAATGTTGGCATGTCCAGAAGATCTGGATCAAGGGCGTCAAGCCCTGTGAATTCTCCCTGATTTAAAGAGGAATTTAATCCAATTTTTCCTTTCTTAACTCTTTGAATAGGAAGCTCCTCATCATCTTCTTCACGAATAAGTTTCTTTTTCCTGGCCTGCTCAATGCTTGCTATGGTCGGGTCTTCAATCTGGACCTTATTTTCCCTACCAATTCCAGTTGCGATTACAGTTACCCTGATATCCTCACCCATGTTGTCATCAAAGACGGTTCCCCAGATGATATTGGCATCCTCGTGGGCCTCTTCATGAATAAGGCTAGAAGCCTGGTCAACCTCTTCCATACTCAAAGAGTTAGAGCTTGCCGTAATATTCATTAGAATGCCCCTTGCTCCACTTATAGACACATCTTCCAATAGGGGGTTGGCAATAGCCATCTGGACTGCCTCAAGAGCTCGTCTTTCACCCCTTGCAACTCCAGTTCCCATAAGTGCCATACCCATTTCCGCCATAACAGTTCGAACATCTGCAAAGTCAACATTTATATAACCTTGTACAACAATGAGATCAGATATACCTCTCACAGCATAATACAGCACCTCGTCTGCCTTTCTGAACATTTCAAGAATGGGCGTGTTGGGGGCAGCTAGGTTTTTCAATCTATCGTTTGGAATGGTGATAATGGTGTCCACCACTTCCTTAAGGCGTGCTATTCCGTCATCGGCCTGCTTGGCCCTTCTTTTTCCTTCAAAACTAAAGGGCCTTGTGACTACTGCTACCGTAAGGGCCCCCACCTCTTTGCTTATTTCGGCGATAACAGGTGCTCCTCCAGTTCCTGTTCCTCCACCCATCCCTGCTGTGACAAAGACCATATCGGCCCCTTCCAGGGCCCTTTTTATCTCGTCTGCACTTTCCTCTGCCGCCTCTCTTCCTATTTCTGGTTTTGCGCCTGCTCCAAGCCCCTTTGTTAGGTTTGCTCCAAGCTGGATCTTCACATCGGCCTTTGACATCTCAAGGGCTTGGGCATCCGTATTTGCAGCAATAAATTCAACCCCTTGAAGTTCGAGGTTGATCATATTATTGATGGCATTACCTCCACCACCACCTACTCCTATAACCTTAATCTTTGCCTGAAGTTCATTTTCTACAAATTCCAAGGGCATTTTCCCCTCCTCTTTTTTATAGGCCAAACCATTTTTTCATCTTGCCTTTAACTTTCTTTATAAGAGTATCGCCTTTATCCTTGAATTTGTCTGGATTCTGCGGTCTGTCTTCAAATCCGTACAGAACAAGGCCAATGGCTGTAGCATATTGTGGGCTATTCACTACATCTACAAGCCCGCTAATACCTTTAGGATAACCAACTCGACTAGGGAGTTGAAATATCTGATCTGCCATTTCACAAATTCCAGGCAAAAGGGCAGAACCTCCAGTTATCACTATCCCAGAGGCAAGGAGTTCTTTAAGTTTTGTACGTTGAATCTCCTGATCCAATAGTGAAAATATTTCCTCTACCCTTGGCTCGATAATTTCTGCAAGAATATGACGGGACAGTTGTCTTGGCCTCCTGTCGCCAACACTTGGAACTTCAATCATCTCATCCCTTTTGCACATGGAGACAAGACAAGTTCCATAACGAATTTTTATCTTTTCCGCATCGTTCATTGGGGTTCTTAAACCTACTGAGATATCATAGGTTAGATTATTTCCACCAAGTCCCAAGACCGCTGTATGTTTAATTGCACCCTCGCTCAAGATGGCTAGATCAGTAGTTCCACCACCGAAATCAATCAAGGCGACCCCTATCTCCCTTTCTTCATCAGTTACTACTGCCTGAGCAGATGCCAGAGGTTGAAGGACTATATCTTCCACCTCTAGCCCAGCTCTATTTGCACACTTTATAAGGTTCTGAGCTGCTGTTACTGCGCCTGTAACAATGTGAACTTTGGCCTCAAGGCGGACCCCCATCATGCCTACAGGGTCAAGGATTCCATCTTGGTCATCAACTATGTACTCCTGGGGAAGGACATGGATTATCTCCCTGTCCATGGGAATTGCAACTGCCTGTGCTGCATCAATTACCCTTGCGACATCTTCTTCTGTAATTTCCTCGCCCTTTACTGCAATTACGCCATGACTGTTAAAGCCTTTAACATGACTTCCAGCAATTCCAATAAAGACCGATGAGATTTCACAGCCTGCCATGAGCTCTGCTTCTTCAACTGCCTTTCTAATGGAATTGACTGTGCTGTCTATATTGACAACAACCCCCTTTCTAAGCCCAATAGACGGATGGGTTCCTACTCCAATTATCTCAATGGAGTCTTCGCCCATCTCGCCTACAACAGCACATATCTTGGTTGTGCCAATATCGAGGCCAACTACTATGTCATAGGGGGGAACAGCCATGTCTTATCTCACCCTGCTTTTTACCTTTGCAAGGGCCATATCCCTTCCATAACCTACATTCACACTAATGACCTTTGCATATTGTCCCGAATTATACAATTGCACCAGAATCTTTTCAGCTCTATAAAATTGCTTTTTAATCTTGGACCGATCCAACATAAATGGTACCGCTCTATCAGCAGTGTAAATGACTACCTTTTGCGTATTGGGAAAGTCGATTTGACTGATATTGTTATATCCAAGGGCCCTTACACCACGTTTTGACATGCCGATAATTAAAAGGGCGTCCTTCATTTTTTTATGGTCAATTAATTGGGAAATATTTTTTGTATCCTTGAGGCTTTCTATGGAAATATCCTTTTCCAATTCAATTCCTGTTATTATTGGGCCAGAAAAGGCGTCTTTTGGTTCCAAGGGTTTAAATGGAGTACCATATTTATCCACTAGAAAGATATTTTTACCAATTCTTGTTAGGGCAAAGGGCTCATATTCAATAATATGGATAGCTATTAAATCTGGAAGCCTTCTTTCAATGCTCACGTCTCTTATCCATGGATCTTTCAATATGGACTGTCTTGCCTTTTTTAAGTCGATGCTAAAGATATTTTGTCCATTTTTAATTGAACTAAGCCTAATTATTTTTTTCTCATCTACCTTTTTATTACCTGTAACTTCAATATTTGATACAAAAAAATAGGGGCAACATTTCATCCATTTTTTTATGCCATATACAGTTCCAGCTATTCCACCGGTTATTAATATCAATGTCAAAGAAATCAGCGCCAACCTAGTTAGAACTGGAGAAGGTTCTTTTTTATTCCCTGGCCTTTTGAAACCTCTTGTTTTCTTTTTGCTAAATCTTGTTGCCATCATTCCAGATGACCACCTCTTCTCTTAATAAGGTATTTGTTTCCTTAAACACCCTTTCTTTTGTAAGCTCTATTAGCTTAAGAATGTCTGATGCCTTTGCCTTCCCTCTATTTATAATAAAGTTTGCATGTTTTTTTGATATCTGAGCATCATTTATTGCATAACCCTTGAGTCCACAAAGTGTAATAAGTTGCCACGCAGTTGTACCTTTAGGGTTTTTGAAGATACAACCTGAACTTGGAAAACCGATAGGTTGACTTTTGGCCCTATGTTTCATTGCAAATTGTATTATTTTTCTTGATTGTTCAGGCCTTGTTTTCAAAAGACTATATATTTTTTTTGTCTTTTGTCTAATTTGAGTTTTGTCAATTCTAAACTTGACAGCAGAGATCAAACAGTTTTTTGGAATATTGGTTTTTCTATAGGAAAAAGTAAGATCATCCACTTCTTTCCAATAACTGCCATGTTCGCTGGTTAAAAGAATATGGCTTAAAAAGTTACCTATGGAGATGCCTCCTGCCCCAGCATTCATAAAGACTGCGCCACCAATGGAACCTGGAATACCAAAAAGGGGCTCAAGTCCGCCAAGACCATTTTCAATACAAAATTTTATCGTCTCCCATATTAAACACCCTGATTGGGCAATCAATGACTGCCCCTTTATCGTTAAATTTTTTAAAAGGGAAAGAGAAAGTACGACCTTTGGGTCTTCTGCAACAATCAGGTTGCTTCCATTTCCAAAAATTTTAAAGGAGATGCCATTTTTTCTTAAAAAACTTAATGTCTTTTCAAGGGAGGAAATAGAACAAGGAAGTAAAAATATATTTGCCACACCACCTGTTTTCATGGTTGTAAGAGGCGAAAGATCAACCTCTCTTTTTATTAAAAGACCATCAATTTTTGATAGGTCTTTAGCCAGCTGCTGCAATTTCATCTCCTTTAAGTCTTTCAATAAGTCTTGGTCCTATACGACCTATGGCCCCAGCACCAAGGGTAAAGACTATATCACCTGGAAAAAGGGTAGGGCAAACTGCATCTGGTAAGTCAAAAACCCTTTCTAAAAAATGTACCTTTTGGCCTGTTGCCTCATTTATGATTTTCGCAAGTCTTTTGCCAGATACACCCACAATAGGTTGTTCACTTGCTGGATAAATCTCTGTAATCCATACTTCATCTGCTTCTTTAAAACAGGTTGCAAATTCATTCATTAGGGCCTTTGTCCTTGTAAATCTATGTGGTTCAAAAAGACAAATAAGCCTTTTTTCGGGCCATATTTCACGGGCAGCCTTTAGCGTTGCCCTTATTTCAGTTGGATGGTGGGCGTAATCATCAACAATGGTTATGTCGTTTATTGTACCCAATATTTCAAATCTTCTCCCGACCCCTCTGTAGGATTCAAGTCCTTTTTTTATGGTGGCAAATGGAAGTTCAAGTTCAAGGCCTACTGAAATGGCGGCAAGGGCATTTCTAACATGATGAATGCCAGGAACAGTTAACTCCACAGTTCCAAGTTTTTGCCCCAAATAAGAACATGAAAATGTGGTACCAATAGAAGTATTTTGGGTAATGTCAGAGGCAACTAAGTCGTTTCCTGGATCAATCCCATAAAGTATATGTCTTTTTTTATTCTTTTTAACAACTTCAATGACATATTGGTCGTCACCACAGGCAATCACCAATCCATAAAAGGGGATCTTTTCAGAAAATCTCAAGAAGCTTTCCTTTATTGAATTAAGATCGTGGTAGTAATCAAGATGTTCCTTATCTATATTTGTAATAACCACGATGCTTGGGGTAAGTCTTAAAAAACTTCCATCGCTTTCGTCTGCCTCTGCCACTAAAAAGTCTCCCTTCCCCCAATAGGCATTGGTCCCAATGCCCTTAACTTGGCCTCCAATTATCACGGTTGGGTCCAGATGGGCAGCCTGGAATACAGAGGCTATCATAGATGTGGTGCTAGTTTTACCATGGGCCCCTGCCACAGCTATCCCAAATTTTTTAAATCGCATAAGCTCTCCTAACATCTCTGCCCTAGGGATAATCGGGATACCTGCAGCCTTTGCGGCTAGGACCTCGGGATTATCCTCTTTTATTGCCGATGAAAGGACAACCACATCTGCCCCGATTATATTTTCAGGTTTGTGACCTATGAATATGGATGCACCTTTTTGGGAAAGCCTTTTAGTTATCATAGAGTCTCTTAAATCAGAGCCAGATACTCGATAACCTAGAGTCAAAAGGACCTGGGCAAGTCCACTCATGCCAATTCCACCAATACCTACAAAGTGGATGTGCTGTTTTTTATACATTCCCCCAAAACCCCTTTCAGTTCATATTCTCATGTTGCCGCAAGTTTGAGGAGGGACTCTGAAATGGCCCTTGCTGCCTCTGGCCTTCCTAGTGATTTTGCCTTAAAGGCCATTTCATTTAACCTTTTTTCATCGGTCATAAGTCTTTCTATTTCTGAGGCAAGAGTGATTGCCCCCACCTCGCTTTCAATAAAATAAATGCCTGCCCCTTCCTCGCAGATGGCCTTGGCATTTAGCTCCTGATGACCATCTGCTGAATATGGATATGGGATATAAATTGCTGGTTTACCAAGGGCAGTTATCTCAGCGATTGTGCTTGCCCCTGCCCTGCAAATTATCAGATCAGCCCATGAATATGCAATCCCTATTTTGTCAATAAATTCTCTGACATCTACCGGACAATTAGATTTTTTGTAAAAACTTTCTAGGTATTCTTTATCTTGAGAACCGCATTGATGAATTGCCTGAAACTGCCTCCCCGATTTTTTTAATATCTCAAGACTCGAACTAACCAGTCTATTAAGGCTTTTGGCCCCTTGGCTTCCGCCAATTATTAAAATATTGAAATTGTCATCCTTTTTTTCTTGAAGGCCTTGTTCGAGAATTTCCCGCCTTACCGGGTT
>WFZZ01000171.1 GCA_015489315.1 Deltaproteobacteria bacterium | reverse complement strand
ATTATAAATAGCCTAATAAAGGCTAGTAAAACAAAAGTAGATTCTGAGTTCATAAAAGTCATTTTGACTGAACTAATAGATTATACACAGTATCATTTTTCAACCGAAGAAGAATTATTTAAAGGACTTTCAATAGAAGAACACCATAAAAAGGAACATATTAAGTTTATAGAATCCATAATGCAATTAACAGCAAGCTTCTTTAGAGAAGAAGCAGATATAGATCAAAAGTTACTTAACTTTTTAATCAAATGGTTAAGGGAACATATTCTAGATTTAGATCAAGAAACCTTTTCACTTTATAAAGAAGAAAAAATACGGAGGTAAGGAATATGTCAGAAAAGGATACAGAACTAACTAAAAATGGCCTTGGAGAAGAAAGTATTGAGAACATGTTTCTCACATTTAAGGTAGCAGGGGAAGACTATGCAGTAGGGATTGAATATGTAACTGAAATTGTTGGTATCCAGGACTTTAAAAAGGTTCCTGATGTCCCTGAATTCATAAAGGGCGTAATAAACTTAAGGGGAAAGGTGATACCAATAATGGATGTGCGAATCAGATTTGGTCTTCCTGCCCAAGATTATACGGAAAGGACCTGTATTATTGTATTGGAGGTGGATGGTATTCCAACAGGTATTGTCGTTGATGAGGTAAGTGATGTTCTTGAGATCTCCCCTGAAAACATATCTCCGCCTCCAGGCTGGAAACAGACAAATGATGAAAAGAGCGTAATTAAAGGGTTGGGAAAACTGAAGAATATGGTCTGTACCATATTGGATGTGGGTAAATTTCTATTTTCAAAAGAAATTTGCCTGCCAGAAAGGGATATCTCAGGCAATAATGAACTAAAAAAGGCCGCATAAAAAGGGGGTGGTAGGGTGGCTAGCAATAGCAAGAAAAAGGCAAAAGAAAAAGAGCAAGACCTTTCATGGATAGATGAAAGCCTCAACCTAGAAAATTTTGGAAAAGAAAAGGAAAAAAAGGATAAAGAAATTTTAGATAAAAAGGAGGAAACAATGACCCAGAAAAAGACATCAAGATCAAAGGAATTGGTTGATCATGGAATGATATTGGGAAATATCCCGACGCCAGTAATGGCCATCGACAAAGATATGACCATAACCTATATGAACCCTGCAGGTGCAGGTGTATTGGGCCTTAGTCCTGAAGAATGTGTTGGGAAAAAGTGCTATGAGCTTTTTAAGACACCCCATTGCCAGACAAAAGATTGTTGCACCCACAGGGCAATGATGGAAAGAAGACATATTACTGGTGAGACCATTTGTGATCCCTCAGGTCGAAATATCCCAATTAGATACACAGGATCTCCACTATATGATCAGGACGGTAATGTCATCGGAGGGGTTGAGTATGTCTTAGATATAACAGAAGAGAAGAAAAAACAGGAGGAGATTGACAGACTGCTAAATACCTTTGAGCAAATTCCCACACCTATAATGTCAATAGACAAAGATTATAACATCACTGTCATAAATGAAACCGCCGCAAAGGCTGTAGGTTATTCAAAGGAAGATTGCATTGGCCGAAAGTGTTATGAGCTATTTAGGACCCCTCATTGTAATAGCCCTGAATGTCGGACAAGGCGTGCAATGGAAGATAGATGCTTTCACACTGCTGAAACAATTGTTGACCCAACAGGTAAAAATATCCCAATTAGATACACAGGCGCCCCGCTATACGGTTCTGACGGCGAAGTTATAGGGGCAGTGGAATATGTCGTGGATATTCAGGATGAGAAAAAGGGGATTAATGAAGTAAAAAGGGTTGCACAAGCGGCCGTGGAAGGAAAGCTGGATGAAAGGGTAAATCCAGAGGGACTTCGTTTTGGCATAAAGGAGCTTGCCATCCAGATAAACCAGATGCTTGATGCCATACTCCTTCCAATTGGTGAGGGTAACAGGGTGTTGGCCCAGATAGCCGAAGGAAAGATTGATGAGCTCATCACTGAAGAATATCAGGGTGACCATGAAAGGATGAAGCAAAATGTCAATGCAATAGCCCTGGTATTGCAGGATTTCCAGGAAGAACTTAACAAACTTACCGAATATTCCAGAGAAGGGAAACTGGATGAACGTGGAAATGTCAAAGGGTTTAAGGGTGCTTACGCAGATATAATTAAAGGCATAAACCAGATGCTTGATGCCATACTTCTTCCTATCAAAGAGGCCCTTGAGGTTTTGGAGGAATTAAAAGAAGGGAATCTTTCAGCCAGGGTCACTGGAGAATATAAGGGCGATCATGCCAAGATTAAAAATGCCATAAATAACTTTTCTGAAAATGCAGACTTAACTGTTAAGGAACTGGGGGACGTATTGGCCAAGATGGCTCAGGGTGACTTGTCCGTCCGCATAGAAAGGGATTTTCTTGGAGACTTTAACAGGGCAAAGGAGGCATTGAATTCCTTTCTTGATCAGATAAATGACAGACTTCACAACATAAAAACTGCAATGGATCAATCAGCAGTAGCAAGTAACCAGGTGGAATCTTCAAGTCAAAGCCTTTCATCTGTTGCCCAGCAGCAGGCAGCAGCCGTTCAGGAGATTTCCAGCAGCGTTGAAGAGACAGATAGCCAGGTAAAGCTTAATGCAGAAAATGCACAGGTTGCCAATAACCTTGCCAATGAGGCAGCCAAGACGAGTCAACAGGGTAAGGAGCAGATGGACAAGATGGTTAAGGCCATGGATGGCATTTCAGAAGCAGCACAAAATGTTGCAAAGATAATCAAGGTAATAGATGAAATTGCATTTCAAACAAATCTTCTTGCCCTAAATGCTGCAGTTGAGGCAGCAAGGGCAGGGCAGCATGGAAAGGGCTTTGCAGTTGTTGCCCAGGAGGTAAGAAACCTTGCAGGTAGAAGTGCAAAGGCCGCAAAGGAGACGGCGGATTTGATAGAAAACGCCATAAAACAGGTAAATGTTGGGGTTGAGCTTACCAGTGAAACTGCAAAGATCCTTGATGAGATACAGCAAAACGCAGTCAAAATCAAAGACCTTGTGGCTGAGATTGACACAAGCACCCAGGAGCAGGCAACTGGCATGGAACAGATAACCAAGGCAGTTGGAGAGATAAGTTCAGGTGTGCAGTCAGCTGCACAGCAAAGCCAGGAGCTTGCGTCTGCTGCCGAAGAATTACAGGCCCAGATAAAGTCAGTAATTGAAGATGTTGAAAAGTTTACCCTTTCTCAAAGGCAAGAGGCACAAGGTGGAGCAGGTGTCCTTCCTCCTGGAATTACGCCCGAGCTTTTACAGCAACTAAGTGCCATGCTTAAAGGAAGCGGAGATGCTGCAAGCCTTTTGGCTGGAGGTCTTACTAACAAGATAGAAAAGTCAAATGGCGGAAACGGCAAGGCCAAATCGTTTAAGTCAAAGTCATCACAAATTGATCCAAAGGCAGCCCTTCCTCTTGATGAGGATGAAAGGGGATACGGGGATTTTTAAATTGAAATAAGGTGAATGTTTAGTTGTTTTTTCTTGCACATGGAAGGCCCATGGCCTTCCATGTGCTGGACGGCGAAGTAAGAAAAACAGAGGATTAATTATTTGCTGGAAGTCGAAAATTTTGGTTTTCGTTAGGAGGCCAGTTCAATGGGCAGTAATGGCAATGGAAATGGGAAACTAAAACGCATAATGCTTGTTGAAGATTCAAGCCTTATGCGGACAGTCATAAAAAAGATAGTTGAAAGTGTGGATGAATTCAAGGTAGTGGCAGAGGCCCCAAATGGAAAGGTTGCCCTTGACCTTTTGCCAAAGGCAAATCCTGACCTCATCATACTAGATTTGGAAATGCCTGTTATGAACGGCCTTGATTTTTTGCGAAATGCAAGGCTTAGGACAAGGGCAAAGGTTATGGTTCTTTCTTCAGTAGCGCAGGCAGGCTCAGGAAATGCACTTGAGGCAAGAAAACTTGGCGCTGCAGCCGTTCTTGGAAAGCCTTCTGGCGCAGTCTCTTTGGATCTTGAGCAAAAAAGAGGGCACCATATCGTCCAGATTATGAAAAGTCTTTTAAGGGTATAGATTGTAATTTAGGGGGAAGTCATGGCTCAGGAAAAAGACATGAATATTGATCCTGAAATGTTGGAAATGTTTCGTAGTGAATGCAAGGACAACTTTGAACAGGCAGAAGAAAGTCTCCTGGCCCTTGAAGATAACAAGGAAGATGCCGAACTCCTTAATACCCTTTTTAGGGCACTACACACCGTAAAGGGTGTTTCAAACATGATGGGTTTTGAGGACATGGGACGTCTTGCCCATAAGGCAGAAGAACTTGCAGGTATCTTTAGAGACGAGGGTGTCCCTGTAACTCAAGAGGGTATTGATGCCATTCTTAAGGCTGTGGATCTATTAAAAGATATGGCCGATGAAGCAGTAAATGAAATGAAAAATCCAAGTATTCCAGATGAAGAAATAATCTCAGAAATCGAAGGGCTTTGCCAAGATTTGAGAAACAAAGGCAGAGAAGAAAACTTGCAAGATGAATTAGAAAAAACAGATGACAACCAATTAGGTGAAGGCAAAATTAATGGTCAGACGCCCGAAAAGGAAATAGCCCAGAAGGAAGATTACCCCAACCATGAGATAAAAGAAGAATTAATCTCAGATACAGAGGATGCATTGAAAGAAAATCAAGATTCATCCAATGAAAACCTGGAGGCGTTCCTGTTTTTTATAGAAGAGGAGTTACCAAGTCTAAAAAAGCACCTTGATGAGGCCCTTGATGACGGAGACTTCAAAGAGGTCATACAAAAAATAGGTGTACTTGAATTTGCAGCCTCTGACCTGGGCTTTAATGAAATATCTAGCCTTTTTAAGGACTTTAAGGAGATGATTGAAAAGGGTGATAAAGAGGGGGATGAAATACTAAGCTTTTTCAGGAAAATTGAAGAGGAGGCTGAAAGAATAAAAAAAGCACCTGAACCTTCGGAGCCCTTTAATGAGTTGGTTGAAGAAAAAGGAGAGGACATTTCAGAAATTGAAGAAGAGGAATTTGTTTTAAAAGAATCAGATGACCTTGGACTTCAGGACGAATTTTTTGCCAATCATACAGAAATTGAAATAGATGACGAAGATCTTTTGGCCTTTTTAGTGTTCCTTGAAGAGGAATATCCAAGGCTTCAAAAGGCCATGAGTGAGGCCCTTCAGGAAGATAAGTGGGATGAGGTTAAAAAGAGTGCTGACATAATAGAATATGCAGCAAGCCAGCTTGAACTGTCAAACCTTTCCGAAACCTTGCGTGCCATAAAGGAGCTTGGAGAGGGCAAGGATGAAAATAAGAGCACTGCCATTGTCGAACTTGAAAAGGAGCTTATCGAAGAGCTTCTTGCCCTAAAGCAGCTTGGAGAAAAAAGAGGGATTCATGCAGGACCTTCTGAAAAGGATTTATCCGCCATCTTTGTTAACAGGGTCATAACTGATGCAGAGGCAATGAATGGAAGGCTTAAGGAATGCTCCGATGCCATTGAAGACAGTTTGACCCTTATCCGTCAGGGAATGGATGTTGAAATCGATGATCTCTTTTACAAGGAGGCATCAGAGTCCCTACGGCTTCTCTATCATTTTTGCATCTTTTACGAAATGGACATGGCAGGAGAGGCCATTTTACTCCTGGAAGACATCTATAACAGGATGGCTCAGGGGGAGATTGCGCCTGATCCAAAAATTCCTCAAATAACAAGCGAATTAGTCCTTTTGATGCAGGATGTCTTTGATGCCATCAGAAATGATGGGAAGGCCTTAGATGAAAATTTCAGAGACATACTTGAGCAAATAAGGGTGTTTGTAAAAGGTCTTCCTGAAAATGAAGTAACAGGAATTTCAAAAGAATTTTTAAATCTCCTTGACGTATCACCAGGGTTTTATGAGGTGGCCACTCCCGAATCAAATGCCAAGATAGCTGATGCCTTCAAAAAAGGGCTCTTTTTCTATGAAATACGGGTTGACCTTGACTCAAATCCTGAGGTAGCTGGCCCATTCATGGAGCTTTCAGACAGGATAGAGTTCATTACCAATGAAACCATCTATGAGGGAGATAGGACCGAATATAATTTTCTGGTGGCATCAAAACTTACAGAGAGTGAAATAAATGAGGTCCTTAAAGATATCTTTAAAGATACATCTCTTTTTGCTGTAAGGCGGTGTAAGCCAAGGGATGAGAAGGAAATTGAAGAGGAAACTAGCAAGGAAGATGGCAAGGTCCTAGAAGGTTTTAAGACTTCAAAGAAACAAGGTCCTTCCTTTGATGAAGAGCTTTTGGAGCAAACGGGGAAATGTGTTGAGGATGTGTCAGCAGTGTCATCCACAGTTCATCATGTTGTAAATGTCCTTGAACAAATTGATTTTGAAGAGCTTTTAAACAACCTTTTAACAGGTTCAAAGATCAGTGTTCACGAAAAGAAATTAGTAGGTGAGTTGATACTTCAGTTGCGAAATCTTATCCAGGCAGACAGACACCTTGTCACAGCCCTTGAAGAGCTTCAAAAAAATGTTGGTGAGCTTGTAACAGTAAGCACCATGGAATTTTTGGAATGGGCAGGTCTTAAGATTAGAAACATCAGCGGGGCAAAGGGCATCCAGGTGGCCCTTAAAATTCCATGACAATAATACAAGGATATCAAGGGGTCTTTTAAAAGAGTTGAAGATGCCCTTTAAGGTACTTTGTTCTCAGTTGATTGAGGCATCATCTAAATCAAATGAAAACAAGACAGGTATCGAATTAAGCTCACGTTATGCTGGAGATAGCACCATTATAGAACTTTTTATTAATAGGGAACTGGATGAAGATGTTAGACAAAGTGCAATTAAAAAGGCAGAGGAATTTATTAAAGACCGCTCCATTTCAATTAAAGGTGAAAAACGTGGTTTTTCAATAAGAATTGCCAATTGCAATGCAATAGTTCACGGTATGGTTATGCAAAAAAGCGGAGTTAATTATATAGTGCCTGTTAATTCCATAAAGAGGATTCTTGAGCCATCAAGGGATGATATCACCTTTACATCTTGTGATGATGGATATAAGATTTTAAGGATGGAGGATGAACTGGTCTCTGTGAGACCTATCCTCGGTCACAAATTCAATGGCAACAATGGCAATAAAGAGCTTTTGGTGGTGGTTGAAAGCCATTCAGGGCTTGTTGCCTATGAGGTCGATGAAATCATAGGCCAGGAACAGTTAAGGGTGGTTCCCCTTTCAGGCCACTTGGGAACAATTTCTGGGGCAACTGGATGTGCCATCCTTGGAAATGGAGATGTGGGGATAGTTCTTGATGTTGGATGAAAGAAGGTGGATACCAATATGGTTTTGTTAGAGATTCAAAAAAATATCCTAGAAAGTCTTGATAAACTTGGACTTGCTCTCATCGGAATCAGTGAGGATTATCACATTGCCTTTTTCAATAAAACTGCACGTGATTGGTTTGGAATTAATAAAAAAGATATTTGCTATAAAAGCCTAGCCGACCAGAAAAGTCCCTGTCCAGATTGTAAATTGATACCTGTTATAAAACAAGGCCAAGCCTTCCGCCAGGAAAAGAAATGTCGCTATGGAAAGATTCTCGAGATGTATTCCACTCCATTTAAATATTCAAAAGATGAGATAATAAAAATTACGCTTTTAAAAGATGTTACTGAACAAAAAAAGGTCCAGGAGGAAAAGATAAGACTGAATAAATTAGAATCCCTTGAACTTTTGGCTGGCGGTATTGCTCATGACTTCAATAACATGCTAACAGGCCTTTTAGGCAACTTAGAAATTATGAGAATGAAACTTGAGCCAGACCATCCGGCATCTAGATATCTTGAAAATGCCATATCGGTATTTGAGCAGGCATCAAAGCTTTCTAGGCAGCTTTTGACCTTTACCAAAGAGGGTGAGCCCAATTTAGAGGTAATAGATGTCGAAGAACTGGTTAAATCAGTTGTCCTTTTTAATTTAAGTGGGAGCAATGTGAAACCCTATTTTGAATTTGACAAGGATCTTTGGGGGATAAAAGCTGACAAAGGGCAGTTAGGGCAGGTAATTTCTAACCTTGTTATTAATGCAGTACATGCTATGCCTGCAGGTGGCTTTTTAAAAGTAATAGCGGAGAATGTTAAGGAAATCAATTGTTGCAGATGCGGAAGTATTACTAACCGATTTGTAAAAATTGATATAAAGGATAATGGCATAGGCATTCCAGAAAATTTGTTAGACAAGATATTTGAACCTTATTTTACCACAAAAAAAGAAGGGTCAGGTCTCGGACTTGCCACATCCTACAACATCATAAGAAGACACAAGGGCCATATTTGTGTTGAATCTAAACCTGGAGAAGGCACAACTTTTTCCATCTATTTGCCAGCCTTAGAAAAGGATTTAAAAGAAATTTCAACCAAGCGAATTTTTGGCCTAAAAACCGTTGAGAAATTCCTCTCAGTATTGATAATGGATGACGAAGAAGTAATTAGAGAATTAGTTAGCGAAGTTTTGGGTGAAGCTGGGTTTAAAGTAACTCAAACAGATAATGGTGAAGATGCAATAAAAATATATGAAAAGGCATTTAAAGATAAGGCTCCTTTCGATATTGTAATGCTTGATTTAACAGTTCCAGGGGGTATGGGTGGTTTAGAGGTGGCACAAAAGATACGAGAAATAGATCCAAAGGCTAGATTGATAGTAGCTAGTGGCTATGCCGATGGTGATGTCTTAAGTAACTATAAAAAATATGGATTTTCAGCCAGGCTCACCAAACCCTTTAAGATTCCAGAGCTTAAGAAAAAAGTTTTTCAAGTTTTGAAGGGTGAACAGTGAAAAAATTGAATATAATACAAGAAGAGAAGAGACGATATCCAAGG
>WFZZ01000170.1 GCA_015489315.1 Deltaproteobacteria bacterium | reverse complement strand
GGACTTACTTGGCACTCACTAAGCTCTGTGCCAGTTCCTTCCCCAATGGCTTGGATGAAATCAGTGGCAAAAAAGGCACAGTCAGCCCCGAGCCTGCTTGCAATCTCAATGAGTTCGCTTTTTCTAAGGGGGTTGTCAAAGAGCTCATTTAATGCCTTTAACGTGGTGGCACAATTTGAGCTTCCTCCACCAAGACCTCCACCTGCCGGTATATTTTTTTTTAAATCTATACTTACCCCAAAATTCAAACCTGTCTTTTCCTTAAAGGCACAAACAGCCTTATAAATCAAGTTATCAGGGCCCTTAGAAAGCCACGTAGGACAGTCAATTTTTATTTCTTTGTCATTGGAAGTAATGAATATTCCTATTTCGTCAAAAAGCTCTATCTTTTCAAAAAGGGTAAATATTTCGTGATAACCATTCGGCAATTTGCCTTTTATATATAAAAACCTATTAATCTTTGCCGGAGACTTAAACCAATGCATCTAACTTGCTTTTTTTACAAATTTTAATCTAAGGTCAAACAATATGTTGTCAATAAGGGCAGATTCATCTTCAGTTAGGTTACCCTTAGTCTTTTCTTTAAGCATGGCAATAGTGTCAATGGCATGCCTTGCAAGCTCAAGGTCGCATTTTGGTTCTTCCTTTCCTGGTTCCGGAAGCTCACCTAAATGCACCAGAGCCGAGGTGTTGAGGGATAAAATAAAGGTTGCAAAGGTGACTTCGGGAAGGGGTATTTTTTTATCATTGTGTTTTTCCTTTTCCTTGGCTTCCATTATAAAAACCTCCTTTGGGGTATTGTATTATCTCTGAAAAAGTCAATATATAAATTAGGCAGTATTTACCAAATAGACAATAGGCATGAAATACACATGGACTTTTCTGATTCCTTTGATGATCTTTTTCCAAAAGGCGCTCTGGATTCCATCTTTAGATGTGAAAAAGAAGAGCCAGTTGAGATAGAAAAAAAGGTCTGGACAGTTACAGAGTTCCTTTCCCATGTCAATGACATAATTGACATGGAATATGGATATCTTTGGATAGAAGGAGAGATTGGAAATGTTACAATTTCTTCAACAGGCCATGCGTATTTTGTCCTAAAGGATAAAGATTCTTCCTTAAAAAGTGTTTGCTTCAACATAAAAAGAAGGGCCTTTTCAAAGCACATCCTTGAAGGGACCCATGTGATACTTTTTGGAAAGCCCAATATTTACCTTCAAAGGGGAAGTTTTCAGGTCATTGTGGAAAATGTGGAGCCCTGGGGCCTTGGGAGGCTAAAACTTGAGTTTGAAAGGCTAAAGAAAAAGCTTAGGGCCGAAGGGCTCTTTGATGAAGACAGGAAAAAAGAGATTCCAAAATGGCCTAGAACGGTATTTGTTGTAACTTCTCCAACAGGGGCGGCAATAAGGGATTTTATAAAGACTGCAAAAGAAAAGTTTTCTGGTATAAGAATAAGGATTTCACCTTCCATTGTTCAGGGAGAAGATGCCCCCAAAGAGCTTATAAAGGCAATAGATCTTGTGGAAGAGATTGCAGGAGAGTCAGATGTCCTTGTAATTACAAGGGGAGGGGGAAGTCTTGAGGATCTTTGGGCCTTTAATGATGAGGCCCTGGCAAGGAGGATTTCACAATGCAAAGTGCCTGTTATTTCGGCAATTGGACATGAAATTGACTACACAATATGTGACCTTGTGGCTGATAAAAGGGCAGCCACCCCGACAGCCGCTGCACAACTGGTTTGTCCCAAAAGGGATGAACATTTAGAAAGGTTAAACTCTGCCATATCAAGATTAAATGGTGCCATAAGTATCAGGTTACTTCGTCTTGAAAGGGCCTATAAAGAGATCTTTTCAAGGCTTAAGGATCCAAGAAATAGACTCATAGAAAAAAGGCTTTTACTGGATGATCTTTCAAGACGTATGATTTCTAATGTCAAAGATCTCCTTTTAAAAAGGCGCACAGGGCTTTTAAAAAAACATGACTTACTCCTTTGGAAAAACCCTTTAAAAAGAATAAATGAGGCAGAAAATTTGCTTTATCATGCCAAAAAAAGGCTCCATTTAGCAGTTATGGACCATCTGAATTTAAGGATATCTAGGCTTTCTGTCTTAAAGGGGGCTTTAAAGGGGCTTGATCCCCTTTCAAGTCTGAAAAAGGGCTTTAGTATTGTATATGATTTAGACACAAATAGGATTGTGAAGGATTCCAGAGAAATAGCACCCGGCAGGAATATTAGGATAAAATTTTCAAAGGGTTCTGCAATTGCCGAGGTTTTAAAGATCAATGAACATGAAGATTAAAAAAATTTCCCTTTTTGCACTGGCTTTTTTCACTTTTTTGGGCACCTTTAGTTTTTCCCTTGCAAATAAATTAGAGGTCCATAAAAGGCCATCTTTTTTATATCAGGGTGGAGTAATGCTTTTGGAAATAAAAAGCCCCCAATACATAAAGATAAAAGATGTGTATTTTGGGAAAAGGACAATTCCCCTTAAAAGGGAAAGGAGGCGTGTTCTTGCACTTTTGTCAGCAGGTCTTTTTGAAAAACCAGGGACAAGAGACATAAAGATTCATTATAGCTACAAGGGTAAAAGGCATATCTTTAAAAAAAGGATAGTGGTTAAGAAGAAAAGTTATCCAAAGGAATATCTCAAGGTGCCCAAAAAAATGGCCTCATTTCCACCAGATATTTTAAAAAGGGTTTTAGATGATCAAAAGGCAGTAAAGGAGGCTTGTAACAGGATTACAAAAAAGATTTTCTGGAAAGGGGGTTTTATCTGGCCATTAAAAAAGGTTACCATAACAAGCCCCTTTGGACTTAGACGATATTTTAATGGTGAGCCACGAAGCCCTCACTCAGGCATAGATTTAAGGGCAAGGGAAAATACCCCCATCTATAGTCCAAATTTTGGAAAGGTGGTCCTTTTAAGGGATTGTTATCTTAGTGGAAAGACCATTGTTATTGACCACGGTGGAGGGCTCTTTACCCTTTTTGCCCATCTTAAAAAGACATTTGTAAAAAAGGGGCAAGAGATAAAAAAGGGCCAAATAGTAGCCCTTTCAGGAGCAACTGGCCGAATAACTGGCCCCCATCTTCACTATGGAATAAGCCTTCTTGGAAAAAGGGTGGACCCAGTAGCATTTATGAAGCTAATGGCAAGAGACTAAACTTGCCAAGGCCATAGCTTACGAAATTAAAGTTTTATCCCAATTTTGACGAATTAAATAACAAAAAGGCAGCTAAAAAGAGCCAACAAAGGGGCCAATTACATGGACGCCAAGGTAGTTGACTTTAAAAATATTTCTATATTACCAAGTCAGATTCAACGGAATACTAACCGGGAAAAGCCTGTTATACAGCCAATTGAAAAGGCCCAAAAGGGAAACATATGGCAAGATATAAAGGGAAGGGAAGGCAGTCTTTCTCCAAAGATCTTGGCAGAGCTTAGCCCCAGTGAAGAAGATGCAAAAATGGCTGCTGAGATCATGTCAGAACATCTACAGGACACTCCTCAACTTGAAAGCAATTGGAAATATGATAAAGATCACAACATGCTGGTAATTGAGATAAAGGATAAGCTGACAGGCAGGGTTCTAAGACAAATTCCTCCAGAAGAGATTCTTTCCGGTAACTTTATCCCAGATGTAGATGCAAATGGCAATATCATAAACAAAGTTGCCTGATCTATCTCAAAAGATATTTTCTTGGTTTTAAGACCATAGATATCCCAATCAGAATTCAAAAACCCTCTTAATTCCCCTTTCGCCACAAAAGAATTAGGTGTAATATTTTTGCCTCTATAAGGAGGTGCATAAATTATGAACAAAAAGCCTGTAATCTTTGTGGTTGCTACTTTAGTCCTTTCATGGAGTCTTTTTTCCTCTTTTGCCACTGGAGGCGAGGTAATTAAAAGAATAGTTGAGCGTAAAACTCTGGTCCTTGGCACAACAGGTCATTTCCCGCCCTTTGTGGTAAAGGCAAAGGACGGTTCCTTGATGGGGTTTGATATAGATATTGCAAAGGTCATAGCCAATCAACTTGGTGTAAAGCTAAAGATTCAACAAATGCAGATCGAAAGTCTTTTCCCTGCCCTTGAAAAGGGTGAGATAGACCTGGCCCTTGCCGGAATTACTATTACCTCAAAAAGAAATATGCGGGTGGTATTTCTCGGGCCCTATTTTGTATCTGGGCAGTCGATTTTGGGAAAAAGGGAGATTGTCACAAAGATTAAGTCCCCTGAGGCAATGAATAGGCCTGACTTTACCCTTGTGGTCACAAAAAATACTACCAGTGAACAGGCAGCCAAGGCCCTTGTTCCAAAAGCAAACATTGTTCGTGTTTCTAACATGGATGAAGCCTTAAGAATGGTTTTGCAGGGGAAGGCCCAGGCCCTTTTTGCAGATGAACCCTTTTGCGTAGTTGCTGCCTTTAGGAATAAGGACACAGATTTGGCTGTTTCTGAGCCCTTTACCTTTGAACCATTGGGAGTGGCCATTCCTGAAAACGATTATCTCTGGATAAACTTTGTTGATAATCTTCTTATGAAGTTAAATGCCACTGGAGAATTAAAAAAGTTAAAGGAATACTGGTTCAATAACCCAGAGTGGATGGAAAGGCTTCCAAAAAAGAAGGAATTTATGTAGCCATTCTTTTTAATGGTAACGGCACCAGTTCCTGACAATCCCTTTATCTTTGAACTTTTCAGGAAAAAGAAGGTGCCCATTCACATAGTAAGGCACAGTGTAAAGGTCTATCAGGTCTCAAAAAGATTGTGCAGTTTAATGCCTAAATATCTTGGTCTCGACTTCAGATTAATAGAGGCCTCAGCTCTTCTTCACGATATCTGCAAGATTGACTCCATTAAAAACGGTGGCGATCATGCCAAAAAGGGAGGAAAGTTTTTAAGGGACCTTGGATATCCTCAGGTGGGTGAGATTATAAGGCAGCATGTCTTTCTTGACAGACCTGTAAGTTATTATAGTGGCTTGCGTGAAGAGATCATTGTCAATTATGCAGACAAAAGGGTGAAACATACACAAGTGGTTAGCCTAAGGGAGCGTTTTGAGGATATTGTTGTAAGGTATGCCAAAAGTAAAGAGACAGAAGAAAGGATTTGGAAATTATTTAAAGAGAGCCAAAGAATGGAGAAGCTGATTTTTAGATATTTGCCTGTTGGCCCTGAGGCTATTTAGAAAGTTAGGAGGGAGAAAGATGGCAGAGTCAAACATACTTACCTTTTTTGGACATTCATCCTTTAGAATTACCACCAAGAAAGGGCTTAAGATATGGATAGACCCTTGGTTGGACAATCCAAGTGCCCCTCAAGATGCAAAGGAAGACATTAGTGCAGACCTCATTTTAATTACCCATGGGCATGGAGATCACATGGGGAGCTGCATGGACCTCGCATCTTCTTCTGCAGCTGAGGTAGTAGCAATTCACGAAATACAACAATACCTTTTGGCCAAGGGGGTTCCAAACGTCACTGGGATGAACATTGGCGGGACCTATCATACAAAGGGTGTAAATATAACCATGGTTCCGGCCTTACACAGCTCATCAATACAGGAAGGTCAAGAACTCATATATGCAGGTCAGGCCGCAGGCTTTGTCATTGGCCTTGAAGACGGATACAAGGTCTATCATGCAGGAGATACTGCACTTTTTGGAGATATGGCCATTATATCAACCCTTTATAATCCAAAGACAGTCCTTATACCCATAGGGGATCATTATGTTATGGGCCCAAAGGAGGCGGCCTATGCCTGCAAGCTCCTTGATCCAAAGGTCATTGTGCCAATGCACTATGGTACATTTCCTGCTTTAACAGGCACAGTTGGAGAATTTAAAAGACAGCTTAAGGCCCATCACGTAGAAGCAGACCTAGTGGTCCTTGAGCCAGGCCAGGATTTAGAACTAAACTAGATTCTGAAAGGAGAACCCTGTGGCAGAGACCATTGACGATATATCAATAAATTATGAAGACAACGATGGAAACCTAGTTGTTAAGGAGTTAAAAAAGGAGATCCTTACAAGGGGTAGTTGGACGACTATTTTATTCTTGTATCAAGAGCTTGACAGAAAGACAGGAGAATATGGCCCATTAAAGGCAACAATTCGTAGATATAAAAAGCAAAGGGGCCTTTACAGGCCCCAGAGCAAGTTTAATATCTCCAATAAAAAGCAGGCCCTTAAAATAGCCCAGATCCTTAAAGATTGGTTTGAAGACGCCTAGTTACTTCCTTGTCCAGGAATTTGAGCCTTTGGTGCTTGAGAATTTTTGTTTTTAATCACAGTATTGCTAATGGCATAGGCCATGTCAATGGCAGATATGAGTTTTTGAGAATAGGGGTTTGATACCATCTTTCGAACAATTATATCCACAGGGCTTACATTTTTCCTGTAGTAGGCAATATTCCAGGAGTCCTTTGGAGAGATGAGAGCCCCCTCAATACTTATTCCTCCAAAAAGACCCTTTGCCTTTGAAAAGGCCAAGACATCAACGGTTTCCGCCTTGGCTCCTGTTCCATAAGGGCCTGCTGCAATGCTTACATCTGCCCCTAGCTTGATAGATGTGGAAAGAAGCGCATTCATCCCCTTATCGGTCATTATCATAAGGATTATCTGTGCGGACTGGGCACCTGCTTGGAGACCAAAGGAAAGGGATGCAAGGTTATAAAATACGGGCTGGCTCCATTTCCCAGTATATTTGTCTCTTGCCACAAGAACTCCTGTTCCTCCTTCGGCACCAAATATAAAGGCGCCTTTTAAAAGTTGTGGCACTATCAAAAGTGCCTTGCAGCTTCTTAGATGAGACCTGAACCAGCTCATATTCGGATCTGTAACAAAGCTTTTGAATGTTATGGTGGCCTGGTCAATTAGGGCTTGTTGTTTGTAATATGGTGAATTCTGGATATTTTCAGCCAAAACCTCTACTGAATAGATAGATATTGACAAAAAAAGTGTAAGAAAAAAATTTATAAACCCTGTCTTTTTTTGCATTGTCTCCTCCTTCCAAGAGTAGATTTAAGATTTTCGAGTAAATATTAGTAAACCCCTTATTGGCTTGTAAATAGTAAAACTTGCCTTTGGAATATAATTTAGAAAAAGGTCTTGTTAGGGTTCTAACTTTTTTCTGGAATTTTTAATTTAAATATTGTAATAAAAAGCCACTTTTTTCACTATTCCTGGAGGATACGGTTTTATTATGGATATAAGCACTGCAATAAAGGAAAGAAAATCTGTTAGAAAATTCCTTGATAAACCAGTTGACAAAGGG
>WFZZ01000169.1 GCA_015489315.1 Deltaproteobacteria bacterium | reverse complement strand
GATATAGCTCGTTTATTAATTTAGATGGTGAAATCGGAAAGAATAAAAAATCTTTTGATATTCTTTTAAGGTCAATTCCTCTTTCTCTTTTTTCTAAATTTTTAAGTCAAAAAGATATTAAGTTTTCAGGTCTTTTGAATGGAAGGATAAATTTTTTCCAGGCGTATAGTGAGTATCCAAAGGGCACCGTTAATTTTTCCACAAAAAATGCACAGATTTTTTTACCCTATTCCCAGAAAATCCACAGATTTCCTGGCCACTTAAGATTTAATGCAAAATTTAAAAAGGGTAAATTTTCAGGCAACGGAAATGGGAAGATAAAGGGACTTGGGGAAATTTTTTGCAATACCTATTTTAATTTCCTTCCTGAAAATCCCTTTTATATTGATCAAAAAACCATCAGGGCGAATATTCAATTTAAAGGCAATGACTTTAGTTTACTTCCTGAATTTTTACCAGAAATTTCAAATCCTAGTGGAAATATTGATTTTAAGCTTAGAGTAGAAGGTCCCCTTGATAAACCTAAATTTCTCACCAAAGGATTTATTAAAGAATTTAGATTTGAGATTCCTAAACTTGGAATTTCTCCAAGTATCACTAAGCTTGAAATAAATGGAGATAATCACGACACGAAACTTTTCTCAAAGATATATTCTGGAAAGGGTCTAATAAACCTTTATGGCCACATTTCCCTATCTAATGATCCAAAGATTAAAATTCAAATAAAAGGGAAGAATTTTAGAGCACTTGATCTTCATGAGATTGTAACTGACATCTCTCTTCAAGTGGAAATCACTCTTAACAAAAATCATCTAAAAACTGTTGGAACTCTTCTAATTCCCTTTACAAATATCATTATTAAAAAGCTGCCAAAGGGAATAACCGCTCCTTCTTCAGATATCATTATAGTAGATTCAAAGGCCCATAAAAAAGAGAATACCAGGAGTAAGCTTGAAATTTTAACAGACTTAAAAGTAGTTCTGGGGGATAAAATTTTCTTTGATGGCTTTGGCCTTTCAGGGAAACTGGAAGGAAGTATCAATATCCATTCAAAAACCGATGAAGTGGTTCTTGCCAGTGGCACCCTTTATCTAAAAGATGGCTCATACAGTGCCTTTGGGACAAAACTCGATATCACAAGGGGAAAGCTCATCTATTCTGAAACACCCATTGACAACCCCCTAATTGATATAGAGGCCTTAAGAGAGATTGGAGAAAAGACTGTTGGTCTTAAAATAACAGGAAGGCTTAAAAGCCCTGAACTTACCCTTTTTTCAGAGCCTGAAATGCCAGATAGCGAAATACTTGCTTTTTTGATAGGCAAATCAGATTCTGACCACCAAAAGACAGATGTAATTGCAAGCGGAAGCAATATACTCCTTTCAAAGATTCGAAAGGCCATTGGCCTTAAAGAGTTAGAGCTTGAAACAACAAGGGATACAAAAAACCTTTCTCTAATTTTAGGAACTTACATAACGCCAAGGCTTTATATAAAATTTATAAATGATATTGAAGATAAGATGACTAAGATAAAAATAAGATATAATCTCACCAAACATATTGAAATACAAACTGAATCAGGAGAAGATCCATCAGTAGATATCTTTTATAAGATAACAAAATGATCCCTCATTGCTCTATCGCGTTTTTTTGCATAACTAAAAAGATAAGTAGTTACCTTGAAAAGTGGTCATTTTTTTGTTAGGCTCACAGGAAATTGATCAAAAATACACCAGGGCCTTTTAAGTTTTTTACCTTTTTAGCGCTTGGGCATCATTTCCAGCCCTCCCAACAAATTTTATTAAAAAATATTTTTCTCGGCTGATTAAGGGAACAAAGAGAAAAAGGCCTTCCATGTGCCTGGTCTAAAAAGGCACTGGCAGAAAAGGAGCAAGATTATGTCTGACACTATCAAAAAGATGTTAATCGCCAACAGAGGAGTACCGGCAGTACGCATAATGCACACATGCCGAGACCGAAGGGTTCCCACAGTTGCAGTTTATAGTACACCGGACAGGCTTTCACAACATGTCATGATGGCTGATGAGGCCATTCATATTGGGGAAGCCCCTCCAATCGAATCCTATCTCAATATGGAAAAGATGATAGAGGCCGCCCACCGCACCAAGGCAGATACCATCAATCCCGGTTGGGGATTTTTGGCAGAAAATGCCGACTTTGCTGAAATGGTCCTTGATGCAGGACTTAAGTGGGTTGGGCCAAGCCCAAAGGTCATCCGTATGATGGGTGACAAGATCGAAGCAAAACGAATTGCTCAAAAGGCCAATGTCCCAACGATCCCCGGTATTAGCGATGTAAAAGAGGTAGATGAAATAAAGGAATGGATGGATAGGGATAATGTTGACTATCCCCTTATGATAAAGGCGGCCTCTGGTGGTGGTGGAAAGGGCATGGTTAAAGTCTCAAACGATGCAGAGCTACCCATGGCCCTTGCCCAGGCAAAATCCGAGGCCAAAAAGGCCTTTGGTGATGATACCCTCCTTGTTGAAAAATATATCGAAAGAGGACGCCATATTGAGGTCCAGATTGTTGCAGATAACTTTGGAAATGTATTTCATCTGTTTGAAAGGGAATGTACCCTTCAAAGGAGAAATCAGAAGATAATTGAGGAGGCCCCTTCTCCCTCCATAGATGAGAATATTAGACACGAAATCTGTTATACAGCAAAAAGATTAATGAGGGAGATAGGATATACCACAGCAGGAACCGTTGAGTTCATCTTTGATATAAATACCAAGAAGTTTTATTTCCTCGAAGTAAATACCAGGCTTCAGGTTGAACACGGTGTTACCGAGCTAATAACTGGTCTTGACATCGTTGGGCTCATGATGGATGTAGTTGAAGGTAACCAATTGCAACTTACCCAGGAAAAAATTCACATGAATAGATGGGCATTGGAAGTTCGAGTAAATGCAGAAGACCCAAAGACCTTCAGCCCTTCCTTTGGCACCATAACAAGGCTTCAGACTCCAACTGGCCCTTGGATTAGAGTTGCTCCTGGTGTTTATGAAGGTGCAGATGTCCCGCCCTATTATGACTCGCTTATAATGCTCATAATGGCAAGCGGAAGAACAAGGGAAGGGGCGATAAAGGTCATGGACAGGACCCTTAGTAGAAATCTTAGGATTGAAGGTGTAAAGACCCTGACACCACTTCTTCTAAGTATCATAAGACATGAGGCATTCAAACGTGGAGAATTTTCTACCAAGTTCATCGAAAGCCATTTGGATGAACTTGTATCCATGTTTAAAGAAAAGGACAGTCAGGATGAGGTCCTTAAAATTGCAAAGTTTGTCGCAGAAATAACGGCCCTTGGCCCACAGGAGTGGATGTAAAATGAAGGCACATGAAATAACAAAAGACAACTGGATTAAACCTGGCATGACACCAGGTGAGATCGTTAGTTTTTTAAGGGAGCTTGAAGGTGTGGCCCTCACCTCTACAGGCATGAGGGATGCCGGTCAGTCTGATTTTAAAAATCGTCATAGGATATATGATCTTTCCACCTTATGCGAATATTACGAAGATATGCTTCTTTTTAGCTCTGAGTGTCATGGAGGGGCAAGGTGGCATGTTGGCATCATGAACAGAAAGGAAAGCCCCTTTGAAGAAATAGAGATTCTAAGGGAAAAGATGCCAAGTGTGATGCTGCAGACCCTAATCCGTGAAACAAATCTCTGGGGCTATAGACCCTATCCGAAAAACGTAATTGAATATGTGGTGGAAAGGGTTGATATTGATGTCTGGCGCTGCTTTTCCTTCTTAAACGATGTACGTAACATGCGCACAGTTGCAGAAATCGTAATGAAAAGAGGAAGGCTTTTTCAGCCTGCCATTTCCTTTACCCAAGCAGAGTGGACTACAAATGAATATTATATGAGTGTTGTTGACGACATTGTAAGCCTTTGCGGAGGCGTAGATGAGATAATCCTTTGCATCAAGGACATGGCAGGTGTTGGAAGCCCTGAAAGGATTAGGAGCCTTGTTGATGCCATAAAACAAAAATATCCTGAGCTAATCATTCAGTATCATCGCCACGCAACCGACGGCCTTGCCATGCCTGCCCTTCTGGCAGCAGCCCAGGCAGGAGCAAAGATACTTGATGCAGAAGAAGACTCTCTTACAAGGTTTTATGGCCAGGCACCAATTCTCGGCCTTCAGGCATATCTAGAGGAATCTGGGATACCCGTTGTTTTGAACAGAGATTCGGCCATTGGTGCAGTCCAAAAGGTTAGAGAGTGGATTGGTCACTATGAGTGGGCAGAATCTCCCTTTAAGGGATTTGACCATCAAGTCACATATCACAGGATGCCAGGCGGTGCCTTTCCAAGCTCCTTTGAACAAGCTGAGAAAAACGGCTTTTTGCATCTCATGCCGGCAATCCTCAAGGTCATGTCCCTTTATAACAAGATAATCAAATACTTTGACGTGACCCCTGGTTCCCAGATTACTTGGGTTACCTGTAGCGGAATAGTGAATAAGTATGAAAAGGAGCAGGGAGAGTCTGGCGTAAGGCATGTAATTAAGCTACTTACGAAATTTGTGGAAGAAAAGAACCAAGACTTTGACGCCATGGAACCCCACGAACAGGAGGAACTTCTCCAGCTTTTTAGGCATGCACCAGGGGATTTCAGGAATCTCCTCCTTGGTGGATATGGAAGGCTTCCACAGGGTTGGCCTGCTGACTGGGTCTATAAATCCACCTTTGGAGATGAGTGGGAAGAAAAGATTAAGGAAAGGGACGACTCTTCACCCCTTGATTCAGTTAAACAGGATGATCTAGAAAGGATAAAGGCCGATCTTGGAGTAACCCTTGGTAGAGAACCCACCAGTGAAGAATTTACTCTTTATCTCATGCATCCTAAGGATGCCATCAACTACATCGATTTTAGAGAAAAATATGGGGATGCCCCACTTGTCCTTCCTACAAATGTCTGGCGCGAAGGTTTAAAGACACCTGGAGATAAGGTGGAGTTCGAGCTTTATGGAAAACCCTACAGCATTGAGCTACTTTCCGTAGGCGCTGAGCACGAAGGCCTTATCCATGTGGTTGTAAAAATAAACAATAAGACAAAGGTCTATAAGGTAGAAACCCCAAGGGCCAAAAAGGTTGAGATCCGAATGGCCAAGGGGGAAAACGAAATCGGCGCCCCAATAAATGGAAATGTCTGGAGGATTGGTAATCCTGACCGCGGCACCATAAAGGTAGGAGACATTGTCCATCAGGGTGAAGAGATAGCAAATCTTGAGGCCATGAAGATGGAAAATGCCATTGTGGCACCTTTTGATGCAGTGGTAGAAGAAATCGCCATAAAACTAAACGACCAAGTCCAGGAAGGGCAGCTTCTTTTTGTCTTAAAGAAACTAGACTAATGCCCTCCTTTTGGGATATAACTCCTCTTTTTAGGGACCATTCCTTTGCAGGAAGGTCCCTTATTTTTTTTGATTCCCTTGACTCTACAAACCTCTTTCTGTTGAAGCACCCGGAACTGTTAAAGGAAAAGGGGCTTGTTGTGGCCACAAAGATACAAACGGCCGGAATTGGAAGAATGGGACGAAGATGGGAGGGAGGATATGGGCGACACCTTTTTTGCTCTTTTGTGGTGCATTCAAGGCTTCCTTCCCGCTTTACTTGTTCAATCACCTTAATTGGTGGCCTTAGCGTCTATGAGGCCCTTTCATCTATTGGAGCAAAGGGTCTTTCAATCAAATGGCCAAATGACATCTTGATAAATGGCAAAAAGGTTTGTGGCATACTATGTCAAAAGCCCTCAATTGAAGATGTTGATGCAATTATTATTGGAATAGGCGTAAATATCACTGGTGATTCAAGCCAGTTTTCTAAAAACTTACATAAGAAGGCTACAACCCTTGAAGAAAATGGCATAAAGATTACTAGGCATGAACTTTTAAAGGCCGTTTCTAAAAAACTTGAAAAGAACTTAAGAATTGCCCATAAAGATGGCCTTACGCCTCTCATTTCAAGATGGAAAGAGTCATCTGATTCCATTGGGAAAAGAGTACAATTTTTAAAAAATGGACATTCTTCTACTGGGACCATATTGGATATTGATTTCGATGGTGCCTTGATAGTAAGGACTGATGCCGACAAAATACTGAGGTTGGAATCTGGAGAGATAGAATATAGTGAATACCAGCGGGAGAAACCTTTTCCTAAACCAACTTGACACACCCTTTTGCCAGCACTATTTTTTGAGCCAAAAAGAACTCTAGCTCTTTTAAATGATGGAACAGTATTTTTTGCCGTATCATCTTGAGATATTGTCAAGGGCAGTGGAGGTGTCAGAAGATATTGTCAGTGACAGCTTTGGACTCACAACTGACTACTGGAAGAAAAACCCATTTGAGGTAAAAACACTTTTACAGGAAAAGATAAAAAAGATTCCTGAAAATGCCTATGCCCATCTTAGCAAATATGAGAATACACCTTTTTTAAAGGCCTTTGGTTCAGATATCAAAAGTATCTATAAAATAGTGATATTTGACCCAAGGGTCTTAAAGGCAACTATGGGCATAAGACATATTATTGAGCCCTTTTTGATCTATGTCATTGCCCACGAGCTTATTCATATTTTAAGATTCAGCAGATTCGAATGCTGCGTTAACCTTGATGAAAAAACAAGGGAAGAAGAAATTGTCCACAACTTGACAAATTCGACTCTTAAAAAGGTAAAGATTCCATATCTTACTGAAGTAATTGAATATTTTGAAGGAAAGATTGAAAAACTTCATCCATCATTAAACTAAAGGAGGTACAAAGATGCCAATTTATGAATATCAGTGCCAATCATGCGGAGTAATCGTAGAAAACTGGCAAAAGATTTCTGACCCTCCACTTGAAACCTGTGAAGCCTGTGGTGGAAAAATGAAAAAGCTCATTTCCCAATCCACCTTTCATCTTAAAGGTTCAGGATGGTATGTAACAGATTATGCCAGAAAAGGATCAGGCTCTGGGAAAGGCGATACCACTAAAACAGATTCAAAGAAGAAAAGTGCCAGTACATCAAGTTCAAAGACTTCATCTTCCAATAATAGTTAAAATATCTTTTTCACAAAGAGGCTTTGAGCTTCTTGTAAGGTGCAGTTATCCTGACCTTGCAAGAAGCTTTTTATTTTTTGGAGGAAAATATGCTCATAGTAATGGATAAGGGTGCTACCCCTGAAGAACTCAATGCAGTAGTTGAAAGAATAGAAAAATACGGCTGGGAGGCAAAACCAATCCCTGGCGGGGAAAGGACTGCCATTGGCATCCTCAGAAATAAGACACCTATTGACCCTGCACTATTTGTTGATATGTCTGGGGTCAGGGATGTCATTCCAGTCTCAAAGCCTTATAAGCTTGTCAGTAGGGAAATGCACCCTGAAGACACCGTTATTACCCTCGAAAACCAGGGGAAGAGACTGGAGATTGGCTCTGGTAAACTGGTCATCATGGCAGGGCCTTGTGCAGTTGAGTCCGAAAACCAGGCCCTTGAAATCGCACATGCTGTAAAGGAGGCAGGCGCCACTATCTTTCGTGGCGGGGCATTTAAACCACGATCATCCCCTTATTCCTTCCAAGGACTTGGGACAAAAGGGCTTGAAATATTGGCAAAGGTGAGGGAAGAAACAGGGCTTTTCATAGTCACAGAGGCAACGGACCATGAGGTTCTTGACCTTGTTGAAGAGGTAACAGATATAATCCAACTTGGAACAAGGAATATGCAAAACTATCGCCTGCTTAGACGTGCCGGCCAAGCAAAAAAACCCGTTCTTTTAAAAAGGGGCATGTGGGCCACAATGGATGAATTCCTCATGGCTGCCGAATATATAATGTCAGAGGGAAATGACCAGGTAATGCTTTGTGAAAGGGGCATAAGGACCTTTACCAGGCACTCAAGAAACACCCTAGATATAAATGCCATTCCCTACATGAGGAAGGAAAGCCACCTGCCTATTGTGGTTGATCCCAGCCATGCAGCAGGCAGAAGGGACCAGGTAATCCCCCTTGCAAAGGCAGCGGCTGCAGCAGGAATTGATGCTTTGATAGTTGAAGTTCACAACCACCCTGAAAAGGCACTTTCTGACGGACCTCAGTCACTTTATCCAGAACAATTTGTTAAGATGATAGATGAGCTAAAAAATATGGGTATGGAAATAGGTTAAACTGGATAAAAAAGTTTAAATTAAAGTAGCCTGGCAACTATTTGAGATTGTGGGCATCTCACTTACGTTTGTTCCCACAATCCAACCTTATTTATTAGCTTCCTATTCTTTTGGAAAATACTTTACTCCTTGAATTTCTTTGAAATCCGAATCCATGGTCCAAAGAATCGCCTTATATTTTTTAGCAGTTGCAAGAATGATACTATCTGCCATTGGCAACTTATGTATTAAGCTAAGTTTTGAAGCACTCATTGCAAGTGACACAGTAAGATCAATAACTTGACCTTTTTGCATTGCAGCAACAGCTTGGAGCGCTTCATTTTCTGTAGTTTCACGCAATACAACTTTGAATACTTCGTAAATTGATATTGTTGGAACAATTAAAGTAGAAGTTGCACAAATCTGTTTGGAAAAATATTCGGCCTCTGGTTCATCTGCGAAATATGCAAGCCAACCCGAAGAATCGACAAGATTCATAACCTATCATTCTCTCTTAGAAAATTTGTATTGATTCCTTTCAAAAAACCACGAAGTTCCTTTATATCTTTATCAGGAATTAATTCTATCCTGCCTTCATATTCTACAACATGCATTTTTTGACCAGGCTTAAGACATAAGGCTTTTCTAATTGATTTGGGTATAACAATTTGAAATTTAGGTGATAATGTTACTAATTGCATGACTTTTACAATTTCTATTAATATTTTGTTCTACAATACTATCATGGATATGAATATGTCAAACCTATTTTGCCAACCAAATTACCGTTTTCTTTAGGCAAGACTTGTCAAAATCTTTTGGTTATGTTAATGAAGCTATTGCTCTAAGGCGGCGTAGCCAAGTGGCTAAGGCGACGGTCTGCAAAACCGTTATTCCCCGGTTCGAATCCGGGCGCCGCCTCCACTTTTCAAGCATTTGCCTAAAGCCCATGCCTTTTATGAATTCACCTTTAAAAAACTTCACTGTCTAACAAAAAGGGGGCATAAATGGCCTGTATGGAAATAAGTGTCGTGCCATTGGGCACTAAAACCATAAGTCTTTCAAGTTATGTGGTAGATGTATTAAAAATCGTTAAAGATTCAAACCTTGATTATCAACTTACAGATATGGGAACCACCATTTACGGAGACATATCCTCACTCTTTGATGTGGCACAAAGGATGCATGAATCGGTATTCTCCAAAAATGTAAAAAGGGTCTATACGATAATTAAAATTGATGACAGACGGGATAAATCAGTAAAACCAGGAAGCAAAAAACAATCGGTAGAAGAAAAGCTATGAAAAAAAGGGCTCCCGTTATACTCCTTTCTATTTCCATCCTTTTGACCATAATAGGTGTTTTTTCAGGTGGCCCAGGTGATGTCTTCAAAAAGGCAATTAACCTCTGTCTTAGCTGCATCGGGATTGGCTAAATGCAAAAGATTCGATTACTTGTCCAAATCCTTTCAAGCTTTATATCCAATCCTAGGTTATGGATTACGCCAGAAAACCCGATATATAAAGGCCCATTAAAGCATTTGTGTTTTCCAGGGATAAACTGCTATTCCTGTCCGGCAGCGGTTTTTGCCTGCCCATTGGGTGCACTCCAAAATGCATTTACAAGTCTAAGGTTCAACTTAAAGCTTGGAGCAAGCCATTTGGGTCTATATGTTATTGGGTCCCTTGGAATTATAGGATCTTTAGTAGGAAGGCTTCCATGCGGATGGTTTTGCCCCTTTGGCCTTTTTCAGGATCTGTGTTTTAAGGTAAGGCTTCCAAAGATTGGATTTCCAAGGTATTTAAATTGGGGACGATACTTCTTCCTGATTTTTTTCGTCATCGTCCTTCCAATCTTTTTTTTGGACAGCACAGGATTTGGACAGACTTGGTTTTGCAAATATGTCTGCCCTGCTGGGACCTTAGAAGCAGGCCTTCCACTTCTGGTACTTGCGCCTGATTTGAGAGACGCAATCGGCCTACTCTTTTACAACAAATTCGTCATACTTGTTCTTTTTATTCTCTGGAGCATGGTCACTTTAAGACCTTTTTGTAGAGCAGTATGTCCCCTCGGACTTATATTTGGTCTTTTTAATAGATTTAGCTGGCTTAGACTTAAATTTAACAAAGAAACTTGCGTTGAATGCCATGCTTGTGAACTTATTTGCCCCACGGGGGTCTATTTTGCCAAGGGCGAGGATGATATTAATTCCACTAAGTGCATTAGGTGCCTAAAATGTCTGAGCCTTTGTCCTGGTGGAGCTGTTGAACTTGAATTTTCATCTATTTTAAAGGAGTGCAATGAAGATGAAAAAGGCTGTGCTTGCAACCAAAAATAAGGGAAAGTTAAAGGAATTACAGGAACTATTGAGGGAACTTGATATTGAAATACTCTCGCTTGATGACTTCCCAGAAGTTGGCAAGATTGTGGAAGACGGAAAAAGCTTTTTTGAAAATGCAATGAAAAAAGCAAAAGCTGTCTCTGAAAAAACAGGGCTATTGGCCATTGCCGATGATTCGGGACTAGAAGTTGATGCCCTTCACGGAAAGCCTGGAATTTATTCAGCTAGATTTGCCGGAGAAGATGCCACAGACGCAAAAAATAATGAGAAGCTCCTTTTGGAAATGAAGGATATTCCCATTGAAAAAAGAGGGGCACAGTTTAGATGTGTCATAGTTGCCTATCGCCCTGATGGGAAATGGATAAAAACAGAAGGAATCTGTAGAGGGACCATCACCACAGAACCCAGAGGGGAAAAGGGTTTTGGTTATGACCCAATTTTTTTACCTGAAGGCCTTGATAAAACAATGGCTGAACTCAGCATGGAAGAAAAAAACAAAATCAGCCATCGTGGAAAGGCATTGGCAGAACTAAAAAAAGAGATAAAAGAGCTTCTTTAAGTAATGAAAAGAGGTATATAATGGGACTAAACAATTTTGAAAAGGAAGAATGTCTTAAACAGGCAGTTGAAATTACCAAGGCCTACGCACGCTCTGGTGAAAATAAGCATGGA
Source organism: Deltaproteobacteria bacterium (assembly GCA_015489315.1). Taxonomy (GTDB): domain Bacteria; phylum Desulfobacterota; class Dissulfuribacteria; order Dissulfuribacterales; family QOAL01; genus JAADCZ01. Next base: position 808 of record WFZZ01000169.1, on the reverse strand, counting down.
CCTGTTGCAGATTTTCTCGAAATGATTTACAGAAGGCTTCTTTCCCTAAGAAAAGAGATATCTGGGGAAAATGAATAATATTTTTTAAGGAGAAAAAGAATGACAGAACGTTCGGATTACACCCTATATAGTGGAGGTCTTAGGGGGGCAGAGGCAGAATTTGGAAGATGTGCTGAAAAATGGGGAATTAATGAGGTAAATTTCTCCTTTAAAGGCCATAAGATGGATAGAGTAAAGGACGTAAGAGTCCTTTCTGAAGAAGAGCTCAAACAGGGCGATATCAGCATGGAGATAGTCTCAAAAAGAATGGGGCGAACCTATGCTGAAGCAGACAAAATAAGACGAGTGATACAGTCCATTTTCCATGTGGTTAACAATGGCTATCAGGTTTTTGCAGTTGGCTGGATAAGGCCAGACGGAACTGTAAAGGGTGGAACCGGCTGGGCAGTCGAACTTGCAAAGCTATTTAATAGACCTGTAAGTGTATTTGACCAAAATGAGAACAAGTGGTTCACTTGGAAGGAAGGAAAATGGGTGGAAGACCTTCCCAAAATAGAGCACAAGACCTTTGCAGGAACTGGCACCAGATATCTTACTGAAGAAGGTAAAAAGGCCATTGAAGATCTTTTTGAAAGGTCTTTTGGTCCAGCAGAAGGATAAGAAATGCTTTTTGGTCACGGTGGAGATGTATATTCCATAGCAAAAAAACTCGGGATAGAGCCGGGGGAGGTCTTGGACTTTAGCTCAAATTGCAGTCCCCTCCCCTATCCAAAGGGCTTTCACGAATATCTTTGTAATAATATTGACC
>WFZZ01000168.1 GCA_015489315.1 Deltaproteobacteria bacterium | reverse complement strand
GCCGGAAATTCAAGGGCTGTTTTAATGGTGGAAATAGCCTTGTCAAAATTCTTGAGGGCTAGGTAACAGACAGCCATTTTATGATATATTTCCGGTTCACGGTAGCCTTCATTTAGAAGTTTTTGAAGGATTTCTAGCGCCCCTTCATAAAAGCCGGTTTCCATCAAGAGTTGGGCCTCTTGGAGGGTTTCTTCGGGGGAGCTTTCTATTTCCAGGGCAAGATCTTCAACAAGAGCGGCGCTTGTCTTGAGTTCTTCAAGTTCTTTTAACTTTTCCTCAACTCTTGCCTTTAATCCGTCTTCTTTTCCTTCTTGAGTTAACTCTTGGAGAAGGGTTTCAAGGGCTGAAATAGCTTCGTCATATAGACCTTGTTCCGCATAAATTTCTGCTTCTCTGAATATCTGTTCAAAATTTTTAGTTGTCATTTGACCATAAGGACCGGAAACTCTCTATTGTTTATGACAATAATTGATTCTCCTTCTTTTTCTACCAAAGTAGCTTCGTTTGGCAGAATAAAAAATTGAGCTTCTTCAGCAAGGACCACTCCTCCTTTATTTCCATCCCAAAGAATAAGAATTACTTGGGGATTTGGGACACGTTTTAAGATAGGTAAGGCCATATTTCTCAATTCTTTTTCTTCTTTTTGGCCCAAATTACCGGTAAATTTATTCTTAAGTTTAACAAAAGAAAAGTAGGCCCAGAAACCCAAAAGCAGCCTAAGAGGAAAAAGCCCGTTTATTTTTTTTCTCCAGCTTGGCTTAAAGGGTCCAAAATAAGACACCTGTTCTTCGGGAACAAAATAAACTTTTTCCCCTATAATGCATTGATAACCTTCACTGTATGGAATCTTTTTGGGCGGAGAGATAGGAGATATTTCCTTACGTGTCTGTCTTTTTCTCTTAACGTTCGCTAAAACTTTTTCTTTTATAACGGGAAAGTTTGGTTGCTCTTCTGGGGGGAGAAGTTTTACTGTTTCTTCTATTTCTTTCAATGCCTTTTGGCAGATTTTTTGCCAAGATACTGTTTTGGGTGAACGTGAAAAAAGATTTTCAAGTATTGTGAAACGTTGATAGTCTAAAATAAGTTGTCTTAAGAACCTTTCTTTTAAATCTCCTTTAAAAAATTCTTTATGGTGAGTTTTTTTTAGGGATAGAAATGATTGTCTTAGGTGTTCGTAGTGATGACTTGTCTCTTTACCCTGTAAGATGATCAAGTTTAGGGTTACGATTCCCTGATGGAGAAAATGGAACCATTCAGGTCGAGCCTCTTCCGGCCGCTCTTTAAGCCAAAGTCCTACTTCATAAATTAAGTCAAGAATAGGATGAATTTTTTCGGGAGATTTGGTCTTTATTTCTTCAAGAGAATTCAGGAACGCAAGGGCATTTTCCTTATTTACTTCCCATTCTAGGCTGAGAAGAGCTGCCGCAAGTCTTTCTAAATCTTCTTGTTTTATAACAGTTTGAGTAGGAATTTCTTCTTGTTTAATTTCTAAATCCGGCTTTATAATATCATCAATTGTTGGAAAATCTATCACTTTAGAGGTAGGTTCTTTCGCCTTTTCCTTCTCTTTCTGGTCTTCATTTTCTACTGGTTCCAGCTCTAGTGGAATTTTCAAAGAGTCATCTTCTATTACTTCTATTTCTTTTTTGGAAGTTTCGGCTTCTACTTTTCCAAATATCTCATCAATGGCTTTTTCTACGGCTAGTTCAAAGTCTTTATCTTCTGGAGGAAGATTCATATCATACCTCCTTGGGCCTTGCTGGCCTCATTAAAGATATATTTACGCGCCACATATTTGACCGTGCGTTTGCTTATTTCTTTTAGGGTCTCAAAAACACCTATTCCTTTTATGGCTGCGGCTTCAAAATAAGGTGCTTTAAGTTCTCGATTAAGGTCATTTTCTAATTCTTCAATGGTGAGCAAAGGGATATTGGCTTCTATCAAGTCCCTTTTGTTGTATTGGAAAACAAGAGGTATTTCTTCAAGCTCGATATTATACTCAGCTAAATTATTTTTAAGGTCAATAAGGCTTTCTATATTTTTTTCCCTTCTTTTACGTAAAGAATCTGCCACAAAAACTATCCCGTCAACCCCCTTAAGGACCAATTTACGCGTAGCCCGGTAGTGAGATTGCCCCGGCACGGTATATAGCTGAAGGCGTATATCTAGACCTTTAATTTTCCCTAAGTTGATGGGAAGAAGATCAAAGAAAAGAGTCCTTTCTCCACGTGTTTCAATGGTTAAAAGTTTTCCTCGGTATTTTTCCGAGACGGCATTATAGATATAAAACAAATTGGTAGTCTTTCCGCTTCTTCCCGGGCCATAGTATACAATTTTGCAGTTAATTTCTCGTTTATTGAGGTTAATTAATGCCATAAAATTGGCTTTATTGTTCGCTAAGAGTATTTAAAAGTTCTTGTTTTAATTGTTTTACCCTTAAACGAACTAGACCTAGAGGAATTTTGTCCGTAAATACGGTCACTAGGATAAAATTTAGCCCTATTTTAGTAATATGGATGTTATCTTTTTTGCCTTTGTGGTAGAGGATAGAGAAATCTTCTTCCCCTATAAGCTTGGCGATTTGGGCGGTAGCGCCAAAATTGGCCGCGGCCAAAGCCGCCAGGGAGGTGGTGTCTATTTGGTCAATCTTGCCGGTGGAGACAATCTCGTTCCCCGCTTCGTCAATCAGGATTGCAAGGGAGACCCCAATCGAAGTGAGGTGATTATCAAGGATCCGTTTCAGTTTTTCTATTTTTTCACCGGTAACAACCACTGTCCCCATAGTATTTTTCGGCCATATGGGCTATTTGGAAAAATTCTAGCTCAAGATTTTTGATATGTATACCGAAATTTATAGCAAATGGACAAGCAAAAATGGGCCGCAATTTTAAAGCGGCTAGATAAGCTCCCAACCATCCCCCAGACGAGCCAGCGGGTCCTTGCGGCCATTGAGAAAGACGCCTCGGCCCAAGAGATAGAAAAGATCCTTTATGAAGATCAGGCCCTGGCCGCTAAGATCTTAAAGATCGCCAACTCTCCCCTCTATATCACGGGGAATCCCACCAATAGTCTCAAGATGGCCATCGTAAGGCTTGGTTTCGGAGAGGTGCGCAACATCGTCCTGGCCAACGCCTTAAATTACCTCCTGCGCCCGGTGGCCACCTTCAAAAAGTTTGACCTGACCCGCCTCTGGGTGCATGCCGTGGGGGTGGCTAGGGCCTGTTTTCTCCTGGCCACCGAAGAAAGGGTCAAAGATCCAGATACCCTTTATACCGCGGGTCTTCTTCATGACATCGGCCGGCTGGTGCTGGCGGTTTTTTTCCCGGATTTTTTCCTTCAGGTCCTTGCCTTGCGTGAGGCCAAGGATTGTTCCTTTCGTGAGGCCGAAGAAGACCTAGGCCTTTCCCACACAGAGGTTGGGGTGCTCGTGGCCAGACACTGGCGTTTTTCCGAAGACCTGGTGGAGGCCTTGAGGTGGCACCATCACCCCTTGACGGAAGGGGAGATAAAACACGAGGCCTTCTTAGTCTTTAAGGCTGACATCATCGCCCGGGCCGCAGGCTTCGTACCGGAAGCCGATGATTTCAAAAGACTTCCTCGCTGGCCACGGGGGTTGCCCCTGGATAAAACACAACTCTCTAGGGTGATCTTGACCCTTAAAAAGGAAAAGGATGATCTCTTGGCAGCCTGGCAGAGCGTGATTGCTTCTTGAACGGTATTTTATAATAAAAACATAAGCGAAATTTATTGAACTTTTCTCCCCTCTTTGCCTTTTAATCTGTGATAATTCCCTTTTAGTTGCCCCATTCTTCCTTGACACTCCTTTCAAAGCTTACTAGGCTCGCCTCGTAGTTAGGTGTCGAGAAAAAACTCTTAAGGAGGTTTGTTGATGTCGGAAATCAAAAAACATGACACCCCCATGTTGGAGGATCTTAAAAGTGGTCCGTGGCCAAGTTTTGTGGATGACATTGAGCAGTTCGGAGAAAAGCACAAGAAACAGGCCTGCTTTGATCTCCTGGGCCAGCTCGAGCTCTCTTACAAACACAAGGAGACCCACTGGAAGCACGGCGGTATCGTGGGGGTCTTCGGCTATGGTGGCGGGGTCATCGGCCGTTATTCCGACCAGCAGGAAAAGTTCCCGGCCATCTGGGCCTTTCATACCATCCGTGTAAACCAGCCCGCCTCCAAGTTTTATCACACCTCTGCCCTCAGGAAGCTCTGTGAGCTCTGGGATAACCGTGGGAGCGGCATGACCAACTTCCACGGTTCAACCGGTGATATGGTCCTCCTCGGGACTACCACCGAGCAGCTTGAGCCGATCTTCTTTGACCTTACCCACCAGATGAAGATGGACCTTGGTGGTTCCGGGTC
>WFZZ01000167.1 GCA_015489315.1 Deltaproteobacteria bacterium | reverse complement strand
GTTTGATAGTGTTATTGAAAGCACTTCAAAGGATATAAAGACAATAGATCGTACGGATAGAAAAAATCTCAAAGAAAGCCTATTACAGAAATGGAAAGAATCGGGTTTTTCCCTTTTAAAAAAATGGCAGGATGAGCTTTTAAAGGATACTTTTATTTTTCGACTCCATAGGCTCTATTTTTTTTATGAAGATATCGAAAAAAGGCTATTTACAGGCCTTTTGCGTGATTCAATAGCCTTTACACTTGATTATGTATCAAAAGAAAAACAAAAGGAGATGCTTTTTTCCTATGATGATATGCTCCTTAATCTTAAGGATGCAATTTATCATAAAAGGTTTGGAAAGATACTCACTCATAAGATTAGAGATAAATTTCCTGTTGCATTAATAGATGAATTTCAAGATACAGACTCAATCCAGTGGAAAATTTTTAAAAGAATCTATGATGATTATAACAAATCTACCCTTATTCTTATTGGTGACCCCAAACAGGCTATTTACGGGTTTAGAGGAGCGGATATATTTACTTATATTCGTGCCAAAAAGAAGATACCAGAAACAAGGCTATTTAGCCTTTCAACAAACTGGCGTTCAAATACTGAACTAGTCGAAATAATAAATGAAATTTTCTTAAATCAGGATGAAAATCCCTTCGTTTTTGATGGAATCCGTTATCAACGGGTCACGGCCCAGAGAGGAGAATGGCTTTTTATAGATGGCGAAAGGGAAGAAGGATTTGAGTTTTTGATTGATGACGTTTCAGGTAATGTCTCAGCCAACAATATAAACGAAATCTCCACCGAAAGGCTATTTTGTCTTGAAATAAAAAGGCTGATTTATTTGGGCCAGCAAAAAAGGGCATGGATATATCAAGGAGATGTTAAGAAGAGGCCTTTAACAGCAGGAGATATAACGGTTTTGGTCAGGAGTCATTATGAGGCTACGATCGTAGCAAGGGAACTTACAAGGCTTGGAATTCCCTTTGCTTATAGTGGAAAAAATAGTGTCTTTTCTTCCTTTGAGGCTAGAGAGCTTTTGTATGTATTAAATGGCATCTTTAATCCTTTAGATTCAAAGGCCGTATCTGCAGCTCTTTGCACAAGGCTTTTGGGCGTTTCTGCAAAGGAGCTTTTAGAACTAAAAAATGATTTAAAAGGATGGGATAGAATATGTGATAAGTTTCATGAGCTTAAGCTCATCTGGCAAAAAAGTGGAGTCTTTCCCATGCTAATGACCCTTTTTAAAAGATTTAATGTGCCTGAAAAACTTCTTTCAAGCAGGGATGGAGAAAGGGCCCTTACAAATTTAAGGCATCTTTCAGAGCTTCTTTCCAAGGCGGAGTTGGAAAAAGAAGGTGGTGAAAGGCTTATAGCCTGGCTTAAGGAAAACATTGAAAATCCGAGGGAGCTTGAGGAAGAGCATGAGCTAAGGCTAGAGACAGATGAAAATATTGTAAACATCATGACCTATCACAAGAGCAAGGGACTTGAGTTTCCAGTTGTCTTTTTGCCCTTTTTGGATGAAATGAATCCAAAGCCAAATGATTATTTTTTCTGTCACAGGTGCAGTTCCTATGTGGTTGAAACTGCCCCAAAAAGGCCTGAAGACAGGGATTTTAAAAGGTGGCTAACGGGAATTTTTGAGGGTGCAGAAGGCAGAAAATCTCAAAGTGAGCACAGAGAAGAACAGGAAAAAGAGGCATTTTCTGAAACCCAGAGATTGATTTATGTGGCACTTACCAGGGCAAAGGCAAAGTGCTATCTAGCACTTAAAGGCGGCTTTTTTAATGGGCTTTTAAATGAACAGGCTGCCTTTTTAGAAGGTGAAGTAAAGGATAGTGAGGAAAAGTTAAAAAGATATCTTGGGAAGCTATATGGCAAAAAGGGGCTCAATGCATTTTTTAAGGATGAAAAGTTCTTAGATGTAAAATCCTTTAAAGAAAAGGAAATAACAGAAAGATATTCTGATTATCTTTTTGATGTTCCAAAGATTAGGCGCCTTCCTCTTGCACCCTGGTCATGGAGAAGGCTAAGCTATTCTTCCATAGCAAATGAGGCATTGGTTGAGGACCTTGATTCGCCTTTTCTAAAACTCGATATGGCAAAAGATCCCCATGATCTTCGGGAAACACATTCAATCTTAGCCTTTCCAAGGGGTACCCATGCAGGAGATCTTATTCATAAGTTGCTGGAAACAATAGATTTTGATGCAGAAAGGGATGAAATCTTTGAAAGGGCAAAGGATTTAATCAATGAATATGGTTTTGATCAAAAGTGGGCCTGTGTCCTTTCAGAGCATATCTACAATCTCTTTGGCACAGAGATTTTACCTGATTTAAGGCTTAAAGATATAGAAAAAGGCAATATGGTAAAGGAAATGGACTTTCACATGTCCTTTAACAGGGCTGAGATCGGAAGGTATTCTAGGTTTTTTGATGATTTTGAAGGAGGGGTGATAAAGGGGTTCATTGATCTTGCCTTTAAATTTGGTGATTCATATTACTGCCTTGATTATAAAAGCAATTGGCTTGGGCCTGCCATTGAGGATTATTCGAGAAAAAATTTGGAGATGGCCATGGATGAGCATGACTACTGGCTTCAGGCTGCAATCTACGTCAAGGCATTTGAGACCTATCTTAAAAGAATATATTCAAAAAATGACAAAAGACCCCTTGTAAAAGGTGCAATCTATCTATTTTTGAGAGGAGCCGGGCACAAAAAAAATGATTCAAGATATGGTGTCCTTTTTATTTCAAGGGATGAACTTAAGGAAAGGCTTAAGGAAAAACTTCCCGTTTTATAAAATCTAGCCAGGAAAATTTTTCCAGTAAGAGACTGAAATCATGGAGCCATTTTATTTGAAACCACCTGAAAAAAGAGATTTTTTTGAATCCTTCTTTTTGGCTGGGTATTTGGGTGAACTTGAACCTTCTGGTGTAGAATTTGTAAGATTTCTAAAAAGGATAGAGCCTGGACTTTCAAAAGAGATTTGTGCCCTTTGTTATCTTTGTGCCTGTGCAATAGAAGACTCCCATACCTGCTTAAAGCTCAATCCAGGATTCTTAAAGGAATACGCCAGTGAAAAGGGCCTTTGTAAAATATTTAAAAAAGGCTTGGATTTTAACTCCATCACCTTATCTTTGGACCAATTTCCCGCGGTTCTTGGGAGTTCATCAGATATACGGCCAATGGCCCTGGAAAAAGATAACCTTTACATCCAAAAATATCTTTTTTTTGAAAAGAGTATTTCTCAAAGACTCCTAGAACTTTCAAAAAGTCCTTCAAGGTCCATTACAGACACGGAGTTTAGGATATTTGATAAGCTTTTTCCTGCCAGTCCCATAAGTCCAAACTGGCAAAAATTGGCCTGTCTAAATGCCCTTAAGAAGGATTTGCTGGTGATAACTGGAGGACCTGGAACTGGCAAGACAAGGACCATTGCTTCAATAATTCTGATTCTTTCAATGTCAAGTGCCATCAAGGGTTCGGATTTAAAGATTGCCCTTTCAGCACCGACAGGAAAGGCTGCATCAAGGTTAACAGAGTCTATACAAGTTGTCTTTGAGGCTATAATTCCAGTCCTAAAAAAGGAAAAGGCCCTTGCTGGAATTGTTGATGATATTTATGAAGGACTTTTAGCTCAAAGGGCAATTACAGTACACAGACTGCTAGGTAGTGGGAAAAGACAAGGGGTCTTTAGGTACAATAGCCAAAATCCTCTAGATTTTGATGTCATCATAGTTGATGAAGTGAGTATGCTTGACCTTCCAATGATGTATCATCTGATTGATGCACTGGGCGAAGGATCAAAGCTGATACTCGTTGGGGACAAAGATCAGTTGGCCTCAGTAGAAGCGGGAAATGTCCTTTCAGATATTTGTAAAGGAACAGAGAGTTTTGTCTATTCAAAAGAATTTTTTGAAATGGCAAGGGCCATTGGTGAGCCTATAAATAAAGTGGAAGGAGACCAGAAAGTATCAGAGTTACGCGATTCCATCATAACCCTTTGCCACAATTTTAGATTTAAAGAAGGAAGCGGTATTTACGAGCTATCTGATGCTGTAAACAAGGGGGATTTTGACACTGCTTTTGATCTTTTAAAAAGGCCTGATCTAAAGGGAATAGAATTTTTTGATATAAAGGACATCAAGCTTTCTTCCTTTATTGAAGACCAAATGAGGGTATTCGTTCAGGCTGTAAAAAAAGAAAAGGAACCTTCTTCAGCTCTAGGGCTTTTAGAAGAATTTAAGATTCTTTGCGCCCTTAAAGAAGGACCTTTTGGGAACAAAAATTTAAATCAGTTTGTCTCTAATCGCTTTTTTAGTAAAAATTTATTTGAGCATGGTTTACACCACGGCCTTCCCATAATAATCAGGAAAAATGATTATGAACTTGGTCTCTTTAATGGAGATATAGGAATTACCTGGAAAATGGAGGATGGACTGAAGGTGGTCTTTTTGCAAAAGGATGGAGGAATCAGATTCCTGGCCCCTTCCCGTCTTCCGCGATTTGAGCCTGCATGGGCAGTTACAGTCCATGTAAGTCAGGGTTCCGAATTTAAAAGAGTCCTTTTTATCCTTCCAAGGGAAGATAGCCTCATAATTGGACGCGAGCTTCTTTATACGGCCATAACCAGGGCCAGGGAAAAGATTACAATAATTGGGGCAAAAGAGGCACTAAGACGCGCTATTACTCAGCCCACAATGAGAATGTCAGGATTGGGCAGGCGTTTGTGGGGCATTGACTAGCTTAATAAAGATGGCAGGCAACCCTTCTTCCATTTTCCAAAGTCAAAAGTTCTGGTTGTTTCTTTTTGCAAAGATCCATTACATATTCGCACCTTTCAAAAAAGGCGCATCCTTCCGGAATATTTTCAATACCTGGAACCTGCCCCGGTATGGAATAAAGCCGTTTTCCATGAATGTTTTTTCCATAGGGAACAGACCTTAAAAGCCCCTTTGTATAGGGGTGCAAGGGTTTTTTAAAAAGGGCCTCAACCGGTGATTCCTCAACTATCTTTCCTGCATACATCACAAGGACCCTTTGGGCAATTTGGGCTACCACCCCTAGGTTGTGGGTGATGAGTAAAAGGGTAAGGCCCAGGGACGCTGAAAGTGTTTTTAAAAGATCAAGGATCTGTGCCTGGATGGTCACATCAAGGGCAGTTGTTGGCTCATCGGCAATTAATAGATTTGGACTACAGGATAGAGCCATTGCAATCATTGCCCTTTGTCTAAGTCCTCCTGAAAGCTCATGGGGATACTGGTTGAAGGTTATCTCAGGCTCAGGCACTCCTACCTTGAAAAGCATATTAATGGCACGTTCCCTTGCTTTTTCCTTTTTAAGTCTTTCATGGACAAGGATTGCCTCAACTATCTGATCCCCAACCTTAAAAACAGGATTTAGGGCCGTCATTGGTTCCTGAAAGATCATGGAGATGGCTTTTCCCCTGAGCCTTCTCATTTCATCGTCTGAAAGGTCCAAAATGGATTTTTCATTAAATTCAATTGAGCCGGTAAGTGAAAATTTATCATCTGGTAAAAGCCTCATTATGCTAAAGGCGGTTAAGGACTTTCCACAGCCCGACTCTCCAACAAGACATACCCTTTGGGCCTTATTTATAAAAAAAGAAACGCCCCTTACAGGATGCAAGGAGCGTTTTTTTTCCTTTATAGCTATAGAAAGGTTATTTATCTCAAGAAGTTTTTTAGGCACCTTTTATTTTCTGTCTTTTATTAGAAGAGTTGAAGGGTCGAGATAGACATTTTCTTCATCCTTTGATGGCTCACCCTTAAGAAGCAAGATGTTTATTTCCTTTTTGGAGGCCTTAAGACCGATCAGAATATCGAAAAGATCAGAAATGGGCTCCACGTTTGAAGGCAAAGTCCCCTTTTTAAGGACTTCATCAGGGCCCACTGTAATAGCAAACCACACAGGAAAACCCATTTCTCTGGCAAGTATCTTTAGCTCAGTAAGGGATTCTCTGCTTCCTTCGTCAAAATCTAGTCCATCAATAATGACAAGCTGGGGGAAAAATATTCCCTGTTCGGTAAGGTCATTAACCCGTTCTTCAAACCGGTCAATGGAAAAGTCATTTTTGTTAAAGGTCATTATGAATCTGTGGGGAAGAATGGTCTCCCAAAGCTCGGTGGTATTTTTTATTTGGTATTCCTGTGAGATATTGTGAAAGACCTCTTCATACCAAAGACATACCTTTCTAACAGGCTGTGTAAGGCTTACATGAAGGACATTTCTATCCCTTAAAAGGTTGCTCAGGGCAAGCTGTACCAAAAAAGCGGTTTTCCCTACACCCGCCTTGGCAAGGACTGCCCCAAACTGGCCTTCCTTTAAGGGCTCTTTGTCTTCTGTTTTAACTATGCTTAAAGGGTTTCTTAGAATTAACTCTCTTTTTAACATTGTGATGGACCTTTCCCGCAAGTAGATGATATTATTGCTACTGCCAGGCCCATTTTGTAAGGACCTGGCAAGCTCTCTTCTTTTCTCCATTCCATTAATTAGGCAGCCTTTTTCTTCTTTTCCTGTGCCTTTTTAATAAGCTCTTCTGAGATATTTTGAGGTACCTGGCGATAGCAGGAAAATTCCATTGTAAACTGGGCCTTTCCCTGGGTAAGGGAACGAAGGTCAGTGGAATAACCAAACATCTCAGAAAGTGGCACTTCTGCCTCGATTACACAGGTATCTCCCTCGTCCTGTGCGCCAAGTATCATACCACGTCTTTGGTTAAGGCTTCCCATTACAGCACCCTGAAATTCAGAAGGTGTTTCGACTGCAACCTTCATTATGGGTTCAAGGATTGCAGGCTTTGCCTTTTGAAAGCCCTCCTTGAAGGCGCCGCGAGCTGCCGCCTGAAAGGCAGTATCAGAAGAATCCACTGAGTGTGCCTGACCATCGTTTATGACCACTCTTATTCCTGTCACAGGAAATCCCAAAAGCTGCCCCTTTTCCATGGCGCTTCTAAAGCCCTTTTCAACCGATGAGATGAATTCAGAAGGTATTGCCCCACCAACGATCTTGTTTACAAATTCGAACTCGCCGTCAAAGGGCTCCATGTATCCTGCAACTCTACCGTATTGGCCGGCACCACCTGTTTGTTTCTTGTGTGTGTAGTTAAAATCCGCCTTCTGGGTGATGGTTTCCCTGTAGGCCACCTGAGGCGCTCCCGTATGAACAATTGCGTTATATTCACGCCTCATCCTTTCAATATATACCTCAAGGTGAAGCTCACCCATTCCGGAAATAATAGTATCTCCAGTCTCGTGATCAACTTTTACCCTGAAGGTTGGATCTTCCTTTGAAAAACGGGAAAGGGCCTTTGACATATTCTGCTGGCTTTTATTGTCCTCTGGCACAATGGCAAGGGAAATGACAGGCTCAGGTACATGCATAGAAGTCATACTGTAGCGAATGCCAGGGGATGTGAAGGTGTCACCAGAAGCACAGTCAATGCCGAAAAGTGCACCAATGTAGCCAGCAGGGATCTCTTCAATATCTTCCATCTGATTGGCATGCATTCTGACAACTCTACCTACCTTGACCTTTTTGCCTGTTCTGGAATTTACAATGAAGTCTCCCTTTCTAAGGGTTCCCTGATATACCCTTATGTAGGTGAGCTGGCCGTATCTTCCCTCTTCAAGCTTAAATGCCAGTGAAACAAGGGGCTTTTCCGGGTCGGATTCCAGAACGACCTTCTCCTCATCCTTTTCAAGGTCAAGGGCAACATTTTCTACCTCTCCCGGATGGGGTAGATACCTTGTAATGGCATCAAGTAAGGGTTGAACACCCTTATTTTTATAGGCTGACCCCATAAAGACTGGGGTAAGTTCCCTTTTAAGGGTTCCGGTCCTAATTGCATCAATCAAGAGCTCTTCTGTCACCTCACCTTCAAGGGCAGCCTCCATAAGCTCATCAGAAAACATGGACGCTGCATCAATGAGCTCTTCTCTTTTTGCCTCGGCCTCTTCCCTAAGTTCTTCAGGTATCTCATCAATTCTAACCTTTTCGCCCTGCTTACCTTCAAAATAGATGGCCTTCATCTTTAAAAGGTCAACCACTCCTTGAAAGTCGTTTTCAAGGCCGATTGGAATCTGCATGGCAACTGCATTGTGCTTGAGTTTTTCCCTGAGCTGTTCCACAACCTTCATGGGGTTAGCACCGCTTCTATCACATTTATTTACAAATGCTATACAAGGGACATTGTACCTTGCCATCTGGCGATCAACAGTAATTGACTGCGACTGGACGCCGCCAACTGAGCAAAGGACCAGTATTCCTCCATCCAGCACCCTCAGGGCCCTTTCAACCTCAATGGTGAAATCCACGTGCCCAGGGGTATCAATAATATTTATCTCGTGATCATTCCATTCACAATAGGTTGCAGCAGAGGTGATGGTGATGCCACGCTCCTTTTCTAGCTCCATGAAGTCCATGGTGGCACCAACACCATCCTTCCCCTTAACATCGTGAATGGCATGGATCCTGTTGGTGTAATAGAGAATCCTTTCTGTAAGGGTTGTCTTACCAGCGTCAATGTGTGCGCTGATTCCAATGTTTCTTACCTTTTTTGGATCTTTTTTCATGGCCTTTCTACCTCGATTTAAAAGCAAAATTCTAAGTTACCCTGATTTTTCATCGGGGATCTTTATGTTCCTCTAAAGCAATTGTTTCAACCTGTGATTTTTGGAACTGGCTCGATCTAAAAAGTTCGGATAATCCCTAGACTTTAGAGGCTTGCCTATCTAACTTCTTAACCTTTTTTTGTCAAGAAAATTTATGTTAAAATTTGGTTAATTTTTATCCAATTAATCCACGATTTTCATGTCGGCTATTTTTAGATAGTTATTCTCTTTCATGAAGTCAATAATGCCACTAAGGATTTTTTCTGATGATGTGGGATCTATTAGTGTTGCGGTTCCAACCTGAATGGCTGTGGCCCCTGCCATAAAAAATTCAATGGCATCTTTAAAACTTGTAATCCCTCCTATTCCAATAACAGGGATATCAACGCATCTTGCCACCTGCCAAACCATCCGAAGGGCAACAGGCTTTATTGCAGGGCCAGAAAGGCCCCCAAAAATATTTCCGAGAAAAGGCCTCTTTCTCTCTATATCTATTGCCATTCCAAGAAGGGTGTTAATCAGGGATACGGCCGTTGCTCCGCCTTCTTGACAGGCCCTTGCTATTTCACAGATATCCGTAACATTGGGAGAAAGTTTTATTATTATTGGTAAATCTGTCTCTTCTCTAACTGCCTTTGTAACCTTAAAGGTGAGTTCTGGATCTGTGCCAAAAAGGGCTCCCCCTTTTTTCACATTGGGGCACGAGATGTTTATCTCAAGGGCATGAATCCCATCTACATTTCCAAGGCGGCCTGAAAGCTCTTTGTATTCATCTATGGAATTTCCAAGGCAATTTACTATTACAGTAACACCCTTATCCCTTAGCCAGGGCAGTTTTTCCCTGATGAACCTTTCTACTCCTACGTTTTCAAGCCCGATTGAATTTAAAAGTCCACACGGGGTTTCACATATCCTGGGAGGGGGATTACCCTTTCTGGGCTCAAGAGAAATACCCTTGACCACTATGCCTCCGAGCATTGAGACATCCAGAAAGTCAGAAAGCTCTTTTCCATAACCACAGGTTCCAGAGGCCAAAAGGACCGGATTTTTTAGCCTCAGGGTGCCAATTTTTACCTTAAGATCAATCAACCTTAACCTTCCCAGTCTATGAGTTTTGCATCAACACATGGTCCATCTTTGCAGACATGCAAAAAGCCTTCCCGGGCCTTCACCGCACAGCCAAGGCAAAGGCCAGTTCCGCAGGCCATAAAGGTCTCAAGGGAGACCTGACACTTTACACCGTAGATTTTACAAAGATGATAGAGGGCCCTAAGCATGGGAAAGGGGCCACAGGAAAAGACCATGCACCTTTTTCTGTCAGACTCATCAAGCCGGGCCATTAATCTATCAAATACCTCTGTAACAAGGCCCTTGTTTCCAAAACTGCCATCTTCAGTGGCAACAAGTATCTCAAGGCCAGATTCCTTAAAGGCGCCAAGCCTTAGAAGAAGACTCTTTGTCACAGCTCCAAGTATGACAACACCCCTTGTGCCCCTTAAAATGTCAGCCAGAAAAAGGAGGGGAGCAATCCCGATTCCCCCCCCAACAATAATGGGGATCTCTTTATCTTCTATCTTAAAACCCTGACCCAGAGGGCCTATTAATTCTATTTCTTCCCCCTCCCTTATTAAGGATAAAAGCTCAGTTCCCCTCCCAACAATCCTGTAAAGAAATTGGATCTCTCCAGTATCCTTATTGATCCAGTGGATTGAAAGAGGCCTTTTTAGAAAGGGGTCATTGCTTTTATCCTCTGTGACCCTCAACATACAAAATTGCCCAGGTGTAGCGCTAACGGAAATTTCAGGAGATGCCACCTTTAAAAGAAAGATGTTCGGTCTAATTTCGGTGTTTGAAAGGACTTTTTGTCTTAATATCTGTCTTTTTTGTAGCATCAGGTCCCTGAAATAAGAGCCAAGGTTGTTGAAAGAAAAAGTATTACGCTAATGGCTGCATTGAGCCTGAAAAAGGCAATATTCATCTTACTTAAATCATCTGGAGTAATGACCCTTCTTTGAAGAAGAAGGAGCACAAATACTGCAACTATTCCAAGAAAATAAACCCAGTTGAGCCTTGAAAGGATACCTGTAATGAGAAATGCTAAAAAGGCTATGAGATGAAATAGACTTGAAATCAAAAAGGCCCTTTTTACCCCAACTGAAGAGGGGATTGAAAAAAGCCCCTCTTTTTTGTCAAAATCCACATCTTGACAGGCATAAAGGATGTCAAAACCGGCAATCCAGAACATTACGCCAAGGCTTAATACAAGAGGTATTAATGCAATAGAATTTTTAACAGCAATCCATCCTGCTGTTGGGGTAATTCCAATGGCAAATCCAAGAAAGAGATGACAAAGGGAAGTAAACCTTTTTGTATATGAATAAAAGATCAGGACAAAGAGTACAAAGGGAGAAAGTTTAAAGGCAAGGGGTGTAAGATTGTGGCATGCAACAAAATAAAAGATGGCTGCGATTATGACCATGAGCCAGGCCTCTTTTTTGTTTATCTTTCCACTAACAAGGGGCCTTTCTTTGGTCCTTGGGTTTTTTGAGTCAAATTCAAGGTCAACTATTCTGTTTACAGCCATTGCAACGGTTCTTCCACCTGCCATGGCAATTAGTATCCAGAAGTTTGTCCAAAAATCCGGAATGCCCCTTTTTGCCAAAAAGGCTCCAACATATGCAAAGGGAAGGGCAAAGATGGTGTGTTCAAATTTTATCATGTCAAGGAGAATGCGGACCCTTTCAAAGGCGCCCGTCTCATTTTTCCCCTTCGTGACTACCTGGCTCATCAATGGCTCCTCAAGAAAAATCAATCAATGAGATAATATTCAACAGTAGATACAACCCGTATCTTTTTTATCCAGGGCGTGTTTTTATCTCTGTCTCTAATTGAAAATTGGCCTTGTCTTGCCCTTTTTATCTTTCCTAGCTTGCTGTTGGAGTCCTTGGCAAACTTAAGTGCCACCTCCCTTGCCTTTTTGGTGGCCTCTTCAATCATAACAGGCTTTATTTTATTTAATTTGGTAAAGAGAAATTCAGGTTTGGTTTCATATGGATCGCCAGAAAATACCACCCCCTGTTTCCCAAGCTCTACCATTGCCTTCATGATGGAGCGGACCGTATCCACTCTTTTTGAACAAACAGTGATGGTCTGTTGTGCCGTGTATCTGAACCTTGCCCTATAGGTGTCGCTATATTTTCTAGCAAATTTGTCTGTTATTTCGGGGATTCCAATATTTATCTCATCGGGCTTGATTCCATGTTCTTTAAGAAATTTAAGGACAAGACCAGATTCATAGTCAAGCTGATCATAAAGCTCATTAATGTCATTTGTTGCAGTGCTAAATACAATTGGCCATATAACAGTGTCCGCAGGAAGCTCTCTTTCTGATAGCCCCTTGACTGTAACTGTCCTTTCAAATTGCTTAAAGGCAATAACACTTGATTTGATGGATAGGCCAAAGGCCAACAGCCCCAAAAAGATGGAAAGTCCAATAACTATTTGGCCCTTGAAGTTGTTCATGGCTTACCTCCTAAATGATTTGTCTGTATTTTTCCTGAAGATAATCTAAAAAGGCCGAGGGCGTTGGCTTATTCTCAGTTACCTTTTCAATTAAATCTTTAGGCCTATATCTTCTACCCTGGCTGTGGATCTTTTCTCCAAGCCATCTGGTGATAGTCCTAAATTTACCCATTTTAAAGTCATCAAAAAGTCCCGGAAGTTCCTCTTTTGCCTTTTCAAATAACATGGCTCCATATACATTTCCAAGGGTATAGGTGGGGAAATAACCAAAGGCTGCACCTGACCAATGGACATCCTGAAGGCAACCCCTTGAATCATCCGGGACTTTAAGGCCCAGTAGTTCTTCAAAGAGAGTGTTCCATTTTAAAGGTATGTCAACTGGTGAAAGGCTTCCTTCAATGAGTTCCTTTTCAATGGTAAATCTTAAATAGATGTGGAAATTATAGGTTACTTCATCTGCCTCAACTCTTATGAAAGAGGGCTCTACCCAGTTTATTGCAAGTAAAAAGGAGTTAAGATCAAGGTTTGAAAGTCCATCTGGGAATATGCCCTTTGAAATGGGAAAGAAAAATTCCCAAAATTCCTTACTCCTTCCAATAATATTTTCATAAAGCCGTGACTGGGACTCATGTATTCCCAGGGAAACCGATTCTCCAAGGGGTGTTCCATAGTATTCGGCTAAAAGGTTCTGGCTGTATATGCCATGACCTGCCTCGTGTAATATGCCAAAGATACCCTCTGTAAAATCCCTTTCATTCCATCTGGTGGTGATGCGTACATCTCCAGGTCCAATTTTTGTGGAAAAAGGGTGAACAACCGTATCAATCCTTGACGATGGGTTTTTAAGGCCTAGGCTTGAGGCCATAATCTGGGAAAGGGCCTTTTGGCGTTCTATGGGATATTTCCCAGAGATATCAGGCCGTTTTTTTCTTTTAAGTCTTTCAGTTATTTTCTCATAAAGCCTTTTTAGTGGCGGTATGAGTGCATTAAAAAGTTCATCAATATCCCTTGTTCTTTCATAGGGTTCATACTCATCCAGAAGGGCGTCATAGGGGTGATCTTCATAGCCCAGGCATTTGGCCTTTTCTCTTGTGAGCTTTATTAGCTCTGAAAGATGTGGCAGAAATATGTTGAAATCCTTTTGTTCTCTAGCCTTAACCCATACTTCATGGGCGATGACGCTTTTATAGGAAAGCTCTTTTATGATAGTTTCTGGTATCTTGACCGCCCTTTCATAATCCCTTTTCCACTCCCTTAAAATGACTAGTTCAGCCCTGTCGGAATCGAGTTCATTGGTATTAATACCTTCCAGAAGGGAGTAGAGCTTTTCCTTTATTGCATTTGAAGTAAGTCTTTGGTGAATGAGGGTCGATATTAGGGCGATCTGGTTTGCCCTATTCTTTTCGCCAGCCTTTGGCATAAAAGTCTCTTGATCCCAGGAAAGAAGCCTTCTAATACCTCTCAGGTGGGTAATTTCTGAAAATATATCTTTTAGTTCCTTAAACTCTTTTTTTTCTTTTAGCTCAACCATTGCCATTTTCTTAGGATTTTTCCTGAGAAGTTATGAGGTCATAGGATTCCCCTATCTTATAGACCAGTTCCATAAAATTTTTTGGAAGGGGAGTTGGTCTATCTTCAAGGAGGATGCCAAGGTTTCTAGCCCTTTCAAGGGTTGTTGCGCTAAGATCTGGCATCCCTTCTGCATAATTACAGAAAAAATGCATCCTTAGAGAATCTGTTATGGGGATAAGGAGTTCTGGAAACACTTTTGGTATCTTTGAAAGTTCATCCTGGATAAGTTTTTTATTTTCTTTTGAAAATGTGGCAAAGGGTTCTTTGGGGTTCTTAAGGCCAAAAAGTTCGTTAACCACGGCTCCACTTAAAAGCATTACAAATTCCTTTCCCTTTTTGGCCTGAAACCTTTCCTTAAGCCTTTTCTTTAGTTTAAGGAAAAGAACCATTCTAACTATATCTATCCCATCCCTGAGATGACTGATATAGCCTTTTTGAGTTGAGGTAGGAGACTCTTGAATGTTTTCCATGACAGGGTTTCATCCTTTGTATTTTCTTACAAATTTATCATGGTAGCCTGCAAAGTGCGATAGTTTTGACTTGACTTTCGAATCATTGTTAAAAGGCGTTTGTAAGTACCCACCAAAATTAAAAAAATAACGACCCATTAAATCAAGAGTGAAATTCCTGGTTTTTTTATTATAGAAGACTTCTTAAATCAGGATATTGCTTTGGTATTGAAAAAGTCAAATTTTTTCACAAAAATTTACTGGGTTCTTGTTAAATGTCCCCCAAAAGTCTCAAAACCCCAATTCATCTCAACACACTGCCAAAATTTGTTCATTGAACTTTTAGGGACTTCTTGTTATAAATCCACATTTAACGTTTCGTAGGGGGAATTTTTTAAATGGATAAGGCCACAGAAGTTACACAAGACACAACAATGTCCGCAGCCAGTGCGTCTGCGGAGGCAGCAGGAGATGCTGCTCAAAATTTAACACCTCAAGATAGTGAGGTTCAAGCAACTGACTCTAATGAGGAAACCGAAGATATGGGTCAGTTTGAAGAGCTCTTTGAGCAAAGCCTTCGCAACTTCCAAGAAGGTGAAATTATAAATGGACTTGTTGTTAGCACAGCAGACGACTATGTGATGGTGGATATCGGATATAAATCCGAAGGCGTCATCCCCGCAAGGGAGGTGAAGGATACTGAAGGAAATATTCTGGTACAGCCAGGAGATTCAATCGAGGTATTGGTAGATCGCTGGAATCCAGACGATGGAACCCTCAGGGTTTCCTATGCAAAGGCCGTAAGAAGAAAGGTCTGGGATGAAATTGTAAAGGCCCACGAGGCGAAAGAACCAATTACTGTTACAGTCCTTTCGAAGGTAAAGGGAGGATTGACTGTTTTAATCGGCAATGGAGCTGGCGGTGTAAAGGCATTTTTGCCCTATTCCCAAGTTGATATAAAACCCCATCCCAATTTGGATAAACTTTTAAGCCAAAAAATAGAATGTGTAATTCTAGATTATAACAGGAAACGTCAAAATGTAGTTGTTTCCAGAAGAGAACTTATTGAAAAAGAAATTGAAGAAAAGAAAAAGGCAACACTAGACTCCTTGGAAGAAGGACAGATCAGGGAAGGTGTTGTAAAAAGCCTTACTGATTATGGTGCATTTATAGATCTTGGTGGAATAGACGGGCTTCTTCATGTAACAGATATTTCCTGGGGAAAAGTTGATCATCCTTCTAAGGTCTTAAAGGTTGGAGATAAGGTTAAGGTCAAAGTCCTTTCCTTTGATAAAGAAAAGGAAAAGGTCGCCCTAGGTATTAAACAGCTCACTGAAGATCCTTGGCTCAGGGTGGCAGAAAAATATCCAGAAGGTGAAAAAGTAAAGGGTCGTGTGGTTAATCTTACAGAGTACGGTGCCTTTGTCGAGCTTGAAGAAGGGGTTGAAGGTCTTATACATGTATCCGAGATGTCCTGGACCAGGAGAATTAGACACCCAAAGCAGGTTGTTGAAGTTGGTGATGAGGTTGAATCGGTAGTATTGAGGGTTGATCCAGAGGCAAGAAGGATATCCCTTGGCCTTAAACAGGTTCATCCAAATCCTTGGGATGTAGTAAAGGAGAAGTATCCCGAAGGCACAATTATTGAGGGAACTGTAAAAAATATCACAGACTTCGGCCTTTTTATCGGCATAGAAGAGGGAATAGATGGTCTGGTTCACGTATCTGATCTTTCATGGAGCAAGCGCATCAAGCACCCTTCAGAACTTTACAAAAAGGGTGATAAAATTCAGGCCGTTGTCTTAAATATTGATAAGGAAAAGGAGCGTTTCTCCTTAGGGGTAAAACAACTTCAGCCCGATCCATGGGAATCTGCGCCTGAAAGATATCCTGTAGGCAGCAAGGTTACTGGTAAAATCACCAATGTTACTGACTTTGGCATCTTTGTAGAGCTTGAGGAAGGAATAGAGGGCTTGGTTCATGTTTCTGAAATAGCCCATGGCAGGCCTAAAAGTCCAGTAGGTAAGTTTGAAGTAGGTAATGAGCTTACTGCCAAGGTCATAAATGTCTCTCCAAAGGACAGGCGCATTGGCCTTTCCATCAAACAACTTAAAGAAGATGAGGAAAGGGCATTTTTTTCAGAATATTCTTCCCAGTCAGCACCCACTACCCTGGGTTTATTGCTCCAAGAAGAATTAATTAAGGATAAGGGTAAAAAGGAAGGAAGTTAATTGGCAGACGAAAAGGGTGTAAAGGCCAAAAGGCCAAGCACGTTTGTTATAGTTTTAGCTACAATAGGAGGGCTTGCCCTCCTAAATTTTTTGTTTTTTGCAGGTATCATAGTCACCCTTTTATTTAAATCAGGAAAGGCAAATGTCCCCCTTGTTTCCTCTGGTGAGAAGATAGGGATTTTAAAGCTTGAAGGAGTCATTACCTCTCCTGATGCCTTTTTAAAGGATTTAAGAGATTTCAGGAAAGACGAATCCATAAAGGCAATAATAGTAAGGATTGATAGCCCAGGAGGCGCAGTTGGTGCATCTCAGGAAATTTTTAGGGCCTTAAGACAGGCAGATAATGTAAAGCCAGTGGTTGCATCACTAGTAAATACAGCCGCATCAGGCGCCTTTTATGCTGCTTGCGGTACTAGATACATTGTCTCTGACGCTGGAACTGTTACTGGAAGTATTGGGGTGATAATGAAGCTTCCAAACATAGGGGGACTTTTAGAAAAACTTGGAATAAAGACCACAGTAATAAAAAGTGGGCGCTTAAAAGACCTTGCTTCAATAACAAGGGATCTCACAGATGAGGAAAGAGAGGTCCTTAAGGCCGTCATGGATGATGTCCATGACCAGTTCATCAGGGATGTAGCAAGTGGACGAAAGCTTTCTTACGAAAGTGTAAAGGAAATAGCAGATGGACGAATATTTTCTGGCAAACAGGCCCTGAAACTTGGTTTAATAGACGAAATTGGGAATTTTAATACTGCCATAAAAAAGGCAGCAGAGTTTGCCAAGATTAAGGGTGAACCAGTTCTTTGTTATCCTGAAAAGGATAAGATTACTGCCATAAAGGAGATACTTGAAGACTCAGGGGCACGGACAATGCTTCGATTTCTGAATATCTTTTTTCAATCCCCACTTAATACCCAGCCACAGTCAAAACTCTAGATGTTAAAATCAGATATTGTTCAAAGGTTAAAAGAGCTTCATCCAGAATTTACAAAAGAAGATCTTTCTGATGTTGTGGATATAATCTTTTCTTCCATGAAAGAAGCCCTTTTTTCTGGAAGAAGAATAGAAATTAGAGGGCTTGGAAGTTTTTCCTTAAGACCTCAAAGTGGGAAGGTTTTTAAAAATCCAAAGACAGGAAAGGTTACAAACTGTAAAGACAGTTTAAGGATTGTATTTAGGCCTGGGAAAGACCTCAAAAATAAATTTTAACCACTTCTTCTCTGAACCTCTTCCTAGTTATTAAAAGATCTAATTCATATTGACAGGATTTTTCTAAATGCAATAATCAAAATAATAATAAAACACCTTTCAATATTTTTGCAAAAGGCTGTGATTTAAAAACCCTAGAAGGAGGTTGATTTCTATGAAAGCTCAAAATGGGACTGGTTATTTTATGTTTTTGATTATTGTTTTCACACTATTTATTTCTCCATCCCTTTTGTTTTCAGCAACCATGCATGAGTTAAAGGCTACATCATTTCAGTCAAATGGAGTTAGTGTTTATGGGTGGTACTGGCTTAATTCTCCTGGCCAATATGCCAAATGGACCTTTGTAATGCCTGGGGTAAACCTTTTGCATGGAGCAACAGGGATTGGTGCCATTTGCATCTCTGGCCTTTCAACTGACAGGGCAGACGGGGGGGCAGGTTTTGATTCCAAATTGAAGCTGAAATTATGGGGTCGTTTTAAAACTATTACTCTTAAAAATGAATGCCCGCTTTTGAAAAATCTTGAGCCTTCCGTTGGCTCCATAGATTCAAAGGGAATTGGTTATGCCAGCCATGGATGTATCAGGTATAAGATCCCAAGAGAAGGTACCTTTACAATAACAGCAACCTATCCGGGTGGGCATCATACGGCAGTTAAAAAGGATTCTATGAAGATAATATACATAACCAGCGATTAAAAAAAAACGGATGGGGCAGGTCAAAAAGATTTTGCCCTGCCCCTGATTTTCATCATCTCTCAAAGGCTGAACAATCCCCTTTACCGACCCTGAGGATTTCCACCTCGTCATTGATGAGTGAGATTACGCTTGATGGCTCTGGCGGGATAATTCCACAATCTACAATTATAGCTACTTGTTTACCAAATTTTTTTGCCATCTCTCTTGGATCTGAAAAAATGTTGTCTCCAATGGATACAGTTGTGCTTATGACCGGGTTTCCAAGTCCCTTTACAATCTCAAGGCAGACAGAGTGATCGGGAATCCTTATACCAACTGTTTTCCTTTTGGTTAGCATCATCTTTGGCACCTGTCTTGAGCCTTCAAGGACAAAGGTATATGGACCGGGCAGATATCTTTTAAGTATCCTGTAGGCAAAATCCGTAACCCTTGCATATTGGCTGATATGACTTAGGTCTGAGCAGACAAAGCTAAATGGTCTGTTTTTAGGAATGCCTTTAAGTTTATATATCTTTTCAATGGCCCCCTTGTTAAAGATATCTGCCCCCATTCCATAACAGGTGTCCGTGGGATAAATTATCACTTCTCCTTTTTTAAGGGCCTCGACAGCCTTATTTATCTTTCTGGGAACAGGTCTTTCAGGGTCGATTTCCAGTATCACATTAGTTCTCCTTAGGGATTGACATAAATTATTTTCAAGGTAACAATCTTGAATTGTTATTCATTCAACCTTGGTTGCTTTAAAAGATAACCACTGAGGCGTCCAAGGGAAGAAAAATTTTTTCAGGAGGAAACCCATGAAGTTAGATCCCACCAAGATGAAAGACTGGCAGATTGCTGAGGCTGCCGAAGAGACCATGAAAACAGTTTACCAGCTTGGAGAGGAACTTGGTCTTGAAAAGGAAGAGCTTTTACCTTATGGCCACTATGTTGCAAAGATCGACTATGCAAAGACCCTTGAAAGACTCAAGGATAAACCCGATGGCAAATACATTGATGTTACTGCAATTACCCCTACACCTCTAGGAGAAGGAAAAAGTACCTGTGCAGTTGGATTGATGGAAGGCTTGGGGAAACGCGGAAAAAACGTAGTGGGTGCCTTGAGGCAGCCATCTGGTGGCCCCACCTTTAATATTAAGGGAAGTGCTGCTGGTGGAGGACTTGCCCAGGTCATTCCTCTTTCAAAATTTTCCCTTGGTCTTACCGGGGATATAAATGCAATAATGAATGCCCACAACCTGGGTATGATAGCCCTTACCGCAAGAATGCAGCATGAGTGCAATTATACTGATGAACAGCTAGCCCAAAGGGGCCTAAAAAGATTGAATGTTCATCCCAAAAAGGTCGAATTTCGCTGGATAATCGATTTTTGTGCCCAGGCCCTTAGAAATATCACAATAGGCCTTGGCGGGCATATGGACGGAATGACCATGCAAAGCGGCTTTAACATCGCCGTTAGCTCTGAAATCATGGCAATCCTTGCAGTGGCAAGAGATCTTAAGGACCTAAGAGAAAGGATTGGAAAGATAGTTGTTGCATACGATAGGACCGGAAAGCCAATTACTACAGAAGACCTTGAAGTGGCAGGTGCAATGACTGCATGGATGGTTGAGGCAGTGAATCCAAATCTCATGCAGACCATTGAAGGGCAGCCCTGTCTGATTCATGCTGGACCATTTGCAAATATTGCCATTGGCCAGTCCTCTGTAATTGCTGACCTTGTGGGTCTCAAGCTCGGTGACTATCTGGTAACAGAAAGTGGCTTTGGTGCTGACATTGGCTTTGAAAAGTTCTGGAATTTAAAGTGTCGTTTCAGTGGTCTTAAGCCAAATTGTGCAGTGGTAGTGGCCACAATTAGGGCCCTTAAGTGTCACGGTGGCGCTCCTATTCCACGTCCAGGCCGTCCAATGCCACCAGAATATAATGAAGAGCATGTTGACTGGGTAGAAAAGGGAACCGAAAACCTTTTGCACCACATCGAAACAGTAAAGAAAGCCGGTATCAACCCTGTTGTATGTATTAATGCCTTCTACACCGATACAAAGGATGAAATTGCTGCAGTAAGGCGTCTTTGTGAACAGGCAGGGGCTAGGGTCGCAGTCTCTGAACATTGGCTTAAGGGTGGAGAAGGTGCCCTTGAGTTTGCAGATGCAGTTATCGATGCCTGCGAGGAAGAAAACGACTTCCGTTTCCTCTATGATCTGGATGTGCCACTTAGAAAGAGAATAGAGATGATAACGAAGGAGGTCTATGGAGGAGATGGAGTAGATTATTCTCCAGAGGCAGCGGCTAAGGCTGAGGCTATAGAGAAGGATCCAGAGCTTTCAAAGCTTGGAACTTGTATGGTAAAGACCCATCTTAGCCTTTCAGACAATCCAAATCTAAAGGGAGTTCCCAAGGGCTGGAGGCTTTTTGTAAGGGATATCCTGACTTATAAGGGTGCAGGTTTCGTGGTACCTGTTGCCGGAACCATAAGCCTTATGCCTGGAACAGGCTCAGACCCTGCCTATAGACGCATAGACGTAGATGTTGAGACAGGTAAGGTTAAGGGTCTTTTCTAGTCTTAAGATAACTGGACCGTGATAAGAACTAAGGGGCCCAATGGCCCCTTTTTATTTGGTTTCTGGAGTGTCAAGGGCCTCTCTTATAGCCATGATAAGACTTTCTGCCTGAAATGGTTTTTTGATAAGCCTTTTAGAAAAGTTCTTGTTGTCTTTTGAAAGTTTCGATAGTTCAGATGCAGAACTATAACCGCTACAAAAAAGTATCTTTGCCATAGGATCAAGACTCAAAATCTTTTTGGCTGCCTTTATCCCATCCATTTTGGGCATGATTACATCCATTAGGACTATATCTACGTCCGAAGGCATGGAGTTATAAATAGAGACTGCATCCTCACCATCCTTTGCCTCTATTATCTTGTATCCATAGGGGCTTAATATTTCAGAGGCAAGGACCCTGATCATTTCTTCGTCATCTACCACAAGAACCGTTTCATTGCCAAAGAGTTGGGCATTACTTTTATTTTTGTTCTCTTTTTCAATCTCTTCTTTTTGGATGGGAAAATAAAGATAAAAACTTGTGCCAAGGCCAACTTGGCTTTTTACATCTACAAGCCCACCAATCCCCTCCATAATTCCATATACAACAGCCAATCCAAGCCCTGACCCTTTTCCAACATCCTTGGTGGTAAAAAATGGGTCAAATATTCTATCCACAATCTCTTGGCTCATACCTGTGCCGGTGTCAGAAACAGTAATCTTTAAAAAATCTTCATCCTTTGCCCTTTTTTTAAGAAAGATAGGGAGGTTTTCTCTTGGGCTTTCTTCAATTGTAATGGTAATCTTACCGCCATCTGGCATAGCGTCCCTGGCATTTATGCATAGGTTCATTATTATTTGTTGAAGCTTTGAAGAACTGCATTTTATTGATGGTGGCTTATTCAGACCTTTTACAGATATCTCAATGTTTTTAGGAAAGGAACTTTTTATTAGTGAAAGGGCCTCTTCAGTAACCTCTTTGGGGTTACATGCTTCATGTTCTTCAGGTGATGCAGTATCCCTACTAAAAATTAGCATCTTTCTTACAAGATCAGCAGCCCTAGAACTTGAATTTTCAATAATATCAATGAAGCGTAGTAAGTCTGGGCGGTCACTGGCCTTTTCCTTCATGAGAGAGGTAAATCCCAATATCCCAGTTAGAATATTATTAAAATCATGAGCAATACCTCCAGCCATGGTACCAATGGACTCCAGTTTTTGGGCTTGAAGAAGCTTTCTTTCAAGCACCTTTTGTTGTGTGAGGTCAGTTATAAGAGCAAGACTTCCTTTAATGGTTTTGTTGTCATCATCTAATATTGGAACGCTACTCATAAGAGTTGGTACAATTAATCCCTTTTCTGCCCTAGGCTGAAACCCTATTTCTTCCTTTACTTTCATCCCATTAAAATTGTTCATCATAATTGAAAGGAGCTTTTTTCTATCATCTTTATCTTTTACAAGTTCAAAGATGTTAAGCCCTGTGAGCTCCTCTTTCATTAGCTCATTCATTTTTCTATTGGAAAAGATTATTGTACCGCCTTCGTTAAGGATAAGTATGCCCTCATTAATATTTTCAACAATTTGGCGATATTTCTTTTCAGAGTTTTGAATCCTTTTGTAAAGATTTGCATTTTCTATAGCCATTGCTATGTGATTGGCAAAGCTTGTAAGAAGTTCTTTGTCAATCTCTTTTATAAAATCTTTATTTGAAGAGTTATCGCCAACCATTATTCCTATCACTTCATTTCTCACAGTAAGCGGGACAATGATAAAGGCTTTGGGTTTAAAGGTAAGAAGAAGGGGATTTTTTCTATTTAGAGTGATGCTATCTGTATCTTCAACAAGTATTGGTCTTTTTGATTGGGCCGCTCTGGCTATGATATTGTTTCTTTTGTCAATGGGAACTCGATAGTCCTTTAACCTTTTAAGAGTCTCGTTATCGATGCCTGTTGCATGAATAAGACTGAGGTAACGCCCCTTTTTGTTGACCAAAAATACACCTGCCCGGTCAAGCTTTGCAATCACCATTAGCTTCTTTAAGACAGTATCTAGGAGTTCTGTGAGATCCAGAGTAGATAATACAGCAGTGCTAGTCTCATAAAGGGCGGAGAGCTCTTCCACCTTTGCATTTAATTTTTTGTTTAGGAAATAAATCTTTTCATATTTCTCTTGAAGTATTTTTTTGTCCCTTTCTAATTCCTTTATAGACTCTCTAGCTATTTTCCACGGTGCTATAATTTGAAAAATTTTATTTTTGATAAGGGATTGGGGTTCCCAATAAAGATGGTATTGACAATAGGAATCGCCTTTAAAAAAACATTTTTCTTCCTTCACAAGGCAGGATTTTCCACCCCATATGGTAGGGATGGCAGAATATATTCCTTGATTATAAAGACAAAAATCTCTGCTTAATTTTAAATTTTTGTGCCAATAAAGTTTTACAATTGCCTCATTTTCCTTTATAGAAGAAATATTAATAGTCTTTGTCTTATTGAATTTATCATTTATTTTTTGTGCGTATTTGAGAATATTACGTGGATTCCCAAAGGCATAGATTAATATCTTTTGAATATAGCCAAAATGTCTGTGTATTACTGAATGATAACCGATTTTATAGGCTATGTTTTCATCATTAAAAATTTTTTTTGCATTTTCATTTAATTTTATTAACAAAGATGATGAAATCCAATTATTAGGATCGCTTAAAAATTCCTTTTTATCTTCAATGCCAGGAAGTTCATCCTCCAAGCCTTCAAAAAGCTCGTTTAATCTATTGGGTGTCTTTTCTTCGACAAATTTGATAATGGCCCGGGAGTTAACACAAC
>WFZZ01000166.1 GCA_015489315.1 Deltaproteobacteria bacterium | reverse complement strand
GTTATAAAGACAATGAAAAATTTAAAAAGATATTCAAAAAAGAAGGAGTAATTAAGTAATTTTTTAGGTGATAATACTATTAAAAAGGGAAATTACTTCTTTTTTATAAAATTTTATCTCATCTTCCTCGAGTAGTGGTTCTTTTAAATCAAGGCTCAATAAATTTATCCTTTCAAAATAGTTTAAATATGCCTTTTTCAAAAACTCTCCTTTGGATCGTTCCAACAGATTAAATTCTATCAATTTATCAAGGATATCCAAAGTGTTTCTTTCACTTGTGATTTCCGGTGCCTGCCATGCATTTTTTAAAACCAGATATTGTGAGATAAATTCTATATCCACAAGACCACCTGAAGATTTCTTCAGATGAAATTTCCCTTCTGGCAAATGGAGCTCTCCTTCTATCTTTTTTTTCATATCCTTAATTTCATATCCTAGCCGTTTTTCATCCCTCTTAAGACAAAGGACCTTTTTCCTTAAAAGTTCAAAGCTGTTACCTATTTCTTCATCTCCACAAAGAAAACGTGCCTTTATAAGGGCCTGATGCTCCCATGTCCATGCCTTTTTAAGCTGATATTCTGAAAAGCCCTGAACAGTGCTGATCAATACCCCTTGTGAACCATTTGGTCTAAGCCTTGTGTCAATTTCATATAAGATTCCCTGGGATGTCCTTGTGGTAAGAAAAAAGATGAATTTGTGGATAATCTTATTGAATATATTGGTGAGTTCACCTTGTCCTTTTTCCATTAAAAAGATGAGGTCCAAGTCCGAAGAATACCCCATTTCATTGCTTCCAAGCTTTCCGTAGGCGATTATAGAAAGACCATTTTTCTTAAAAAGCTCCTGTGTTTTTTCTTTTAACACCTTTACTTGCGCCATTTTAAAGGACTCTTTAACGATACATTCTGAAAGGACGGTAAGTTCTCTGCCCACCTCTCTTATATCTATAAGACCTTCCAAGTGACAGGCAGCAATCTTTAAGACATTAGCCTTTTTAAATCGCCTTATTTCATCAAGCCAGAGCTCAAGGTCATCCCTTGAGACAGGCTCAAGCACAGCTTGAAGGCGAGTCTTAATTTCCTTTTCTTCTATGGGAGAAAAAAGCACTCTTCCATCAATTAGCTCATCAAGAAGGATTGGTTGCTCCTTTATGTTTTGGGCAATAAGGGATGATCTGCTGCAAATAAATGAAAGGTGTTTAAGGACCTGTGGATATTCTTTTAGCATATAAAGATAAATTTCTCTTCTTAAGACGGCCTCTATTATGTGCAACAGATGTTTTAAGGTTTTTTCTGGCTCCTTTGTCATGGAGGCATTCATTAGGACAAGGGGCATCAAGCTGTCAAGAAGCTCCTGAGTCTGTCCTCTAAGAGAGCGAAATTTTTTTGATTTCTTAAGTGCCCTTAAGATTGAAAGGGCCTTCTCTGGATTTACAAATCCCAAATCCTTGAGCCTGTCATTGACTTCCTCGGCTCCAAGGTCTTCCCAGACATTCTTAGCCAGCAGGGTCTTTGAACTATCTTCTGAAAGGGTTTCTCTTGATTTTGTCCCGTATTTCCGTCTGTGGGTTTTAAAAAGATCTGAAAATACCCTTTCTATTTCCCTTCTGTAAAAGGTGAGTACTTCCAAAAATTCATCCCATTTTTTAAAGCCAAGACTTAGGGATAAAAGATGTCTTTTTTGATTGTCCTTTGGAAGGGTATGGGTCTGCTGGTCTGAATATTCCTGTAGTCTATTTTCAGTGGTTCGTAAAAATATGTAGCTATTCAAAAGGTTTTTACAGGTTTTTTGATCTAAGAGTCTAAGATTTGCAATTACTTCAAGTGCCCTTTTAAAATAGGGAGTTTGAAGGGACTTGATTCTCCCTCCTTTTATCAACTGAAAGGTCTGAACAATAAATTCAGCATCTCTTATCCCGCCCGGACCAAGCTTTATGTTGTCTAGGATGCCCTTTTGGGCATGTTGGGTCATTATGGAATCTTTTATTTCGTTGATTGCTGAAATAGCACTATAGTCCAAATATTTTCGATAAATAAAGGGCCTTAAGTCATCAAGAAGCCTTTTGCCAGATTCTATATCCCCGCACATGGGCTGGGCCTTTATCAAGGCATATCGTTCCCAGGTCCTTCCATGAATTTCATAATAGGAAAGCATTGCCTCATGACTCATGACAAGGGGGCCGCTATCCCCAAAGGGTCTCAGCCTTGTGTCTGTTCTATAAACAATGCCATCGGAAGTGGGGCTGGAAAGGACCTGAAGAAGTTTTCTGACAAGGTATTGAAAATATTCATCAAGTCCAAGCCCCTTTTTAAGACCTGTTATTTTGGGGTAATCTCCCCGATAGGAAAATATGAGATCAATATCTGAGGAAAAATTCAGTTCCCTTGCACCAAGTTTTCCCATGCCAAGTACAATGGGGCAAATTTTTTGGCTGTCAAACCTTGGAGATCCAAAGGTCTTTAAAAGTCTTTTTTCGAGCCATCTAAGCGAAAGTTCAACTAAGGTAGTTGCAAGGTCAGAAAGCTCGCCGGAGACCTCGAAAAAGTCAGAAAGACCGCATATATCCCGAATGGCAATTCTCACTGAATTTTTTATGCGAAACTTCCTTATCTCCTTTAAGAAATCCTCCTCAGTCCTTGCCCTTTCATGAATGGCTAAGGCTGATTCCCAAAAAATCTTTTTTGAAATTCCTCTATAAAGGGCCCCTTGTTCAAGAAGTTCTGAAACAAGTTCTGGGTATTTTTTAAAACCGCTTTTTATAAATGGACTTAGTGCAACGGCCCTTATGAGGAGGTCTTCCGCATTTCGTTCCCTAATAATCTTTTGAGCCTTTTCATCAAGGGTTTCTGAAAAAAATTCTCTGGCGGATTCTTTTAGATCATCTGGAAATTCTTTTGCAAATAGTTTTAGATTTTCTTTTGTAAATGAATTGTTATTCATTTTTTTAATTTATCATTTTATATAGTTATCTTTTTTTCTTGAACAAAATTCATTTTCGACGTATCCTTGATTCTAATTTCACGAGCCCTTTTGGGCTTCATAGGAGGAGGTTGTGCGCACTCTTTTATTTTTTACCACAATTTTCCTTTTGTGTATAAGTTCAGCGGCCTTTTCATACATAAAGGGCAAAGAGGCTCTCCTATTTCAGGACATGCCAACAGTTGTAACTGCATCTAGGCAAAGCCTTTCAGTAATAGAGTCTCCTGCTACTGCCACCATAATTTCTAGAGAAGATATAGAACACATGACATTTAACAGCGTGTCAGAACTCCTTAGATATGTGGCTGGCATTGAATTTTTTAAAAGCACAGGTGCGAGTTTCAATATTGGAATGAGGGGAGTTAACGGGCTTCAAGCCAATAATGTTTTAATACTCGTGGATGGAAGGCCAATTTTTTCCCCGACCAGGAATACAAATCAGTGTGCTTTGATACCCGAAGTTCAAGATGATATCGAACGTATTGAGATAATAAAAGGACCTGGTTCTGTTCTCTACGGTTCAAATGCCTTTTCAGGTGTTATTAATATCATTACAAGAAACCCCGAATCCCTTTCAGGTACACATCTTACTTCATCTGTAGGCACCTTCAGCAATGCCCTTTATTCCATAACTTCTGGCAACAGATTTGGTAAGTGGTCATATAAGTTTCTCGCAGCCTGGACACAAAAATCCAATATTGAGGATCACAATAATCAAATAAAGGGCCTTATGAAGATTAGCGGAGAGGCCGGCTATGAAATAAGGCCAGGAGAAAAGGCAACACTTTCCTTTGGTTTTTCAAAGGGACGTTTGGCAGTAAGGCCCACGGCCTCCATAAGTAGCTTTGACCAGGATGGTTTTGATGGATTTTTAAGGGGCATATATCATAGGGATGATCTAAAAATGGATATATGGTGGAGGCATTTTGAAGCATCTGGAGATTTTAAGAGGACAGGACACATTAGATGGCGCTATGATAATCTAAATTTTTTATTCCAAAATACCTTTAGAACCACTAATCATACTGTAGTTTATGGTTTTGAGACAAGGTTTGCAAATCTTGGTGCAACTTCTTATGATTCGTGGCACAATCAGTTTCTAGGAAGTATCTTTTCAGAGGATAGATGGCGAATTTCAACAAACTGGAATCTCTTTGCTGGATTAAGAGTTGATTATCATTCTGAGGCCAAGTTTGCTGTATCACCAAGATTAAGCCTTGTTCGTTTCCTGGGTTCTAATAAATCTTTGAGGTTTTCAGTTGCATCTGCTTTTAAGTATCCATCATATCTTCAAAATTACATTTTAATGGGTACTCCCTTTTTCTCTCACAAAGGTAATAGGGATCTAGAGCCTGAAAATTTGACAAGTATTGAACTTGCTTATCAGCTTTGGAATCCCATAGGGTTTTCCTGCACAATTGCTACCTTTTACAATAATTACTCCAACATGATTGATTATGACTTTTCTTACAAGGACAATAAATTTCATTTAACCTATGACAATCTCTATTCAATGCATCAATACGGGGTAGAACTTGATGGGCAGTATAGATTTTCCAAAAATTTTCTGGTTAAAGCCAATTATAGCTATGTCTGGAAGCAAAAAAGAGACGGAGTAACCTTTGGTCCAGTTCCCACCAACCAGATAAATGGTGAAATAAGGTATAATTTTGATTTTGGTCTTTGGTTCGACTTAAGAATCCATTGGCAAGATACTTCTGAATGCACTTTAGGCCTTAGCCCTACCAACTTTTCCACAATATCGCTTAGAGGGCTCACACCTCAAGAAATAGAAAGGGCAGTTCGAAACGTGAAATATTTCTCATCTTGGCATGATGTTGATGGCTACTGGCTCGGTGACCTTTCAATGGGTTACAGTCCGCCAGGAAAGTGGTGGAAGATTGCATTAGGTGTTCATAATATCTTTCACGAGCGGTTTAAAGAGACCTCCTATAGCGAAAGGGCAGATACCACTTTTACCGCCAGATTTACTATGATTTTTTAGAAAAAGTATGATTAGGGCTGCATTTAAAAAATCAAATTTACTGCTATTAATAAATGCCCTTGTTATTGCATTTACTCCTATTTCTGCCTTTTCTAAAGATTGTTCATATCAAAGGGCCCTCATTTTACTGTCTAGTTCGTTTGGTCCATATATTGATGCGGCCTCAATATTGACAAATGAGCTTAAAAGATATTGTCCAAATATAGAGATTGAACAGGAAGATATTCAAGAACCAAGGGGACTGTTCTTTAAGAGCAAGAGAAAATTTAGGCCCACAATTGTTTTCCCCATTGGCACCGATGCATTAATAGAGGCACAAAGGCGTTATCCAAATAGCCCCAAGGTTTTTTCAATGGTACTTGATCCACCTCAAGAAGCAATTTTAGGCAGTAATACCTTTGGTGTGATTTTAAAGATATATTATGAAAAGGAACTAGAACAATTAAAACGGATCAAGCCAGATATAAAGACTATTGGATGTCTTTATTCGAAAGATACTGAAGAAATCATTAAAGAATTAAAAAAAATCGTCCCAACATATGGGATGCAGCTTATAGCTATAAAGCTTACTTCCATGAAAGAGCTTGAAGATAAACTTGATGACCTATTCAGGGTCAGTGACGCAATTTTGGCAATTCCTGACACTGTTATTTATAACAGTATAATAGCTCCAAGAATTATTTACATGTCCATAAGGTATCAAAAACCCTTTATAGGGCTATCAAAAAAATTTACCACTTCAGGGGCCCTTTTTTCTGTAGATTGTGATTATCTAAAAAGTGTTAGACAGGCAGCCAAAATGGCCATTGCGATTATGAATGGAAGGTCACCTGAAAGGCCAGTTGAATATTGTAAGGAATTTACCACTTATTTCAATTTGAGAACTGCTAGATTAATTGGTCTTAAGATGAGTTCAGAAGAGTTAAAAGGTCTTACCATTGTGGCAAGATAATAGGCAGCATGAAACTTAATCTGGCAACCAAATTTTCTGCATTAACTGCTGCCATTTTAACAGTAAGTTTTTGTACCCTTGGAATCTTTTTCATTAAAAGACAAAAAGACATAATGTTCCATGACCTTGAAGAGCTATCAGTTGCCCTTGTTACAAATCTTTCTGCAAATAGTGCCTATGGTCTTGTAACCCACAACAAAAATCAATTGGAATCCCTCTTAAGATCCCTTTCGAATGTGAAGGACGTTTTTTTCACATGGATTGAGGATAGTAGTGGTGAAATCTTGGCCTTTTATGGAAACATTCCCTTTGACCTTTATCAGGCAATACAAAAAGAAATAAGAATCCGTGGAAATATCCATTCATTTTTCGAAAATGGTTCTATTCCAGTAATTCCTTTTCTTTTTAAACAGCATATTCATGAAAAAGATTATTTTGAGTTATTGGTGGCTAGTGCCTTAGTACTGGCACCAGAGAGTCAGAATAAGGAGACATTAATTTTTGGACAGGGGACAGAGCCTGGAAAAAAATCTGTTGTCGGAAGAGTTGTTCTTGCCCTTTCTCTTAAAAGGGTGGATGAAAATTTGGCTGCCGCCCGTAATCAGTCCCTCTGGATAGTATTTATAGTTGCAAGTATCTCCATTATGGTGACTATCTTGTTGGTTCACATTATTACAAAGCCTCTAAAATTGTTAATAAATGCAACAGAGCAGGTAATGAATGGAATAATTCCCTCACTTATTCAAGTAAAATCGGGAGATGAGATAGGAGAGCTTGCACAGGCCTTTAATAAAATGATTAACCAGCTCATGTCTGGTAAAAAAGCCCTTGAAAAGGCTTATGGAGAGCTTGAAAAGGCCAATTTAGTTCTTGAAAAAAGGGTTGCAGAAAGAACCAGAGCCCTTGAGGAGACCATTTCAGAACTTACCCGTGCAAGAGATGAGCTTGAAAGGGCTTATAATGAAATGAAAAATATGTATCAAGCCAAGGAGGCCTTTCTTAGAACTGCTTCCCATGAATTGAGAACTCCACTTACTGCTATAAAGGCCAACATAGACTATATGTGGGAATATTTGAGGGATGATCTTGATGATGAATCAATAGAGATTGTGGATGCCATAAGAAAAAATTGTAATCACATGCGATCCATGGTGGAAGATATGTTAACCATGGTAAGGATTGATTCAGATGCAGTTCCTCTAAAGATTAAAAAAGTGAATCTTAAGACAATTGTTATGGATGCAATATCTGAGCTTAAGGGTTTGCAAGAAGATAGGGAGTTAAAAATAGAAGTTGATGAAGCAATTGAGATTGAATGTGACCCAGCAAGGATTCATGATGTATTATTTAATCTCTTAAGTAATGCATATAAATTTACAAATAAGGATGGCCAAATTGGGATAAGCGCTCGGATTCTTGATGAGCAGATTGAAATGGTTATTGAAGATAATGGAATAGGTATTCCAGAAAAAGACCTTATTCATGTATTTGAGCCATTTTATCAGGCAGAACATGGCAAAAAGGGCTCAGGTTTAGGTCTTGCCATTGTTCAAGCTGCTATTAAAAAGCACGGTGGGTCAATCCAGTGCCAATCCAAGGAGGGTGTTGGAACAAAATTCATTATACTTTTGCCTTCAAGACAAGAAAGCGGTGAAAGGGAAACTAGGGATGCAAAAGACCAATAACATGGAAGTATTACCAAAGGTATTACTTGTAGAAGACTTTGAAGACACAGTAAAAATAATTAAAAGGCTATTGGCTAGAAATGGGTTTCAGGTGGATACTGCCCTAACCATCAAAGAGGCCAAAGAACGTCTAAAAAAGTCAATTCCAGATGCAATCATCTTGGATATTAATCTACCAGATGGAAGTGGTTTAGATCTTTTAAAAGACCTTAAAAGCACCCATGAGGATGTTCCTGTAATAATGTTAACTGCCTATACAGAATTAGAAAATGCAATTAGATCTCTTCAACAGGGAGTGGATGATTTTATACCGAAACCCTTTGACAATGCATACCTTGTTCATTCTGTAAATAAGGCTGTTGAAAAAAATAAATTGAAAAAGAGGCTTAGACAGTCTGAAAAGTTTAGGGTTTTGGGAGAGCTTGCTTCAGGAGTTGCACATGACTTTAACAATCTTTTGCATTCCATGAATAGCCATCTATATCTTCTTGAAAGAAAATTGAAACAAAGTGGTGAGGTTAGTGAACATTTAGCAGCTCTTAAAACATCCATTGAAGATGCTAGTGAGATTGTAAAACGCCTTAGTTCCATGGGAAGAAAGAGAAAAGATGAATTACAGGTCATCGATCTGTCAAATCTTGTGCAGGATACAGTTCTTATGACAAAGCCCAAATGGTTTCACGAGCCTTATAAACACGGTCGAAAGGTCGAGCTCTTAACTGAATTAGAGCCAGATTTATATGTGAGGGTAAATCCATCTGAAATAAGAGAGGTTTTAACTAATTTGATCTTCAATGCCGTTGATGCAATGCCAACTGGTGGGGCCATAAAAATAAAGACCAAAAAAGTTGAACAAAAGGCCATTTGTCATATTAAAGATACTGGGCTAGGAATAACTCCTGAAATAATGGAGAAGATTTTCGATCCATTTTTTACCACAAAGGGTCATGGCTCGGGTTTGGGGCTTTCCATCTCCTATGCAATAATCCAAAGACATGGCGGAGAGATGAATGTTCATAGTAAGCCAGGCGAAGGGACAGTCTTTACCATTTCACTGCCTTGTATTGAAGTGAGTAATCTTGTTTAAAATATACATAGAGAATTTAAAGACAGAAATGAAGTTTGTTGATTTTACTTCTTTCCTGCCTTTTTACTTTTAAATCGCTTTACAGATTTTATGACGTTGTAATAATCTACAGATATAAAATAAATGATATTAAAATGTAAGAACCTTTTGGGCTTGATCTACGAGCGTAAAAAGCATTTTCATGGTTCCTACAGGACAGGTAGTTGAAGGTTTAACACTGTGAAGCCTTAAACATAGGCCACATGCATGAACTTGACCTCCAGATTCAACGAATTCTTCAACAAGATCATTTATATCAAATTTTGCTGTACTGATTTTAGAATAGTTGACTCCAGCACCTAAAAAGAAAACCGATACCTGTTTCCCTTGTTTTTGAGCAAATAAGGCCAAGCGCATGGCATTCCATGTCTTTTCAGCATCTTGACTGGTTATTACAATAGTCCATTTTTTATCATTTTGACTTGTTTCTTGAGCACCTAGTTTGTCAGTTGATAAGATAAATGAAAGTAGAAGAGTTATTAATAGAATAATCTTTTGTGCGTTTCTCATAAGATACCTCCTTTATTTATTCTGCGGTATCTTAATGGACTTATTTAGTGTTGTAAAATTGAAATAATCTATAGAATTGGTTGATTGATAGTTTATATCTATATAGTATTAAGTTTTAGAAGAGAACAAATCTGGCAATTTTAGCAACCTTTATTTTTTAAAAGTTCTTCTATCATCTGGTTATGTATTTCAACAATAGATTTTCCAGTTTCATAGACTGTCATCCATACACATCTTCTAAATGCCCGATATAAGTCTGCCCGGACATGTATCTTTAATACCTCTATTTTTTCATTGGTCCTTTCTTGGGTAGTATTTTCGTAATTTTTCATGATTTTCTAAAGTTGATTATTGCGAGGATTTTTTTTAAAACCAATTGGATACTAATTGATTTTTTGAAAAATTCTATAGGTGAGACATTGAATCATAAAAAAATTATTGTAAGAGGAACAAACTGGATTGGGGATGCCGTTATGACATTCCCAGCCATTTCCGCAGTCAAGAAAATTTTTCCAAACTCAATAGTAGATGTTTTGGCAAGGGATTGGGTCCTTGACATTTATAGATGCCATCCAGATATTTCAAGGGTTATAGCTCTTAAAAAGATAAAAAGTGTCAAAGACTTGCCTTATCTTTTTAAATGTGCCTTGAAACTAAGGGAAGGGAGATATGATCTTGCAATTTTATTTCCAAACTCCTTTGAATCTGCCCTTTTTTTCAAAATTTCAGGAATAGCCAAAGTTTATGGTTACTCAAGGGATTTTCGGAGGTTTTTATTAAATAGTCCTGTAACTGTACCAAAGGAAAAGAGCAAGAAACATGAAGTCTTTTATTATCTAAATCTGGTCCATGAACTCTTTCCAGATGGTCATGCGTTGGGAAAAACAACTCCCAAAATTGATTTTAGGATAGATAAGTCTTCAATAAAAAAGGCAAGAAGGCTCCTTGAGGATTTTGGAGCTAAGACAGATGATCTTTTTATTGGTTTAAATCCAGGTGCTGCCTATGGTCCGGCAAAATGTTGGCCTAAGGAAAGGTTTCTAGAGCTATCAAGAAAGATACTAAAGGAATTTCCTTCTTCCAGAATAGTGGTCTTTGGCACTAAAAGTGAATCTGAGACTGGAAAGACCATTAAAAAAATCGATACTAAAAGGGTCATTGATCTTTGCGGTAAAACTACACTAATGGAAGCCATTTCAATTATTTCAATGTTGAGAATAATGATAACAAATGACTCTGGCCTTATGCACGTTGGAGCAGCCTGCGGCATCCCTCTTGTGGCAATCTTTGGTTCCACTAACCCTGTTACTACAGGGCCATGGTCTGAGAAGGCTAAAATAGTAAGAAAGGAGCTTGATTGTTCACCCTGTCTTAAAAGGACATGTCCTAGGGATTTTGAATGTATGAAGATGATAACTGTTGAAGATGTTTTTAAAGAGGTTAAAAATTTGTTGAACTTCAATTAGATTCACTGTTTGTTTTAATTTGCTTAAAGGATTTACTGATTATGCTGAGACCAGCGGTCTTTTTTGACAGAGACGGAACACTTATTGAGGAAGTCAATTATCTTAATAGCCTGGAAGACATTCACATTTTCCAAGAAAGTTTTGAGGCCATAAGGATACTAAATCAAAATGGATTTTTGGTATTG
Organism: Deltaproteobacteria bacterium; assembly: GCA_015489315.1. Taxonomy (GTDB): domain Bacteria; phylum Desulfobacterota; class Dissulfuribacteria; order Dissulfuribacterales; family QOAL01; genus JAADCZ01. The sequence goes on along the minus strand of WFZZ01000166.1, from coordinate 5,876 downwards.
GTATTAACCAATCAGTCTGGAGTTTCGCGAGGATTTTTTAATGAGGATTTTGTGAGAACAACTCACAGGGTAATAGAAAGACATTTGATGTCAAAGGGAGGCAAAATCCACGGCTGGTATTATTGCCCACATCATCCACAGGTTGGAGATGAAAAATACAGAAAGATTTGTAGATGTAGAAAGCCAGGAACTGGGATGATTGAAAAGGCCATTAAAGATAACCCAGAAATTTTATTAAAAGATTCATTCATGGTGGGAGATTCTTTAATTGATCTGGAGACAGGATGGAATGCGAATATTCCATCAATTCTGGTTTTAACTGGGAAGGGCAAAAGAACCTTGAAGGAGATTTCAAAGGAAAATAGAAAAAAAATAGACTTTGTGGCCAAAGATATTCTGGATGCTTCAAAATGGATAATAAATCAGGTGAAGGGTCACCCAAAAGGATCCTTATAATAAAGCTAAGCGCCCTTGGAGATATTATTCAAAGTCTTCCTGTGCTATATTCATTAAAAAAGACTTGGCCAAAATGTAAGGTTGACTGGATTACCGGAGAAGTAGGAGCAGACCTTTTAAAGGGTCACCCTTTACTTGAGAGGGTAATTGTCTATAAACGAAAAAGATTAGGTCACCTGGCCAAAAATCCCGTCTTTTGGCCAGCATTTTTAGGTGAATTAAGGCTCCTTTTTAAGGAAATAAATTCCAGGGGACAATATGACTATGCCATTGATCTTCAGGGCCTATTTAAAAGCGGGTTTATTACCTTTTTGTCAAGGGCAAAAGAAAAGGTAGGTTTTGACAGGGGTCGAGAGTTCAGCCACCTTTTTTTAACAAGGCGTCTTCCGCCCTATGACCCGGACAGACACGCAGTTTTACGTTACCTTGATCTTATAAATGCCATAGGAGCTGATATATCAGATATTCAGTTTCCAATAGGATTAACTGAAAATGACCTTAAAAGGGCAAAAGATATGATTTTTTCCCTTGGACTCAGAGAAAGGGGTTTTGTCTGCCTTATACCTGGAACTATTTGGCCAACCAAACGCTGGGGTCCCAGTCAATTTTCAAAGCTATCAATTTTGTTGAATGAACATTTTGGCCTAAAAAGTCTTATTATAGGAGGAGCAACAGACAAAAGATTAGGTAGAGAAATTTCAGAAAACTCAAAGGGTACTGCCATTGACATTACTGGGAAGACAGATTTAAAGACGCTTTCATCCATTTTTAGACAGTCCCTTTTGGCCATCACTACAGATACTGGTCCTATGCATCTTGCGGCAGCTACTGGTTTAAAGGTGATAGCCATCTTTGGCCCTACTGCTCCTTGGAGGACAGGACCTTTTGGTGAGGGCCATATTATAATAAGAAAGGATATGAAGTGTAGTCCATGTTTTAAGAGAAATTGTGAAGACAGAAGATGTATGGAGGAAATCAAACCCGAAGTGGTCTTTGAAAAGGTAAAAAATCTTATAAATAATGGAGAGCAACATGGAACAGGAAATAAGTAAGGAACTTTTGGATATTCTTGCCTGCCCTAAGTGCAAAGGAGATATTGAACTCGGTTCCAGTAAAGATGTTCTGATTTGTAGGACATGCAGATTGGTATATGAAATAAGAGAAGGCATACCAATCATGCTTATCGATGAGGCAGTAGATTTAGACGAATATGAAAAAAAGAAGGTGGCTAAGTGATAAAGGTTACCAAGGATAGGCTCATTGATGCCATAAATTCATTTGAAAGGGTTGGTGTCCTTGTAATTGGGGACATTATGCTAGATCAGTTTGTGTGGGGAGAGGTTAAAAGGATTTCTCCTGAGGCACCAGTTCCAGTGGTAGAGGTTGAAAAGGAATCCTTTCTCTTAGGTGGAGCAGCCAATGTGGCACATAACCTGGAGAGCCTTTCTTCAAAGCCATTCCTTGCAGGAATGATAGGTGAAGACATATTTGGAGAAAGGCTTTTGGAACTTTGCAGAAATGGAAATATTGATACAAGTGGCATTATTAGACAAGGTAGCCGCCCCACTACATTAAAGACAAGGATAATTGCAAGGGGCCAGCAGGTAGTAAGAGTTGATAGGGAGGAGCGAAAAAAACTGAGTAATGAGGTTATCCCCTTGATAATCAATGGTATTTCCAGAGTATTAGATGACGTCCAAGGAATAATTGTTTCAGATTATAATAAAGGGATTATTTGTGAAGAGGTTATGAATTTTTTGATAAAAAGTTCGAAAGAGCGGAATATTCCACTTTTAATTGATCCAAAACCGTCCAATTCTGAGTTTTACAAAAAGGCTACTGTGATAACCCCAAACCAAAAAGAGGCCAGTGAAATGGCTGGCACAGAGATACAAGGGGATGGTGATATTGAAAGATGTGCAGAAAAGATATCAAAAGGCCTTGGTATTGATACCATTTTGATTACAAGGGGTTCGGAGGGTATGGATCTATGGCAAAGGGGAAAAGGTCTTTTTTCAATACCAACTATGGCAAGAGAGGTCTTTGATGTAACAGGGGCAGGAGATACTGTAATATCTACCTTTACCCTTGGTTTGATTGCAGGCCTTAGTCCATGTGAATCTGCCTTTTTATCAAACCTTGCCGCTGGGATAGTGGTGGGAAAAGTAGGGACAGCTACAGTAACTAGAAACGAATTGATAAAGGCAGTTGAATCGACCCAAGTCATTTCCATAAAACCATCTGGTTTTTATGGCTAGAAGAGATATAAAGCCGCCTAAAAAAGCCCTTTTGATCTCGGGACTCATTTTTAAAAAAGGGCTTGATCTTCATGAGATACTTTTAGAGATTTCAAAAAATTTCAGTGAAATAATGGATGTTTCTGAAATAGTCCCCTTTTCATGGACATATTATTATGAAAGGGAGATGGGGAAAGGTCTTTTAAGATGTTTTTTGAGTTTTAAGGGGCTTGTTGATCAAGATGAGCTTCCAGATATAAAACATGTTTCAATGGATATTGAAGAAAAATGGTCTATTGAAGGCAAGAGAACGATAAATATCGACCCTGGGATTCTAACAGCCGAAAGACTTGTCCTTGCAACTACAAAGAATTACACTCACAGGATTTATCTTAGGAATGGAATTTATGCTGATCTCAGCCTAATTTATCAAAATAAAAGTTTTAAGGAGCTTCCCTGGACTTATCCTGATTACAGAAGTGATCTTTGCATTGATTTTTTAATGAAGGCAAGGAAAAAATATCTTTCCATGTTAAAGGGCAGGGATCTAGGGACTAGTGATTAAAGAATTTACTCCATATTTTTGTCCATGGTAAAGGAGAGTGATTTCTATTTGAATGCTTAATGACTGGCTTGGGTTTAGGCTTGGGCTTGCCGTTTCCTGTTGATCCCATACTATGGCTTGACAGAAGATTACAAACAGAACCTTTAAGCTCATTTAAGGTGACATATTCAATAAGGTCATCAAAGGGCCTTTTTCTTTTTCGTGTCCTATTATCTTTGGGATAAAAGTCCCCTTTGCATCCGTAATCAAGGCTTATAACCCTTTTCATTCTCACAGGGCTTATTTGTCTATTAAAATCAGGGCCCTTTGAGCCAACAATAAATGCAATATTGCCAACTTTTGCCTTCTTATTACATGCTCCTGAACCAGAAGGTTCGAATATTAAAAGCGAGAGATTGGTAGAATTCTTTGTGCAAATGTTAGTGTTTTTTAGGTCAGCTGCAACAATTAAAAAAAGTCTATTTCCCCATGAGTCCTTGTAATGACCTAGATCCGTAATATTTTGTGGAAGTTTTTTTTGCGTCATTACGTAGCCTATGATCTCATCTTTGGCACGTTTAACAATGGTCTTTGCATCTTTGGTTTTATCTTTCTTAATCATAGATATCATTAAAGGAGCTAAGGTCCCAATTATGAGCCCTAGAATTACGAGGACCACTGAAAGCTCAACAAGTGTAAATCCCTTTTTTTTAATGGCACACATTTCCATGTAATTCCGGATCCGTTACAAAAATAAAGAGATCGTCTCCCTTGGAAAAATCCAAGAATTGGGAGTGTATTCTAACGTCTAATTTTTTATTAGGACCACTGCTTACTAATATCCAGGAGATATTTTGATGAATGTTTCCATCACTGTCTTTAATGGTTATAGACCTTAAGATAGGAGATAGACAGTTAATCTTTTCACCATAACTTCTTGAATGAAAAAGAATACTTTTGCCCCATGTGTCTTTTTTTTGACACTGTTTTTTGTAGTAGATATTAAGGGGTACTCTTTTAGCTGCAGTAGCATAGCTTAAAAGGCAGTTATTTGCAGACTTTAACATATTTCTTGTAGCGCTTATCTCTCTCCCTTTAACAAGCATATTCCACGCCCCTGTGGCAACAAAAAGGATAATACCCATTACAATAAGAATTATTGATATCTCAATCAGGGTAAAACCTTTATGAGAAATTAAGCTCTTTTTTTTCAAGTTATTGAAAATTAAAATCCCTTTAACTGTTCAAGGTTATATTTTAAATCTTCATCATTTGGAGAAAGTTTGATAGCCTTTTTAAGTATTTCTTTAGCCTCTTTATATCGTTCCTGTTCCATCAACAAGGCAGCAAGATTGTTAGCGACCATAGGATTTTTGGTTTTTCTCCAAATTTTTTCGTAAAGTCTAGTCGCGGAAATATCATCTCCTTTTTTTCTCAGTCGTTCAGCCTGAAAGAGCAATTTTTTTTCTCTAAAGGAAAGTATCTTGGGTGTTCTTTTTTGAAGAAGATGGATTTCCTCGACGGACTTGGTTCTCTTTAAGTAAGCTTTTTGAACTCCCTTTTTATGTTTATTATTTTTAGATGTAATTTTTTGTTTTTCCAGTGCTTGTATCTTTTTCTCAAGCTCCTCTATTTGTTTTCTTTTGAAGATTACGGGATTTTTACTAAAAGAAGAAACCTTTTCTTTACTAGTAGACAACTCGGTGGTTTTGTCATTTAAATTTGGTGCTTTTCTTTTTAGCAAAACGTCCTTAGGATAAACTTTTTCTTTTATATGATGCTCTTTTTTTAAGGAAGGAGGGGAAAAGGCTTTATTTACAAAAGGTCCATTTTGGATCAAATAGATTATCAGGAGCCCAGATAAAATTAAAAAGATCACAATGCCCAAGAGGATATTTTGGGTCTGTCTTTTTTTGGAAACTACATTTTTTGGTGGGCCTCCACTAAAAGGGATTTCAATTGGCCCCTGGTCAGTTTCTGCTTCCAGTTTTGTTATCGCATCAAACAGTTTGCTCATCTTCTATCACGTTTATTTTAAGTATTATGACTAGTTCTACTTTTTTATATTTTTTAGATTTGTAACTGAATGCTGCCCCTAAGATTCCAGGTAATCTTGAAAGAAATGGCAGACCATTGGTTTCGTTTTCTATTCTATCTTCAATGAGTCCACCCAAAATAATTATGTCTCCAGATTGTGCCCTAACAGTAGTTGATGCCTCCCTGAGGTTTACAACTGGGAAGGTATATAAATTCCCATCTGTTAGCTCTCTTTCTTCCATAGAAATGATATCACTTTTTATGGGAACCATATTGAGTGTGACATTTCCCTTTTCATCAATAATTGGTGTAACTCCAAGTAAGACGCCATTGAAAATAGAGGAAATCTCTGTATTTGGGGTTTCACTTCTAAAACCCTGTTGCTGATCCACAATGATTTCAAATTTTCTAAGGTATGATACAGACTGGCCAACACTTATCATAGCTGGCTGACCATTTAGAACTTTAAGTCTAGGATTTGATAGAGCATGGACTTTCCCAAATTGCTCAAGTGCCCTCACTACGGTTGAAAGGCTATAATATGGGTTGGTAATGGTTATTCCATAAAAGGCGCTTTCCTTAAGCCCCTCAAGCAATTGACT
>WFZZ01000165.1 GCA_015489315.1 Deltaproteobacteria bacterium | reverse complement strand
TGCTATGCCTGCAGGTGGCTTTTTAAAAGTAATAGCGGAGAATGTTAAGGAAATCAATTGTTGCAGATGCGGAAGTATTACGAACCGATTTGTAAGGCTTGATATAGAGGATAGTGGCATAGGCATTCCAAAAAATTTGTTAGACAAGATTTTTGAACCCTATTTTACCACAAAAAAAGAAGGGTCAGGTCTCGGACTTGCCACATCCTACAACATCATAAGAAGGCACCAGGGCCATATCTGCGTGGAATCTAAACCTGGAAAAGGTACAACTTTTTCCATTTATTTGCCGGCCTTAGAAAAGGATTTAAAAGAAATTTCAACTAAACGAATTTTTGGCCTAAAACCTATTGAGAAATCCTTTTCAGCATTGATAATGGATGACGAAGAAGTAATTCGGGAATTGGTTAGTGAGGTTTTGGGTGAAGCGGGATTTAGAGTGGTTCAAACAGGTAGCGGTGAAGATGCATTAAAAGAATATAAAAGGGCTTTGAAAGATAAGGCCCCTTTCGATATTGTAATGCTTGATTTAACGGTGCCAGGAAGTATGGGTGGTTTAGAGGTTGCACAAAAGATACGAGAAATAGATCCAAAGGCAAGACTGATAGTAGCTAGCGGTTATGCTGATGGGGATATCCTGAATAATTATAAAAATTATGGATTTTCAGCAAGACTTCCCAAGCCCTTTAAGATTCCAGAGCTTAAGAAAAAAGTTTTTCAAGTTTTGAAGGGTGAACAGTGAAAAAATTGAATATAATACAAGAAGAGAAGAGACGATATCCAAGGTTTGCTCCTGACCCTCTGGAAACTGCCTTTGTTTCATTAAAACTTTCTGGAGATTTCGAGCCTGAATTTGTCTCCCTTATTGCAGATAAGCACCCTTATGGAGGTTGTGGTCTTGTAATTAGAAAGCCCTTTTCCTTAAAGGTGGGAGATAGATGCAGGATTAAACTTGGGAAACTGGCTCCTCTGCTCTCAGAACTACGTTGGTTTAAAGAACTTGATGGCGATTTTCTAAGACTTGGTTTTAAATTTCTGGAATAAAATGGCCAGGATCCTATCCTTTTGTAACAGAAAGGGCGGAAGCGGAAAGACTACAACGGCAGTGCATGTGGCCGGGGGGCTTGGACTTTTGGGCAAAAGGGTCCTTTTGGTTGACTGTGATCCCCAGGCCCATGCAAGCCTTTGGCTTCTTGACCAAGAAAAAAATTCTAATGGTCTCCTTGACTGTCTTTATGGAAAGGTAGAAGTCAAGGATGCCATCTCCCCCACAGGCTACAAAGGGCTTTATATCCTTCCAGGGAATAGGGCACTTTCGGAATTTGAGGCGGATTTCAGCAGGGAAAAGGGGGCGGCTTTTTTGCTAAAAAGATGCCTTAAGGAATGCCAATCCCACTTTGATTACATTATCTTTGACACCCCGCCCTATATTGGTCTTCTGCTTGTATCGTGTCTTACTGCCTGCCAGTATGTATATATTACAGTTCCATTACAGTTTCTTGCCCTTGACGGGCTTTTTGAAATAAAAAGACTAATGGAAAGGATTAGGGAAAAGGCCAATCCAAAACTTGAGCTTAAGGGCATAATCCCAGTAATGTTTAATAGAAACCTAAAAAGCAGTTGGCAGTTTTTAAAGGAGATCAAAAAGGTCTTTGGAAGGGATTTACTTTTTCCTTTTGTCAGACAAAATGTGAGGCTTTCTGAGGCCCCTGGAGAAAAAGTGCTTATTTATGAATATGCTCCAAAAAGCAATGGGACTATCGATTACTGGGCGTTAACCAAGGCCATTCAAAAGGACCTGACCAAAGAGGAATCGGATTCCAACTACTTTTTTACCAACTTTAAAGAAAGATTAAGTTCTAACGCTCCTCTTTAGTGGGCAGAAAGCCGTAGCTTCCTTTACACATCTTTTCTTTTATATTTTCCCCTTGTTAGGGTGCTTAATTTTTGCATGTATATATCAACTGCCAAATTTTTTAAAAATATATTGGAATTAAGGCCCCATAATGTAAAATCTAACAAATTTTTAACATGTTTCCAAATGGAGGTAATTCGAAGTGAAAAGAATCGTAAGTTTCTTAATTTTTTGTATTTCTCTTTATTTTATGGCCCTTTTGGCAGGATGTTCGATTTCTCACTCGATTTCTTCAAGCTCTGACTCGTCGAGGCGTCATCTATTCTTTCCCTGAGTTATTCTGGGCAAATATTAGAAAG
>WFZZ01000164.1 GCA_015489315.1 Deltaproteobacteria bacterium | reverse complement strand
TATCCTTAAAGGCTGGGATAAGGGCATTTAGCTCCTGGGTCTGGCCGCTATTTGATATAGCTATAACCACATCCCCTGTCATTACCATGCCCAAATCCCCGTGCATGGCCTCGACGGGATGAAGAAAAATGGAAGGTGTACCAGTGCTTGCAAGGGTGGCAGCTATCTTTCTCCCAACAAGCCCGGATTTTCCAATACCAGTTACAACTACTCGTCCGCTTGACTCAAAAATAATATTAACGGCACAATAAAACCCGTCTCCAAGCTTGGATTTAACAAGCTCAAGGCCTTCTATTTCAACACCAATGGCCTTTTTGCCGGCCTCAATTATGGCCTCTTTGTCCTTCACTTCAAGCTTCAAGGCTAAATTTCCCTATAGAAAAATCTACTTCGGTGGGATACTTGCCATTAAAGCAGGCAAGACAGAACCTTTCAGAATTTGCCCCGGAAGCCTCAACCATGGACTCTATACTCAAATAGTGAAGGCCATCAAGGCCCAAGAAATCCCTTATCTCTTCAACACTCTTTTTGGCTGCAATGAGTTCTCCTTTTGTGGGGAAATCTATCCCGTAAAAACATGGAAATTTGGTCGGAGGGCAGCTTACAAGCATGTAAATCTCTTTAGCACCTGCATCCCTAATGGCCTTGATCCTGGTTCTACTGGTAGTCCCCCTGATGATGGAATCCTCCATTATTATTACCTTTTTACCCCTTATAACATCCTTAACCGGGTTTAGCTTAACCCTTACTCCAAAGTCCCTCATGGCCTGACTTGGCTGGATGAATGTCCTTCCCACATAGTGATTTCTTATCACAGCAAGCTCAAGGGGAAGCCCTGCTGCCTGGGCATAACCAACGGCAGCATAGTTTCCAGAGTCAGGAAATGGCATGACAAAATCTGCATCAATTGTAACTTCCTTGATAAGGGCAGCGCCAAGGGCCTTTCGAAAGGTATAGACATTTTTCCCAAAGATGTTGCTATCAGGCCTTGCAAAGTAGATGAATTCAAATATGCAATTGGCCCTCCTTTCTGCCTGAATTGCAGTGTGGGAATGAAGACCATTTTCATCAATGATTACTATCTCACCCCTTTCCACCTCCCTAATGTATTCTGCCTGGATAAGGTCAAAGGCACAGGTCTCCGAGGCAAGGACATAGGCCCCATTTGGCATCCTTCCTATGGATAAGGGCCTAAAGCCCAAAGGGTCTCTAAAGGCAATAAGGGCCTTTTCTGTAAGAATCAAAACACTATATGCCCCTTTTATGACCTTCATGGACTGGCCAATGGCTTCTTCTATCCCAAGTTTCCAGGCCTTTGCAAGAAGGTGGACTATCACCTCACTATCCATCGTGGTCTGAAAAATAGAGCCAAAATTTTCAAGGTCCTTTCTTATCTGGGCCGCATTCACAAGGTTTCCATTATGGGCGACTGCCAGGGTGCAGCCTGCATGGTTTACACAAAAGGGCTGTGCATTTTGAAGGACAGAAGATCCAGTTGTAGAGTAGCGGACATGGCCTACGGCAATATGCCCCCTTAAATCCTTGAGGCTCCTTTCATTAAAGACCTCGCTAACAAGGCCCATTGCCTTATATTCGCAGACCTCTTTTCCGTTTGAGGTTACTATCCCTGCACTTTCCTGACCCCGGTGCTGAAGGGCATAGAGACCAAAATAGGTGAGCTTTGCTGCATCTTCGTGGCCATATACGCCAAAAATGCCACATTCTTCCTTTGGACCACCAAAATAACGCCTTATCTTCCAAAAGTTGTTACAATCTAGGAAATCTCTTTTCTGATTCATCTGTTTTCTTGATAGTATTCCTGAAGGGGTTTTACATCCATTTCGTGATTTTTAAGGGCAATAATGGCCTTTACTGCCGCCTTTGCCCCGGCTACCGTTGTAAAATATGGTATTTCTAACTCAAGGGCAGTTCTTCTAAGATGATAGGCATCTGAAAGGGTGCGCTTTTTTCCACTTGGGGTATTTATCACAAGATCAATCTCACCGTTTTTCATCATGTCAACACAGTTGGGACGCCCCTCTGAAAACTTAAGGACCTTTTCGCATTTCACACCATGCTCATTAAGAAACCTTGCTGTCCCACTTGTAGCAACAATCCTGAAGCCTTCTTTTTCAAGGAGCCTTGCTGTATCCAAAAGGGCCTCTTTGTCACCCTTTTTGATGCTCAAAAAGGCAGTACCCTTTAAAGGAAGCCTTAGGCCAACTGCAAACTGGCTTTTGGCATAGGCCATGCCAACACTCTTATCTATCCCCATCACTTCCCCTGTGGACTTCATCTCTGGCCCCAGGATAATGTCAACACCTGGAAACTTTCTAAATGGAAATACCGACTCCTTCACTGAGATATGTTTAACCCGTGGCTCTTTGGTAAAACCAAGCTCCTTAAGGCTCTTTCCAACCATCACCTTTGTTGCAAGCTTTGCCAGGGGAACCCCTGTGGCCTTGCTTACAAAGGGAACAGTCCTTGATGCCCTGGGATTTACCTCAAGGACATAGAGCCTTTCATCCTTTACGGCATATTGGACATTCATAAGTCCAATAACATTTAACTCTTTTGCCATCTTTTTGGTGGCATCCATTATCTCTTCAATCATCTCCTGACTCAGCCTGTGGGGGGGAAGGACACATGCAGAGTCTCCAGAATGTATTCCAGCCTCTTCCACATGCTCCATGATACCACCAATAACTGTAATTTCTCCATCGCTTATGGCATCAACATCTATCTCTATTGCATCCTGTAAGTACTTGTCAATGAGGACAGGGTGCCCCTCTGAAACCTCAACCGCCTCTTCCATAAAATCCCGAAGCTCCTGACTGGTATGAACAATTCGCATTGCCCGGCCCCCAAGGACGTAGGAAGGCCTTACAACCACAGGGTACCCAATATCTTCTGCAATCTTAAGGGCCTCTTCCAGATTAAAGGCGGTGCCGTTGGCTGGCTGAATGAGGCCGAGCTTTTTAAGCATCTTTTGAAAGCTTTCCCTGTCCTCTGCCCTGTCTATACTGGATGGGCTTGTACCAAGAATTTTAACACCTGCCTTTTCCAGGGGAACGGCAAGGTTTAAAGGGGTCTGCCCTCCAAACTGGACAATAACTCCATCCGGCCTTTCTGTATCCACTATGTGAAGGACATCTTCAAGGGTCAGGGGCTCAAAATAGAGCTTATCCGAAGTATCATAGTCAGTAGAAACGGTCTCTGGATTGGAATTTACCATTATGCTCTCAATTCCTTCTTCCCTCAGGGCAAAGGAGGCATGAACACAGCAGTAGTCAAACTCTATGCCCTGGCCAATTCTGTTAGGCCCTCCTCCCAGGATCATGACCTTCTTGTTGCTACTAGGCCTAGATTCGCTTTCTGACTCATAGGTTGAATAATAATAAGGGGTATAGGCCTCAAATTCTGCTGCACAGGTATCAACGAGCTTATAAACAGGCTTTATATCCCTTTCATAGCGGAAGTTTCTAATCTCTTCTTCACTCTTTCCTGTTAGATATGCAATTTGTCTATCTGAAAAACCCTCCCTTTTAAGCTCATAGAGCCTATCAAGGGCCCCTTCGCCTTCTTCCCTTATGCCATTTCCAGTCCTTCTTATTTTATCAATTTGAAAAATAAACCAGGGGTCAATTCCAGTGAGTCTATTAATTTCTCGTATAGATAAGCCCCTTTCAAGGGCAAGGGGTATGTAAAATATGCGTTTTGAATTTGGGATTCGGAGCCTATTTTTGATTTCATCCATATCT
>WFZZ01000163.1 GCA_015489315.1 Deltaproteobacteria bacterium | reverse complement strand
GTAACATTGATTACACTTACAAAATCACACGGGAAGGCCTGATTATAAAGGCCTCTCGACCATGTCAGTTGCCAGGTATGAGTATCATGAAGACTTATAATATCGAGGAAAACTCAGTGGAGCTTACATATGATATGTATGCTACTGACCTCAGGCCTGCCTCCCTTCGCCTTGGCATAATCACAGTCTGGCCCAGGGCATTTGAGCGAGATTCCCTTTATTACAAGACGTCAAACGGAGGGACTGCACCAGAGGTCTTCCGGTTAAGGGGGCAGCTTGTCAGGCAAGATGAACCAGTTAACCACATTGTGACTGCAAGGAGCTGCCTTGGAAATACCACAGGAGAGCTTGAAATTGGGGACAGGCACAAAAAAATCGCCATCAAAACTGATCATGCCCAACTCTACTCAGTTCCTCTCCTTCACTATGAAGAGGCCAGAGGCGCCTTTGGGGAAAAGGCCTATTTCTTTAGGATCTATCACACCATCTGTGAACGAAGTGATGTGGCCAATGTCTTCTGGAAGGGGCACATGCAAATCTCATTCAAGATAGAGGCCTAGGGCATCTCCTTGGGGTCTAAATTTCTTGGCGTCCTTTGCGTCTTTGCGGTTAAATCTTTTTTGAGAGCAGTTCCTCCAGCATCACCCTCACCTTATTAAACACCCCATCCCAATCCTTTGGTCTCTCCTGCCGTATCAATCGCATGGTGGGATACCAGGGGGTAGTTTCGCCCTCAATGCCCCAACGCCAATCAGGAAGCCAAGGGAGCAGAGTCCACACGGGTTTACCCAGGGCACCTGCCAAATGTGCCACAGAGGTATCCACGGATATAACCAGATCCAAGTGTTCGATGATGGCAGCGGTATGGGCAAATGATGCAAGATAAGGTGCCATATTGAAGAGATTGTCTCGTTTTACAGGCAGAGGTTCCTTTATTAACTGTAAACTAAACCACTGAGTGCCCGGCACGTCAAATAACTGCAAAAAATCTTCAAATCTGCATGACCTGTTCTTATCATTACTGTGTTTTGGATTTCCTTTCCATACAAAGCCAATTTTTAGGGACACAGTTGACTTTCCCTTTAAACAATCCATCAAAATTTTTTTGTAATAGTCAATAAGAACAATAGGACTTTTTAAATAAGGTACATCACAAGGAATATCTTCAATAGTTTCAATCTCAAAGATACTTGGAAGATTCAATAGGGGAATCTGAAAATCGACAACATCATAAATCAAGTGCATGTTCTCTTTATTTATAACACGACTAATACCATTTTTTGATTGGAATAAATCAATAAGTGGCACCTGACAGGCCATTACCACGTCTCCACCCAAACTAGTAACTCTATCAACAAACCTCAAAAATTGGATGTTATCACCTGCCCCTTGCTCTGCATAAATGAGGATAACTTTTCCCTTTATGGATTCTTTGCCAGACCACAATGGGACAGGAATGGATTCAGGAGAGCCCATTTCCTCTTTCTTCCACCGCCAAAGGTATTCTTTGAATCCTTCCTTTAGCTCTCCTTTTAATAATAGTGTATTGGATAAATTCCAGTGGGCCTTTACAAAATCCGGGGAGATTGAAATCGCCTTTTTATAATTAATAATGGCCTTGTCGATTTCCTTTAAGGCCCAGTAACAATTACCTAAATTATACAAGGCCGTTAGATTTTCAGGCTCTAACTCCACAGCCTTTTCAAATAAAGGCAAGGCGTCATTTGGCATATGCTTATACTCGAGTAACAAGTGCCCCAAATTAATCAGAGCTCGAACGTGATGAGGGGCCTTATTTAGCACTTTCTTAAATATTTCTAAAGCTTCAGAATATTTCTTTTCATCCAAACATAAAACACCTAGGTTATATAAAGGATCAACGTCATCAGGTGCGAGAGAAATCGCTTTTGTGATCGCCTTTCTGGCGAGATCGAATTGACGGAGCTTATGGTGGGAAACACCTAAATTCTGCCATAGATTTGGATCATTATCAAATATAGTTGCTGCTTTTTCGTAAAAAGTAATGGCCTTTTGGTGATCTCCAGCCTGTTGCGCTTGGCTAGCCTGGGAAAAAAGTTCATTATATCTGTTCTTATCAATATTATCAGTGGATGAAGAATGTTCAGGCATATTACATTCATTTCGGTTTGCTTCTTCCCTAGCCAACTGTAACGCTGCCTCTAAAACCAGTTTGGCCTCTTTGGCTTTTCCTAACTTATTGTAAGATTCTCCTAATAAGCGCAGTGCTTGAACATCATTTGGGAAAACTTCTAGATATCTCTCAGTTGCAAGTGAGGCCCCTTCAAAGTCTCCGATGGCAAAAGCGCCATCACCCAATTCTAGCCATAGTGTTCCCTTGTTCTTATCCAATGACACGGCTTTTTGAATATGTTTAACACCCAAATCAATATCACCTGATTCAATTAAGATTCTGGCAGCCAACTCATGGAAATCAGGAGAATTTTCACCGTTTTCTATACATTTTGCAATATATTCCAAAGCCTTGTCCAACTGGTCTAACCTATAGAAAATAAGTGCATATAAATAATCTCTACCTTGAAGCTCAAAATCGGCCACATCCCAGGCCTTCAAAATATCTAGTGCTTTATTATATTTTTCCAAATTAATGTATCGCTGTATTGCCTCTTTGTACTCTTCCCATGCCAATTTCAACCTTTTTAGACAAAATGAATCACTTCCACAGCATCTCAAAATACGTAATAGCCATTGTCGCAGTAAATGGGGTAGTACTTCACCTAACAACACATAATATCCATCTTTTTCTTCAACTAGTCCTCGGAGTAAGAGCAGTTCAAACCACTCTTTGACAGCGAGATCTTTAAGCTTATTTATAAGCAAACCACTGTCTGTAATTCTTTGGATGTCATCACCTTCCCATATCTGAATAGCTTCATCACCCTTTCCATAAATGGCCTTGATGAAAGCGCCATATATTTTCTTATTTATTTCTATCTCTGGAGTTTTTATTTTGATTTGATCTAATAAAGGAGAAAGTAAAACAATATTTAACCTTTCTGCATATAAATTACAGAGTTCTGAAAAATATTGTTCTTTATTAAAAAGATATTTTTTCTCCATCCTAAAATATTGCATTAACTCACCTAAATATTTTTTAAAAAACTCGGCTGCCTCCTGCCGTTTTTTTTGTACAAAACAAATCCTTTCAATCTCACCCTTTAACCAATCAATATAACCCTTATTTGCCAACAACCTTTGATTAGAACGTTGCCAATCGTCATTTTTTTTAAGGGCATCAAAGGTAAGATCTAGTAAGATACCCCAAGTAGACATGGCACTATCTACTTTCTGGACTAATTTGTCGAATTTTATTATATCTTGCTGTAATTTTGCTGGCATATCTTCAAGTTGCCTGACATTAGTAAATCTTTTAGGTTTTATGCTCTTTATTATTTTATCACCTATTCCAAGTGATTCTTTAATAATGTTATATTGACGATCGATCTCTACTTCCAGTTTACTAAGTGCCCTCAGAAGCGATTCCCTGTCAGGCCGTTCCATTTGCTCCACACGAGTATAAAAGTCTTCAAGAGCCTCTATCTTTTCCTTTGAAAAATAGTCATTAAGTTCGTGCAACCTTCTTTCATCTGTCCCATCCAGCCTAGCGCCATAAGAAGTGGCGTTAATAATCTTTGAGTTAGCGCCCCTTATTATAGCCTCAAGCTCTGTTTTAGTGGTTAAAAACACCCTATCACTTCTAACCCTCCCCCCTCCAATGGCATCCAATTCTATGATGTCTCTGATTATCTCTGTACTGGAGAAAACTGTTCCCTTTGCATGGTCCTCTCTCTCTCCTGCAGGATAGGCAAGGTCTTGCCCCAACAGGATTACAGGATCTGCCCCCAATAAAAGGGCTGTAGATAGGGCAAGGTGTGAGACTGAACTGGCTTTAGGTATGAATTCCTCTATTCCAAATAACTTAGCCAACCAAAGAAGGGGAACGTCTTGAGTGATAGCCCAAAAAAGATGCCTCACCTGCAAAAGACGGGGCATTAGATAGCCACATTTTAACATTGCCACCAGTGAAAAAGGGTTCTTTCTATCAAACGCACAGTTAACCTTTTCGACATCTATCTTTTGCATATCAATGGTGGTTACAAAATCTGGACTTATGCCATGATTCATAAGGACGGGAAGTGAAGAATCTACAGTGATTATTAGTGCTCTATCCTGAACATTTCTGAGGGTATCTAGATCATTCTCAAGTGATGGTCCAGCAGATACCACTATTGCAGGAATACCTTGAAAAGCACCTTTAATCTGGTTGAGGAAATATGAATGGGGCAACAATTCCATATTACGATAGGCATCTTCAATTAGCTCCTTTGCACGGGCTATTATCGTAGCGCCGCCAGCACAGAGTTTATTTAAGAGTTCAAATACATTCTGAAAAGTTTTCTCATATAACTCCTTCCTCCATTGAAAACTCTGTACGTGTTTCAAAATATGTACATCCCTTAATGAGGCGTTTTTTCTGACCTTATTTTCCAGTTCATGCATATCCAAATTGCCGACAAGGAAAGAAACATGCGAGGCATTGATGAGGTCAGACAAGTCCTGGACCATCATTGTGGCCACGAATTGCTCTACACAAGGTTCTATAATAACCATCTGTACAATGGATGGACGTTTCCTAAATATTTCTAGGGGCCAATAACCAAGTCCAATTCCTATACCCACAACAATGCCATCTGAAGCGGGTTCAACTGTTTTTAGGTGTGCCTGAACATCAATGAGAGGGTCTTCTATATTATTTGAATAGAGATTCAATGGATTACCATTCTCATCTTTATATTGAATTATGGGGCGGCCATTTTTTGATTTTGTGAACTCTCCAATGGCTTCGACGTTTGGAAGGACTCCTCTTAATTTTGAAGCCAGGTCGGGATGTTTTTTTTCCAAGAGTGAAAAATTCTTCTTATAAACTCCAGGCGAAAAATTAGCTTGCATTTTACCCCCACTTTTTTTTAAAGTTGTGATAGCAATCTTCCGATACCCATAATAGAATATGAAAAAAATATTGAAAGGGGGTGATATTGAAGTTTGGATAGGACAAACAAATTATCTTTTTAATCTTTACTTAATGGCAAGGACAGCCAAAAAAATTGATCAAGGAGGATTAAATCATGGCACTAAGAATTAACACCAACGTCTCAGCACTAACAGCACACACAAGCCTTAAAAGAACAGACTCGTCTTTATCCAAATCCTTAGAAAGACTTTCCACTGGTCTTAGGATCAATAGGTCAGCAGACGATGCCTCTGGGATGTATATTGCCAACACCTTAAAGGCTCAGTCGATGGGCATTGGTCAGGCAATCAAAAACGCAAACGATGGAATAAGTATTGTCCAGATTGCCGACTCGGCACTGGAGGAGGCCGTCAACATTATCAATACCATAAAAACCAAGGCCATCCAGGCAGCTCAGGATGGGCAAACCACAGAATCCAGAAACGCTATCCAGTCTGACATAGACAAACTTTTGGCAGAATTGGATGACATTGCCAACACTACAAACTTCAATGGACAAAAGCTTCTGACTGGAAACTTTGCAAACAAGAAATTCCAGGTTGGGGCATATTCCGGACAGACTGTGGAAATTAATATTGGAGCAACAAGTTCAGATAAAATCGGTCATGTCCAGACTGGAAAATTACAGCTAACGAATGATTCAGGCGGGACCGTACAACTGAGCATCTACAGCAACATCTTAAATACTAGTGTAGACATTAATTCAGTTGACCTTCAGTACAATAATTCCGCAGAAAATGGCATGGGAGCCCTTGCAGATGCCATCAATAGGGCATCAGACAAGACAGGAGTCACGGCTGAGGCCATCGTGAAAAGTACCAGTGCATCGGCCGTCGCCGCTGGAACCACTGGTTCAGACTTTGCAATCAATGGTGTGACCATCGGTGCTGTAACAGTCCTTGATAATGACTCAGACGGTTCCCTGGTAAATGCCATCAATGCCAAAACAGCACAGCACGGTGTTATAGCAAGCGTAGACACTGCGGGCTATCTTACTCTTACCTCCACAGATGGAAGGGCAATCAAAGTTACTGGTGATACGGGCACAGTGCTTGCTGGAAGCAACATGAATACGTTTGGGTATATCAGGCTTTATCAAACGAGTCCGAATGAGATTCAGATCACGGATAAAGCAAGTGGAGCAGCCCTGGCGTTTACAGATAATCTAAACCTGTCGGCAGTTGCCTATACAATGCAGGCAGATTCAACATTAAAAGCGGGATCAGTACTAGCTGGTGTAACCACGACGCAGCATGAATTGGCTGCAGGCACCACACTTGGCTTTGACCTTACAAGTGGTCAACTAAGTGTAAATACTATCAGCACCACGGAAGACAGCGTATTGCTTGCGGGAAGCACACTAGTTAGCAATACAGTCATTGAAGCAACCTCTGTTCTAGGTGGCGTTGCTCACCTTAAAGCAGATGCTTCTGACACTGATACAGATAGTCTACTAAAGTCTGGCTCTCTTCTTAAGAGTGGCACCGTATTGGCAAAAGGAACCTTAGTAACTACGGATATTCAGACATCTGATGGGACCATATCTGCTGGCACAGTGCTTAATGCAAATGCCACTCTTAATGCAGACGTCACCTTACAAGCAGATATGATTGCCAAAAGTGGTTCTACAATAAAAACCGCCTCTCAGCTAGCCGCTGGATCGTATGTTGGAAAAGATATTACTCTTAGCGGAACCATGACACTTACTGAAAATATGACATTGAAGGCAAATTCTACTCTGGCCACAAGTGGAGATAGCTTTGAAATTATAGCTGGTTCTACCATAGGAGGAGATGTCACTCTAGCTAAAAGCCATGCTATCACATTGACAGCAGATATGACTTTGAAAGCTGGTTCTATCATATCCAGTTCCAGTGAAATTGCCACAGGTTCCACACTAGGTGCCAATTTTACATTAAATTCAGATGAAACCTTAACAGCAGACATGACCCTTGCTGCCGGAAGCATCCTTGCTTCAAATTCCTACATGGCTGCTGGAACAGTTCTTACTAATGATATATTAGTATTTGATGGTACCTCCACGAGAACCCTTACCGCTGGAACCGTTCTGGAAAAACGTTACAGGGTTGCTGAGGACACCTACCTCGAAAATGCCATGACACTAAAATATAATAGCTCTAACAATTCTGTTTTAGTCACTGGCACTGTCCTTGCCCAAAATGACGGAGGAGCATCAGGTACCGAAGTCACGGATGTTGAAAAATATAGTCTCTCAGATATCGACGTCACTACACAAGAAAGCGCGCAGATAGCTATATCTATTGCTGATGCTGCACTAAAAAATATTGACTCCATCAAGGCAGACCTCGGTTCCACCCAGAACCAACTCACGAGCACCATCGCCAACCTGACTACTACACAGGTGAATGTGACGGCTGCGGAATCTCAGATCCGCGATGTAGACTTTGCCGAAGAGTCTTCCAACTTCGCAAGGCTCCAGATCCTGATGCAGGCAGGGACCTTTGCCATGGCCCAGGCTAATGCAAGCTCCCAGAACGTGCTCCAGCTCT
>WFZZ01000162.1 GCA_015489315.1 Deltaproteobacteria bacterium | reverse complement strand
TTCCACAACTCTGAAAGTTTTTTCAGAATCTTATCACCTACCTGGTGTCCATAGGTATCATTTATCTCCTTGAAGTGGTCAATATCGCACATAATGAGGGAAAGAGGATAATTATACCGTTTTATCTTTGCAAGCTCCTTCCTGAGGTCACTTTCTAGTGCGTGTCTGTTAAAAAGGTTGGTTAATGGATCAATTCGTAACTTTGCTCTAAGATTTTCTATAGTCTTTGCCTGTTCCTGAATCTTTTTTTCAGTCTGTTGGGCCTTAAGCTCAAGGGTTTTGTTTTTTAAAATAAGTTTTGCAATATCTTCATAAAAGAGGTTTTCTTTGTCTTTTTCATCCAGATTTTTTAGAGAGACCTGCATGTCACTAACATGCTCCTTGGTCTCTATTAAAAATTTTTCAACAGTATCTTTGACATTTTCAAGAAGCCCTTCCGCCTTCTGCGCAAAACCTTGAAGGGCTTCCATTGAAATTTCTTTATAGGCATCATCTTTTTCTGGAAGGATAGAAAAATTTTTATTTTTGGCCACAGTCCAAAATTCCTCAGAATAGACGTCAGGCCAAGGCAGATGACCTTTGCTGATTAACTGCTTAAGTGCCGCCTTTGCAGTTTCAGCGACCTCTTCAGCCAGTCTCTTTTTTACATTTTCGTCTGGCATTTTTGACCTTTTAATTGAGTATCCATTTTAAAAATTAAAAAGGGGGGCTACAGCTCCCCCCTTATTAGCACAAAAATGAAATTGGTGCTAGAATCTATAACTCAAATAGCCCATTAGCAGTTGTGTGGTTGAACCCTGGTCACCATAGACATAGGGATCATTGTCTTTAAAGTAGTAGAGTGTGTAGTTAAGGCTTATCCCTACGCCATTACTCATGGAATAAGTGGTGCCAAAGTTAAAATCCACAGACTTGTACTCAAGAGTTGAATACTTATCCATACCGTTTAGATATGCCACATCATAAAGGTGAGGCATATTTGGATTAACGGCAGAAACATCAAGGTCAAGTTTTGCATCTCCTGTGGGATACATGGAATTAAAAGACAGGTCTGTAATGTTTCCACGGCCTACGGTAAAGGCCAAATCTGTAGTAATGCTCCAATTTGGTAATATGAAGTAGGATGCATTTGCATTAACTGTATGGGCCTCAGTCCTGTAATCCATATCAGTTTTTTCCGAACCAAACTGGTCCGTGGTTATAAAGTTGCCTCACCCATCATAGATGGCAATACAGTACTGGGAGTCATACTTGTCATATAGATAGGTATAACCGGCTGTGAAAACAAAGTTTTCAAAGGGTGTAAGAGTTCCAAAAAGACCTGTTACCAGGAAGTTTCTCTTCCAATCCCTTCCGTCAACATCGTCATTATTGGCATATCTGTATTTAACATGAAAGCCTGTTGAAAGCATTGAAAAGGGATGCCAGTGGCTCTTTAACTGAACTTCATGCACTATGCTTGGAAGATTACTTCTTGCAGCTATCCTCTGGCTGTAAATTCTTGGGTCATAGGCCCTGGTTACATCATAAAGGCCTGCTGGCAGCCCAGCGTATTCACCATAACTTCCATTTGGAGGACATGTGGCTTTAAAAAGCATGTAAGGATCATCAATGTATTCAAACTTGTAATCCAGATCAAAACGCAGGTTATGTGTTGCACGCCAGTCGCCTGCAAATTTAAAGAGGTGTTCTTTGGTAGATTCTGTTACATTGTGATATTTCCAGTTGTCTCTTTTTTCTCTGATAAACTCATAGCCTGCCTTGAGTTTAAGACCCCTCATAAGGCGCCATGTGACATCTGCCCCAATTTGAAATTCATTGGAATCATAGCCAGAGAGCCTTTTTTCTTCTTCCTCAAAGTATGAGTATCCACTGTTATTAATATAACCTTCACTTAAGGTGACAGCTCCACCAGGGGCTGCTGCTGGATTTCTTCTTACGTTTTTAAGGATATCAACACTGTCATTATCGATGGTTTGATATTTGGTGAAAAAGTTTACTGAAAAAGCCCTGGATATCCTGCTATGAAGTTTCGCATTGAATATTCGGCTATAAAGTTCGAGCTCGTCTCCGTAGTTACCTGTCAGGATGTCGTATGCGCCCCTTACACTTCTATTAGTCATGTTAGAATAGACATAGTTGGCAATGAATGTGTTATTGGCATTTATGTCCCAGCGAAATTTTCCCTTGTAGGAATCCTTGGTAGAGTCAGGAGTCCTGGAATAGGGGAGCTCTCCTGTTGTGCGGTCATACTGGAGTCTATTTTGGAAAAGCTCCTTTTTCTTAAGCCCATTGTAAATATTGGTCAGTTCTTCATTGTCCACATCAAATTCCCTGTGGAGATAGGAAAAATTAAAGGCCATGGTGCCTAACCTTAGGCTCAGTTCTGGAGAAAGGTCATGGGTTGTTTCCTCTATTCCCTGAGCCCTTGAAACTATATGGCAAGCTAGACACTTGCTATTGGTCATGGCCTGCTTTGAACCCTTTCTCTGTTCGAAACGATGATGGAAGTTGAATTTAAGCTCAGGAATCTGTGGTATATTTAACATAAAGGATTGCTTAAGTTGTGCCCTTGATATCTCAAACATTTCATCAGGAGCAAGGTCTGTGTGATATACATTTGCGCTCCCAACAGTTCTTCCACCATTTATGCCATTTAAATCCGGGCTACTTGCCCAATTAGTCCATCCTGTTGATGCAGGTGGAAATACATGGGCTTCTAAGTTGTTCATGTAGTCATGGTCAAGTCTATGTAAAAAACGGCTGTAGTCAGTTTTGTAGATGAGCACCCTTTTTAGCGACAAGATTCCGCTATATTCCTGATCATCAACATCACGATAAAGTGCATCGGCACTTAGATCAAAGCCATTTTTTGAAAGTTCGAGGTTTCCACCAAGATAGACAGTTGCCCTTTTTCCAACCAGGGAGTCATACTCTGCCCCTCCCTTGGCCCCGCTTTCATTTTTATCTAGTTTTTGAGGGGCAACTGTACTTCCTGCCTTAATCTTGCCTGAAAACCATTTTTCACCATTATCTTCATTTGCAAAGACAGCAGATGCACTGACAAAGCCTAGTGCAAAGATTGCTGTCACTAAAAATATGTAGAGTCTTTTCATGGATCACACCTCCTTGGCTACCGGGTTAATCCGTGTCCACTGGTTACTGTCTGAGAAGTAAAGTCAGAACCGTGGACATACTGGTGACATTGGGTACATTTTGTCATAAAGGACTTTTGAAATCCGTAATTTGTACCCTGGAGCTTTCTTCCATTGTCATAGGGGCTTCCTCCTCCTGGAATTCCATGCTTTTCAAGGCTTGAGGCCCTTGCTGCATGGAAATGTGCCTCATGGCATTGGAGACAAAGGAATGGCTCTTGTTGTTTCAAAAGATTGTTTGCAACAGTTCCATGTGGGTCATGGCAAATCAAACAATCTTCTACAACCGGATCATGTTCAAATACAAAGGGTCCTTGGTAGCGGGTGTGACACGTAAGGCAAAGATCGTTTACCCTTTCATCTGTTCTAAGCATTCCCTCCTCAAGACTTGCGCTGCCGTGGGGATTGTGGCAGTCTGAACAGCTCATTTTGCCATCCTTTACCGGGTGGCGTGACATTAGATACATTTGAGAGGTAACATCCTTATGACATTCTGAGCAAAGATCTAACTCCCTATTCTTTGCCATTAGATTTTTGTTTTTATTGTGATGTACTTTGTGACATTCCGTGCATGCCACATCCCTTTCGGCATGAATGGAACCAGGCCAATTCATAACTTCGTCTGCTTGGTGACAAGTGGTACAAACGCCGGCGATCTCTTCAGGAGAAATGCCTTCTTCACCAAATCTTATGATCTTAGAAGTATCTCCATCACCATCCACATGTAGGGAAGCAGGTCCATGACAAGATTCACAGCCTGTCTTGTAACCTCCAGAAACTTCAAAGTCTGCAATTTTCATATGGATATTATTTTTGTCATTGGCCATATCTTCATGGCAATCCAAACATGTTGAACTACCAACATAAGAGGCGCCAGGAGCAACCTCTGGTAATTTGATTACATTGGCCCTTTTTTCTAAGACTTGGGTACATCCTAAAAGGAAGGCTATACCCAGTATGATAAAGAAAATTCTTTTTTCCATAGGTTCCCTCCAACTTGCTGATATTTTTTAATTAACAACACAGCTCTCCCTCGAATTGTTATATTGCCTTATCACCCCCTTTTAAATGAATTTAAAAACAAAAAAAACCGCCATGATATTCCATCCATGACGGTTTTTTTTATCCTTAGGTGAGTAACCGTGCTTTTTATAAAAGGATTTTGTTGGCCAACCTGGCCATAACAATGCCTTTCATGCAGTTGAAGAAATGAAGGTAAACCTCCTCAAAATTTACCCCAACAAAAATACTCCCAAACCTTATGAGAAATTATTTGCATAAAAAATA